>JAZPZT010000101.1:0-40160 GCA_045544815.1 Acutalibacteraceae bacterium | reverse complement strand
GCCATGGTGGTCAGGGATTTCATATTGTGGCTCTTGGAGGAGCCGGTGGCACCGCCGATACCGTCGCGGCCGGTGCGACCACCCAGCAAAATCACCACGTCTCCTGCGGCAGGGCGCTCACGGCGCACATTCTCGGCAGGGGCGGCGGCAACCACCGCGCCGCACTCCAAACGCTTGGCCACCAAGCCCTCGTGATACAGCTCCGCCACGTGACCGGTAGCCAGACCGATCTGGTTGCCGTAGGAGGAATAGCCTGCGGCGGCGGTCTGGCAGATCTTGCGTTGGGGTAGTTTGCCCGCCAAGGTCTCCCCCACCGTCTTGCGTGGGTCGCCGGCGCCCGTCACGCGCATCGCCTGATGGACATAGGCACGACCCGACAGGGGATCGCGGATGCAACCGCCGATACAGGTGGCGGCGCCGCCGAAAGGCTCGATCTCGGTGGGGTGGTTGTGGGTTTCATTCTTAAACATCAAAAGCCAATCCTGCTCCTCGCCGTTCACCGTGGCGGTGAGATGGATGGAACAGGCGTTGATCTCCTCGGATTCGTCCAGTTCGGGGGTGAGTCCACGCTTTTTCAGCACCTTGGTGGCGAGGGTGGCGATGTCCATCAGGGTCTGGGGACGGGCGGCGGCCTTTTCCTCGCCGTACACCTCCACACGGGCATCCAAATAACGCTCGTAGGCCTCCTGTACCGCGGGATCGTGGATCATCACGTTATCGAAATGGGTGGAGAAGGTGGTGTGGCGGCAGTGGTCGGACCAATAGGTGTCCACCACGCGAATCTCGGTGACGGTGGGGTTTCTCCCCTCCTCGTCACGGAAATAGGTCTGCAAAAACGCCAGATCGTCCACGTCCATCGCCAAGCCCATATTGTCCAGCAGGGTGGCAAGGGCGTCACGGTCCATAGCCGTAAAGCCCTCGATGGTGGCCACGGGAGTGGGGATGGAATGCTCCACCGCCAGCGTAGCGGGCAACTCCAAAGAAGCCTCGCGGCTCTCCACAGGGTTTATTACGTGCTGCTTAATGGCTTTTAGCTCCTCTTCAGAGAGGGTGCCGTACAGCGCATACACCTTGGCGGTGCGGATGAGGGGGCGCTCCTGCTGAGAAATAATCTGAATGCACTGGGCGGCGGAATCGGCACGCTGGTCGTACTGACCCGGCAGATATTCCACCGCAAAAACGATAGCGCCCTCGGCGGTCACCTCGGCGGAGACATTATCCAACTGTGGCTCAGCAAAAACGGTGTTCTTGGCGTATGCAAACAGGTCGGCGGACAGACCCTCGGCGTCATAGCGGTTGAAAAGGCGCACCTTTTCCAACCCTGCGACACCTAACAGAGAGCGAGCCTCGCCCAGCAGGGCGCGAGCTTCGTTGTCCAGACCCTCTTTCTTTTCTACATATACACGGTAAACCATAATTAAACCTCCTGCGCCTGCATTGCACGAGCGCCGATGTCGTGACGGTAATAGGCATTGTCAAAGTGAATCTGCTCCACCAGCTTGTAAGAAGCCTCGATGGCGGTGGGCAGACTGTCCGCGATAGCGGTAGCCCCCAACACACGACCGCCATTGGTGACCAGCACGCCATCCTTGACGGCGGCACCGGCTACGTAGACGCTGTCGGCGATGGTGGCAGGGATGGTCAGCGGCAGACCTTTATCGTAGGCTTGGGGGTAGCCTGCGGAGGCCATAATCACACAGCAGGCGTGCTTATTGGAGAATTTCACCTCGGTAGCCGCCAACGTGCCATTGGTGGTGGCCTGCATCACGGTGAGCAGGTCGCTCGTGAGCAGAGGAAGCACCACCTGGGTCTCGGGGTCACCGAAACGGCAGTTGTACTCAATGACCTTGGGGCCGTTTGGGGTCAACATCAGGCCAAAGTAGAGACAACCCTTGAAGGTGCGGCCTTCCGCCTTCATCGCACGGATGGTGGGCAGGAAGATGGTGTCCATACACACCTTGGCGACATCCGCAGTGTAGTAGGGATTGGGGGCGATGGTGCCCATACCGCCGGTATTGAGCCCCGTGTCGCCGTCGCCGGCCCGCTTGTGGTCCATAGAGGAAATCATCGGCACCACGATGTCGCCGTCGGTGAAGGACAGCACCGACACCTCGGGACCGGTGAGGAACTCCTCAATGACGATGTGATCGCCGCTGGCGCCGAAGGCCTTGTCCTGCATCATGGACACCACGGCGGCTTTCGCCTCCTCCAAGGTCTGGGCGATGATGACGCCCTTGCCCAGTGCCAAGCCGTCCGCTTTGATGACGGTGGGGATGGGAGCGGTGTCCAGGTAAGCGAGAGCGGCGTCCAGGTCGTCAAACACCTCGTAGGCGGCGGTGGGAATGCCGTATTTTTTCATCAGGTTTTTGGAGAACACCTTGCTACCCTCGATGATGGCGGCGTTGGCGCGAGGGCCGAAGCAGGGAATGCCCTTTTCCTCCAGCGCGTCCACGCAACCCAGCACCAGCGGGTCGTCGGGCGCCACCACGGCGTAGTCGATGCCCTGTGTCACCGCAAAATCCACAATGGCAGGGATGTCTTTGGCGCCGATGGGGACGCAGGTGGCGTCGGCGGCCATGCCGCCGTTGCCGGGTAGGGCGAAAATCTGCTCTACCTGCGGATTTTCTTTCAGTTTTTTGATGATGGCGTGCTCACGGCCGCCACCGCCGACAACGAGAAGTTTCATTGTGTATCCTCCAAAAAGCGAGTAACGAAATCATTCCTAATTGTATCAATGGTGGAACAACCGCATTCCGGTGAAGGCCATAACCATACCCTTCTTGTCGCACTCCTCAATGACCAAATCAGCGCGGATGGAGCCGCCGGGCTCGGCGATGTAGGTCACGCCGCTGGCGTAGGCGCGCTTGATATTATCCGCGAAGGGGAAGAAAGCGTCAGAAGCCAGAGCCAAGCCTTTGAAGCTGCCCAGCCACTCGGCACGCTCGGCGGCGGTGATGGGAGCAGGCTGCTCGGTGAAGTAATTCTGCCAAATGCCGTCGGCGCA
This sequence comes from Acutalibacteraceae bacterium, assembly GCA_045544815.1. Classification (GTDB taxonomy): domain Bacteria; phylum Bacillota; class Clostridia; order Oscillospirales; family Acutalibacteraceae; genus UBA5905. Next base: position 37,156 of record JAZPZT010000101.1, on the reverse strand, counting down.
CACGTCCTCTTCGTTGCCGTTGATGTAGCCGTCGATGACGTTGTCACGCTCGGGGCGACCCATGGTGGGCAGGAAGGGCAGGTTCAGAGCCTTGGGATGTTGGCGCATCAGCCAGGTGTCCGCCTTGGTGCCTGCCAAACGGGTGCAGTGGATACGGCTCTGCTGGCCGGCGCCCACGCCGATGGCCTGACCGTCCACCGCATAGCAGACGGAGTTGGACTGGGTGTATTTCAAAGTGATCAGAGCCACGATGAGGTCGCGCTTGGCGGAGTCGGGCAGATCTTTGTTGGCGGTGACGATGTTCTCCAGCAGGTGCTCGCCGATTTTGAACTCGTTGCGACCCTGCTCGAAGGTGATGCCGTAGACGTCCTTGGTCTCCACGGGGGCAGGGCCGTAATCGGGGTCGATTTCCACAATGTTGTAGTTGCCCTTGCGCTTGCCCTTGAGGATCTCCAGCGCCTCGGGCTCATAGCCGGGGGCGATGATACCGTCGGACACCTCGCGGGCAATCAACTTGGCGGTGGTGACGTCGCAGACGTCGGACAGCGCCACCCAATCGCCGAAAGAGCACAGGCGGTCGGTGCCGCGGGCACGGACGTAGGCGCAAGCGAGGGGGGAAGCGTCCAGATCCTCCACCTCGTCCACGAAGCAAGCCTTTTTCAAGGCATCGCTCAGGGGCAGACCCACGGCGGCGGAGGTGGGGCTGACGTGCTTAAAGGAGGTGGCGGCGGGCAGACCCAGCGCCTCTTTCAGCTCCTTGACCAACTGCCACGCATTGAAAGCGTCCAGGAAGTTGATGTAACCGGGGCGACCGTTGAGTACGGTGATAGGCAGATCGGCATCGTTCTTCATAAAGATACGGGACGGCTTCTGGTTGGGGTTACAGCCGTATTTCAGTTCAAATTCTTTCATTGTCAGCACCTCACACATTCTTATTGACGATACGGGTCTCGGTCTTGCCGTCGGCAAGGTCGATATAGCGAACGAACAAGGACACTTTGTTGTCCTCATTGAGATTCTCCCAAATCAGGGCGGTCAGCGTGTCGATGTCCACGTCGGGCAGTTCCAGCGTCTTGGGCTCGCCCTCGTAAGAGGGAAGCGGATCGCCGTCGCAGGCGTAGGTGTGGATAAACTTGGCACGGCCTGCGATGGGGTTGGAATAGGCGTAGGTGAAGCGCTCACAAGAGGAGTCGTCGCCCTCGGCGGATTTCAGAATGGAAAGCGCATAGTTCATCTCGCCGTTCTCGTGGTGGATGATTCCGCTGATACGGGGAGTGAAATTGGGCTTGTCGTCCTCGAATTCGCGGGTGCGCAGTGCCTGCTCGAAGGTCATCTGCTTATCCATCAGCTCATAGATGGTGTCGGTCTGGTCGCCGTTGGTGACGATGGTCTTATTGCCCAGCACACGGACGGGATAGTAGATAATCAGGTGAGGATCCACCATCTTGGACTCGTCAAAGGCCTTGGTGCGCATAGCGTCGCCCTCGGCCACGAACACGCGATTGCGGCTGTTGACGCTGCGACCCATAATGAAATAGGCGGTGACCGCCTTTTTGCTGTCGGCAGATTTGCCGATGATGATGCCGCGGCCGTGATAGGCCAAGGAGTTCAGTTCTTCCTGAATGGTGGAGATTTTCATTGGTTTTCCCTCACTTTTCTATTGATTAGCAGAATTTCGGTAGCCTTCCCCTTGAGGGGAAGGCTGTTTAGTTTTGTGTGATTTTCTCGCTGACGATTTCCACGGCGCGGGGGAGGAGGATCCACTCCGCCTGCTCCATCACGCGGCGTTGGAGAATTTCGGGGGTGTCCCCCTCCTCCACGGCTACCGCCTTTTGCAGAATTATCTCGCCGCCGTCGGGAATCTCGTTGACGAAATGCACGGTGGCACCCGTCACCTTGACCCCTCTTTCGAGGGCGGCGCGGTGCACCCGCAGACCGTAAAATCCCTCACCGCAGAAAGAGGGGATCAAAGACGGGTGCACGTTTATTATGCGCTTTTCATACGCATCGGTAAAACGCTTGCTCAAAATAGACATAAAGCCTGCCAGCACAATGAGTTCAATCTCGCAGGCGGCTAACTGCGCCAGCAAGGCGTCTTCAAAAGCCTCTTGGTCGCCGCCGCAGGCCGCCTTGGTGATCACCACGGCAGGAATGCCTGCATTGGCGGCACGCTCTAAGGCGTAGGCGCCCTCTTTGTTGGAGATGACCAGCACGATCTCGCCGTGGGGAATGTCGCCGCGGCGCTGTGCGTCGATAAGTGCTTGTAAGTTGGTGCCGCCGCCCGACACGAGGACGGCGATACGACAAGGATTAGTTGCCATGCTGCTTTTCCTCCTTCGTGAGCATACTCAAAAGCGGCAACAGCACGCCGCCCACGGCGTTGCTGAGAATCACGCACCACAAGAAGCCGCAAGCCTGCCACGAAACGATGCCCGAGGCGGCGAAATAAAACATATCGGCGATGGAGTGCTCAAAGCCGCTGAGGATAAAGACGGGGACGCAGAAGAAAATCGCTGCCGTGGTCTTGTGGTCGCGGAAAATGCTCACCGCCAAATACATCAGAATGCCGCAGAACACACCGCGGATGGCGGTCTGTGGCCACAACTGGGTGAGTTTTGCCTCGCAGATGGTCTGTGCGGTATCCCCCAACTGGGGCAGAGCGTAGCGGATGGCGTAGCCGCAGAGAACGGTGGCGATGAGGTTGCCCAGCAGGGCGGTGAGCACCACCGTCCAGGCGGCTTTGTCGTGGGATTCGGGCAGGAAGCCCACCTTGCCGGTGAACAAGCCGTAGCCTTTATAGCAAATGCAGAGCAGTGCCACCGAAAACAGCACCGCACCCACGTAGTGATTCTCACAGGCCAAAAACACGCTGCCGCCGATGGCAATAAGAATGCCGGCCAAAACACCGTTTATCGTTCCTTTTATCATAACGCGATCTTCTCCTCGCCGGCGACGATCTCGCCGATGACGTAGGCGTCGTCGCCGTGGGCATGCAGGACAGACAGGGCGGTCTCCACCTGCTCGGCAGGCACCACCACACTCATACCCACGCCCATATTGTAGGTGTTAAACATATCCCGCTGGGGCACGTTGCCCCACTTGGCGATCAGGTCGAAGATGGGCAACACCTTGACGGCGGCCTTATTAATCTTGGCGCACAAGCCGTCGGGGATGGAACGGGGAATATTCTCATAAAAACCGCCGCCGGTGATGTGGGAGATGCCCTTCACGTCCACCTGCTCCAAAAGAGCGAGGATGGATTTGACGTAAATACGGGTAGGCACCAGCAGCGCCTCGGCAATGGTCTTGCCGCAAAGCTCCTCACGAGCCACATACAGTTCGGGGTTGTTGTTGTCAATGTCAAACGCCTTGCGGCACAGCGAAAAACCGTTGGAGTGGATACCGGTGGAGGGCAGAGCGATCACCACGTCCCCCACCGCCATACGGGTGTTGTCGATGATCTTCTTCTTGTCCACGATACCCACGGCGAAACCCGCCAGATCGTAGTCATCCACCGGCATTAGGCCGGGGTGCTCGGCGGTCTCGCCGCCGATGAGGGCGGCGCCGGTCTGGACACAGCCCTCGGCAACGCCGCTGACGATCTCGGCAATCTTTTCAGGGATATTCTTGCCGCAGGCGATGTAATCGAGGAAGAACAAGGGGCGCGCACCGCAGCAGATGATGTCGTTGACGCACATCGCCACCGCGTCAATGCCGATGGTGTCGTGCTTATCCATCAGCTGAGCCAGTTTTACTTTCGTACCGCAGCCGTCGGTGCCGCTGACGAGGACAGGCTCCTCCATACCGGCCAGAGACAGGCCGAATAGGCCGCCGAAGCCGCCCACGTCGTCGAGACAGCCCTCGTTTTTGGTGCGGGCGATGTGGGTTTTCATCAATTCCACCGCACGATAGCCGGCGGTGATGTCAACGCCTGCCGCCGCATAGCTGGCAGACTGAGAATTCTTATGATCCATAATCCTTACTCCTTATTCCTTTCCGTTCCAGCAATAGGTGCAGAGTTTGCAGGGCTCGATACCGATGGCCTCGATGACGCCCTCCAGCGACTGGAAATCCAGCGAGCCAAGGTGTAATTTTTCAGCCAAGGTGCGGCGCAGATTCTGCCCACGCTCGGTGGAGGCGTCGCAATACTCCTCCAGATGGGCAAAACCGGCCTCTCCCTCCAGCTCTGCAATCACCTGACGGGCGATGAGGTCCATTTCATTGTTGCTGCGAGAGAAATTGAGGAATTTACAATTAAACAAAATGGGCGGGCAAGCGGAGCGCATATGTACCGTCTTGGCGCCGCTTTCATAGAGAAACTCCACCGTCTCACGCAACTGGGTGCCACGGACGATGGAATCGTCCACCAGCAGCAGGCTCTTGTCCTGAATCAAGGCAGGGACGGGAATCTGCTTCATCTTGGCGATGCGGTTGCGGTCGCATTGACGGCTGGGGGTGAAACTACGAGACCAGGTGGGGGTGTACTTGATATAGGCGCGGGCAAAGGGCAGATGGCTCTCGTTGGCGTAGCCGATGGCGTGGGGCGTGCCGCTGTCCGGCATACCGCACACGTAGTCCACGTCGGCGAGGTCAGGGTTGTCCTTATCGTGCTGCGCCATAATAGCGCCGTTGCGATAGCGCATCAATTCCACGTTGCTCCCCTCGTAGGAGGAGGTGGAATAGCCGTAGTAACTCCACAGGAAGGCGCACATACGCATCTCCTCCCCTGCCGGCAACAACCGGGTGACACCGTCGGCGGTAATCTCCACCACCTCGCCGGGACCCAACTCGCGCTCGTCCTCAAACCCCAGCTTTTGATGGGCGAAGGGCTCGAGAGAGACGCTGTAGCCGTCCTCGCGGCGGCCAATCCACACGGGCAGACGGCCCACACGGTCACGGGCGGCAATCAGGCGGCCCTCCTGCGTCAAAATCAGAATGACAACCGTGCCCTTGACCAACTGCTGGACGAAGCGGATGCCCGAAGCAAAATCGCTGCGCAGGCTGATGAGGGCGCCGATGAGCTCGGTGACATTAATGGCACCGCCGGTCATGGCGTCGAAATGGCCGCCCTCCTCCAGATAGGTCTGCATGAGTTCCTCGGCGTTATTCACCGCACCCGTAACGCACAGGGCGAAGGTGCCCAGCCGAGAGCGAATCAGCAACGGCTGCGGGTAAAAATCGCTGATACAACCGATGGCAGAAGTGCCGTGCAGAGAATCCAGCGCACCCCGAAAGCGGGTGCGGAAGGGAGAGTTTTCAATGCTGTGAATCTCTCTCTGCAGGCCGATGTCGGCACTGTAGGACGCCATACCGGCCCGTCGGGTGCCCAAATGGGAGTGGTAGTCGGTGCCGAAAAACACATCCTCTACACATTCTTGTCGGGATACGATAGCAAAATAACCGCCCATGGTGGTCTCCTCTCAAATCACGGGGTGAATAGCCTCCCTCCCCGAGGGGGGTGGCCGAGCGAAAGCGAGGTCGGAGAGAGTTTCGGAGTGGCTATCGCCATTCTCCAACATTTGTGCCAAGATCACTCCCTCAGTCAGCCTATCGGCTGCCAGCTCCCTCAAAGAGGGAGCCTTCGTCCTATTTAATCATTAAGCAAAAAACAGCTTGTTCAGCGACATGGGGTCGATGTACTCGCCATCCTTGTACACGCGCATATTGCCGCTGGCGACCTCGTCAATCAGCATCACGCGACCCTCGGGGTCGTAGCCGAACTCGAACTTGATGTCGTACAGTTCCATGCCCTTCTCGGCCAAATCGTCGGCAACAATCTTGGTAATCTCCTGGGTCATACGCTTCAGATCCTCGTACTGCTCGTCGGTCATCACGCCGATGGCCACCAGAGCGTCCTTGGTGATCAGAGGATCGCCTTTTGCGTCGTCCTTCAACGTGGTTTCCACGTAGGAGGGCAGGTCGGCACCGCTCTCGATCAGAGCGCCGTAGCGGCGGATGAAGGAGCCCACCGCCTTATTGCGGCAAATGACCTCCAAACCCTTGCCGAACACCTTGGCAGGTAGCACCTCCATAGTGGTGTCCTCCAGATTGGCGGACACGTAATGGGTGCGAATACCGGCGGCGTTAATCTTCTCGAAGAAGTAGATGGACATACGCAGGTTGACGTCGCCCACGCCCTCGATGGTCAGGCCCACCGCGTTCTCGCCGGGGTCGAAAACGCCGTCCTTGCCGGTGCAATCGTCCTTAAACTTCAGCAGGCAGTTGCCGTTGGGCAGTTTGTAAACGTCCTTGGTCTTACCGGTGTAAATCAGTTCTTTGCACATAATTATCGCTCCTTTTGATATATGAAACTTATAGATTTTCCATCACAGTGGCGTCCTTCGCCAGCACGGCGGCCGCGTCGGCGGCACGCTTCGTGTCCAGTTTCGCCGCCAAATCGGCGTCGGACACCGCCAGAATCTGAGCGGCCAACAGGGCGGCATTGGCGCCGCCGTTAATCGCCACGGTGGCCACGGGAATGCCGGTGGGCATCATCACGGTGGACAAGAGGGCGTCCATACCGTCCAGCACCGAGGACTTGCAGGGAATGCCGATGACCGGCAGGGTGGTGTTGGCGGCGATGGCGCCGGCCAAATGGGCCGCCATACCGGCGGCGCAGATCAACACGCCGAAATCCTTGGCTCTGGCACCTGCCGCGAAGTCACGAGCCTGCTCGGGGGTGCGGTGGGCGGAATAGATATGCACCTCAAAGGGGATATCCAGCGCCTTTAGGGTGTCGGTGGCCTTTTTGATAATGGGCAGGTCGCTGTCGCTGCCCTTAATAATGCCTACTTTTTTCATAGTGATTACCTCCTATAAAACAGAAAAGGGCGCAGCATTCTCGTGTGAGAAAACTGCGCCCAGACGGTCGGCAAAATATCCAGGTTTTTCGGTCCTTTGTGGTGCTCCACAATTATCCGTCAGTCACGAAAAACCCATTCCATTTGACCATCAAATTATACCATAATTCTCGGTATAGTGTCAAGGCACAGACGCGCAATTTACACGTTTCTACACATTACACAATTATTTGATGGATACGCTCTTTTCTTTTTGGATAACATCATGAGCGCCACCCTCCACGATGCTGGTGGCGGACACCAGAGTCAGCACCGCCTTCTCCTGCAATTCGGGAATGGTGAGAGCGCCGCAGTTGCACATGGTGGACTTCACCTTAGACAGGGAGAGAGCCACGTTATCCTTCAGAGAGCCTGCATAGGGGACGTAGGAGTCCACGCCCTCCTCAAAGGACAGTTTCTTGTCGCCGCCCAAATCGTACCGCATCCAGTTGCGGGCGCGGCTGGAGCCCTCACCCCAATATTCCTTATAGTACGTGCCGCCGATATTCACCTTGTTGGTGGGGGACTCGTCAAAGCGGGCGAAATAGCGACCCAGCATCACGAAATCAGCACCCATCGCCAGCGCCAAGGTGATGTGGTGGTCGTAGACGATACCACCGTCGGAGCACACGGGGACGTACACGCCCGTCTCCTCGAAATAGCGGTCACGCTCGGCGCACACCTCAATCAGTGCGGTGGCCTGACCACGGCCGATACCCTTGGTCTCACGGGTGATACAGATGGAGCCCCCGCCGATACCCACCTTGATGAAGTCGGCGCCTGCCTCGGCGAGGAAGCGGAAGCCTGCGGCGCCCACCACGTTGCCTGCGCCCACCTTGACGGTGTCGCCGTAGCGCTCACGAATCCAGGCGATGGTGAGGGACTGCCACTCGGAGAAGCCCTCGGAGGAGTCGATACACAGCACGTCGGCGCCTGCCTCTATCAGAGCAGGAACGCGCTGGGCGTAGTCGCGGGTGTTGATACCTGCGCCAACCACGTAGCGCTTCTGGGCGTCCAGCAGCTCGTTGGGATTCTGCTTGTGCATATCGTAGTCCTTGCGGAAAACGAAGTACAGCAGGCGACCCTCGGCGTCCACGATGGGCAGGGAGTTGAGCTTGTGATCCCAGATGATGTCGTTGGCCTCTTTCAGCGTGGTGCCCTCAGGGGCGGTAATCAGCTTGGAGAGAGGGGTCATAAACTCCGACACCTTGGTGGCAGGATCCATACGGGTGACGCGATAGTCGCGGCCGGTGACGATACCCACCAGCTTGCCGGCGGCGGTGCCGTCCTCGGTGATGGCTACGGTGGAGTGGCCGGTCAGCTCTTTGAGTGCCACCACGTCCGCCAGCGTATGCTCGGGTGACAGATTGCTGTCGCTGGTGACAAAGCCGGCTTTAAAATCCTTGGCACGTTTGACCATCGCCGCCTCGTCCTCCACGGTCTGGGAGCCGTAGATGAAGGACACGCCGCCCTCGGTGGCAAGCGCCACCGCCAGTCGATCGCCGGAAACGGACTGCATGATGGCGGACACCATGGGGATGTTCATCTCGATAGCCGGCTTCTCACCACGCTTAAATTTGGTGAGAGGCGTCTTCAGCGAGACGTTGGCAGGGATGCAGGTGTGGTCGGAATAGCCGGGAATCAGCAGATACTCGTTAAAAGTATGGGAGGGTTCGTTGATAATCTTGGCCATAGGGCATCTTCCTTTCTTAATTAGCTTTCGTCTCGCAATAAATACAACGGTACGCCCCGTTGTCGGACTTCTTAAACAAAGCGGGCAATTCTTGCTCGCAAGAGGTAATGCAGTGGGGGTTGTGGCAGCACAGCCCCTCCACGCACTCGCCGTCGAGAGTGGGCCTTGCCCCTTCTTCGCCCAGCAGTTTCAGAATCAGCGCCATACGAATATACTTGCCGCACAACACCTGCTTAAAATAGCAGGCACGGGGGTCGTCGTCCACCGCCACCGAGATCTCGTTGACACGGGGCAGCGGATGGAGAATGCACAGGTCAGATTTGGCTGCCGCCAACTTGGGCAGATCCAAAACATAACTGTCCTTCAGCCGCAAATACTCCTCACGGCTGGCGAAACGTTCCTGCTGGATACGGGTCATATACAGAATATCCAACGAAGGAATGGCCTCCTCCAAATCGGCGGTCTCGCAGTAGGGGATCCCGTTTTTCTCCAGTGTGTCCTGCTTGACGTAGTCGGGCAGTTTTAATTCGTCGGGGGAAATCAGCACGATATCAATGCCTTCGTAACGAGACAGCGCGTTAATGAGCGAGTGGACGGTGCGACCAAACTTCAAATCGCCGCAAAAACCAATCTTAAGATGATTCAGACGCCCTTTTTCGCGATAGATGGTGAGCAGGTCGGTGAGGGTCTGAGTGGGATGGCAGTGACCGCCGTCACCGGCATTGATGACCGGAACAGAGGCGGCAGAGGCGGCCACCAGTGCAGCGCCCTCTTTGGGGTGGCGCATGGCGATGATGTCCGCATAACAGCTCACCGTCTTGGCGGTGTCCGCCACACTCTCGCCCTTGGCGGCGGAGGAGTTGTTGGCGGCGGAGAAGCCAAGCACCGAGCCGCCCAACTCCAGCATCGCCGCCTCAAAACTCAGACGGGTACGGGTGGAGGGCTCGAAAAAGAGGGTGGCCAGTTTCTTGCGCTTGCAGGCCTCGGCATATTTATCGGGATGATCCATAATATCGCAGGCGGTGGCAATCAGCCCGTCAATCTCCGCCACCGAAAAATCGGGAATGTCAATCAGGCTTCTCATACCTTCGCTCCGTTCACGGCAAGATAATTCTTAATACGGGTGACGTTCTCCCCGTTGGCAGGATCCTCCTCCAGATACTCGATGATATCGTAGACGTCCACGATGGAGTAAACGGGAAAACCGAACTGCTCCTCGATTTCCTGCATCGCACCCTTGTCGGTCTGACCCTTTTCCTTGCGGTCCACCATAATGAAGGTGGCGGCCACCTTGCAGCCGTCTAAGTGGCTGAGAATCTCCATAGACTCGCGGATGGCAGTGCCGGCGGTGATCACGTCCTCGATGATGACGATCTCCTCGCCCGGCTGAGGGACGTAGCCCACGAACACGCCGCCCTCGCCGTGGTCTTTCACCTCTTTACGGTTGAAGAAGAAGGGGACGTTGAGGCCGTTTTTGGACAGTGCCACAGCAGCGGAAACGGAGAGGGAAATGCCCTTGTAGGCAGGGCCGTACAGCACGGCAGGCTTTTGGCCCAATTTCTCGAAATAGGCCTTGGCGTAGAATTCGCCCAAGCGGGCGATGTCGTTGCCGGTCTTAATCATACCGGCATTGATGAAATAAGGGATCTTGCGGCCGGACTTGGCGGTGAAATCGCCGAATTTCAGCACGCCTGCCTCCTGCAGGAATTGGATAAACTCTCTCTTGTACGCTTCCATTGTTACGTCCTCCTTCAGTCAGGTAAAAAAATCAATCGCAGAACTCGGCCACGCAGCGCTCGTAGGCGGCCACGGGGTCGATGGCGGCGGTGATGGGACGACCCACCACGATATAATCGGAGCCAATCTCCTTGGCGGCGGCAGGGGTCATCACACGCTTCTGGTCGCCGATATCGCCATCGGCGAAACGCACACCGGGGGTGATGGTGAGGAAATCGCCGCCGCAGGAGGCGTGCACCTTGCCCGCCTCCAGAGGGGAGCAGACCACGCCATCCAGCCCCGCCTTTTTGGCGTTGGCGGCGTAATGCATCACCACTTGGTCGATGGGCTCGCGAATCAGCAGGTCGTTCTCCATCGCCTCCTGATCGGTGGAGGTGAGCTGGGTGACCGCGATCAGCAAGGGACGGGTGCCGTCGGGACGGGTCAGGCCCTCAATGGCGGCCTCCATCATACGCACCGTGCCGGCGGCGTGGAGATTGGTGATATCCACGTCCAGATTGGACAGCACGCTCATCGACTTTTTCACCGTGTTGGGGATGTCGTGGAGTTTCAGGTCGAGGAAGATCTTGTGTCCGCGACGCTTAATCTCCTTGACGATGGCAGGTCCCTCGGCATAGAACAACTCCATACCGATCTTCACGAAAGGCTTGCGCCCCGTGAACTTATCCAAAAAGCCAAACACCTGATCGGCGTTGGCAAAATCCAACGCCACAATAACGTCCTTACCCATTACTGAACTCCTCCTATAATATCTTTTAGATTCGTAATGCCGTAACGGTCCATCACCGCAGGCAGGTCACGAATGATTTTTTCACACGCATAGGGGTCTACCAAATTGGCGGCGCCCACCTCAACGGCGGTAGCGCCTGCCAACATCATCTCGATGACGTCCTCGGCGGTGGACACGCCGCCCATACCGACGACGGGGATGTCCACGGCGTGGGCCACCTGATACACCATCCGCACCGCCACGGGGAAGATAGCCGGGCCGGAGAAGCCGCCCATCTTATTGGCGATGACCGGCTTCTTGGTGCGCAGGTCGATACGCATACCCAAGAGGGTGTTAATCAGGCTGATGCCGTCGGCGCCGGCCTCTTCACAGGCCTTGGCAATCGCCACGACGTCGGTGACGTTGGGGCTTAGTTTCACAATCACAGGCTTGGTGGTCACGGCCTTGACTGCTTTAACCACCTCGGCCGCCGCTTCGGGGCTGGTGCCGAAGCTCATACCGCCGCCGTGGACGTTGGGGCAACTGACGTTGACCTCCAACCAGCCCACCTGCTCCTCTTCGTCCAAGCGTGCGCAGGTGTAGGCGTAATCCTCGATGGAAAAACCGCTGACGTTGGCCATCACCGGCTTGTGGAAGCATTTTTTCAGTTTCGGCAACTCTTGTGCAATCACGGCGTCCACGCCGGGATTCTGCAGACCGACGGCATTGATCATACCGGCGGTGCACTCCGCAATACGAGGGGTGGGGTTGCCGAAACGAGGGTCTTTGGTGGTGCCCTTAAACGAGAAAGTGCCCAAAATATTGATATCGTACAACTCGGCAAACTCATAGCCGAAGCCGAAGGTGCCGCAGGCAGGGATGACGGGTATGTCAATCTCAATGCCGCAGAGGTTTACACTTAAGCGTCCCATAAAATCTCCTCCTTTTCCAGCACGGGGCCATCCTTGCAAACGCGCTTATAGCCCGTAATCACCTTGCAGGAGCAACCCATACAAGCGCCGAAGCCGCAGCCCATTCGCTCCTCAAAACTAAACTGACCCGAGGTGGCGGTGGCGGCATAGACGGCACGGAGCATCGGCTCGGGGCCGCAGGTGTAGAAATAGCTGTATTCCTCGGGCAGAGCGGCGGTGACGAAACCCTTGACACCATATGTGCCGTCGGCGGTGGTGACGGTGACGTCACAGCCGAGGGCGGCAAACTCCTGCTCGTAAAACACCTCGTCGGCTGTGTTGAAACCGAGAATCACCGACACGGGCTTGCCCTGCGCACGCAGCAGGCGAGCCAGCATATAGAGGGGCGGCACGCCCACGCCGCCGCCGATGAGCAGGGGCTTGTCCCCTGCCTTGTCGATGTCGTATCCGTTGCCCAGACCCGTCAGCAGGTCAAGGGTCTGTCCTGCGGTCATAGCCGCCATCTGCGCCGTGCCCTTGCCCACCACCTTATAGAGGATGGTGAGGGTATCGCCCTGACAATCGCACACCGAAATGGGGCGACGGAGATACAGACCGTCCAGCAGGATATTGACAAACTGACCGGTGGCAATACCATCGGTGTCGCCGGTCAACACCATCTTGTAGACGGTGGCGGTGAGGGCGGTGTTTTCGGTTATGGTGAAAACGGTTTGTTTCATAACGGCTCCTTTTGCAGAGGGGAAGTCAAGATTAGCCTCCCTCTTGAGGGAGGTGGATTTTCGCCGCAGGCGAAAAGACGGAGGGAGTTTTCTTTCATGCCGCCTGTCGGCGGCCACTCCCTCAGTCACGGCTACCGCCGTGACAGCTCCCTCGGAGAGGGAGCCTTCACTCTATTCAAACTTACTTTGCGTCGATGGTGGATACCTTATTGGTAATCTCCTCCAACACGTCCAGCACCAAGCGGACGGTATCCAAGTTGGAGAACAGGGTCACGCCGTTTTCCACGGCGCAACGGCGAATCTGCACGCCATCCTCCTGATGGATACCGGACATAATGGCGCGAGTGTTGATAACGTAGCTGACGTAGCCGGCACGGATGGAATCGAGGATTTCCTCACTTCCTTCCGAAATCTTGCCACGGATACGGGTGCGAATGCCGTTCTCTTTGAGGAATTTGGCTGTGCCTGCCGTGGCCTCAATATTGAAGCCCATATCGTAGAAACGGCGGATGAGGGGCAGAGCCTCCGCCTTATCCTCGTTGGCGATGGTGACGATGACGGTGCCGTAATTCTGCAGATTCATACCGCCGGCAATCAGCGCCTTTTGCATCGCACGGTGCAGTTTGTCGTCGTAGCCGATGGCCTCGCCGGTGGACTTCATCTCGGGAGAGAGGTAAGCGTCCAGACCCTTAATCTTGTTGAAGGAGAACACCGGCACCTTGACGTAGTAGCGGTCCTTCTCCTCGGGATACAAGCAGAAGATCCCCTGCTCCTTCAGGCTCTTGCCGAGGATGACCTCGGTGGCGATGTCCGCCAGAGAATAGCCGGTAGCCTTAGACAAGAAGGGGACGGTGCGGGAGGAGCGAGGGTTGACCTCGATGATATAGACGTTCTCGTCCTTATCCACGATGAACTGGATGTTGAACAGACCGACGATACCGATACCCAAGCCCAATTTTTTGGCATACTGCAGAATAGTTCCCTTGACCTTATCGGACACCGAGAAGGTGGGATACACCGAGATGGAGTCGCCGGAGTGGACACCGGTGCGCTCCACCAGCTCCATAATGCCGGGGACGAACACGTCCATGCCGTCGCAGATGGCGTCTACCTCCACCTCTTTACCCACGATGTACTTATCCACCAAGACGGGCTTGTCCTCGTCGATTTCCACGGCGGTCTTGAGATACTGGCGCAGGTCCTCGTCCTTAGCCACGATCTGCATGGCACGACCGCCCAGCACGAAGGAGGGGCGCACCAGCACGGGATAACCGATGTCGTTGGCGGCGGCGATGCCGTCCTCGATGTTGGTGACGGCACGTCCCTTAGGCTGAGGGATGTTCAGCTCACGCAGAATGCGCTCGAAGGCCTCGCGATTTTCCGCACGGTCGATGGCGGCACAATCGGTGCCGATGATCTTAACGCCACGGTCCATCAAGGGCTGTGCCAAATTGATGGCGGTCTGACCGCCCAAAGAGGCGATGACGCCCTCCGGCTGTTCGAAATCGATGATGGCCATCACGTCCTCGGGCGTGAGCGGCTCGAAATACAGCTTGTCGGCGGTGGTATAGTCGGTGGACACTGTTTCGGGGTTGTTGTTGATAATAATGGCTTCGTAGCCGGAATTTTTAATGGTCTGCACGGCGTGGACGGTGGAATAGTCAAACTCTACGCCCTGACCGATACGGATGGGGCCTGCGCCCAGCACCACAATCTTCTTTTTCCCCGTCAGGCGAGAATCGTTCTCGCCCTGATAGGAGGAGTAGAGATAGGCGATATAGGCGCCGGTATGGAGGGTGTCCACCATGCGGAATACGGGGGTGATCCCCTCCGCCTTACGCATCGCATAGACCTCGGTCTCTTTAACGCCCCACAGAGAGGCGATGTACTTATCGCCAAAGCCCATCACCTTAGCCGCACGCAGGGTAGCGGCGTCACGGGACTCTTTCAGGCGATTCTCCATCTCCACAATGCGCCCCAAACTCTGCAAGAAGACGTCGGTGACCTTGGTCAAGTCGTGGAGCTCCTCCAAACTCATACCCAAGCGGATGAGCTGCGTCCAAGCAAAAATGTTGTCGTCCTTGCTCTCGGCGACGTAGGCCACCAATTCGTCACGGGTCATAGCGTCAAACTTAGCCATATGGAAGTGGCAGACGCCGGTCTCCAGAGAGCGGACGGATTTAAGGAAGCACTCATCCAAAGTAGAGCCGATACCCATCACCTCGCCGGTCGCCTTCATCTGGGTGCCCAGAGTGTTGGGGGCGGAGGTGAACTTGTCAAAGGGGAAGCGAGGGAACTTGGCCACCACGTAGTCGAGGAGGGGCTCGATGGCGGCGGTGCCGCCGGCCACGGGAATCTCGTCCAGCGTCATACCCACCGCAATCTTGGCGGTGACACGGGCAATGGGATAGCCGCTGGCCTTAGACGCCAAGGCGGAGGAGCGAGACACGCGAGGATTGACCTCGATGAGGTAGTACTCGCTGGTCTCGGGGTTGAGGGCGTACTGCACGTTGCAACCACCCTCTATCTTCAACTCGCGGATAATCTTGATGGCGGACTCGTTGAGCATACGCAGGTCGTGGTCGTTGAGGGAGAGAATGGGAGCCACAACCACAGAGTCGCCGGTGTGAACGCCCACAGGGTCCACGTTTTCCATACCGCAGATGGTGATGGCGTTGTCTGCAGAGTCACGCATCACCTCAAACTCGATTTCTTTATAGCCCTTGACGGACTTTTCAATCAACACCTGATGAACGGGGGAGAGTTTGAAAGCGTTTTTGCCGATCTCCAGCAATTCTTTCTCGTTATAGGCGAAGCCGCCGCCGGTACCGCCCAACGTAAAGGCAGGGCGCAGGACAACGGGATAGCCGATACGCTCTGCCGCCGCCTTGGCCTCGTCCAGATTATAGGTGATTTCGGAGGGGATGACCGGCTCGCCGATGGACTCGCACATCTGCTTAAACAGGTCGCGGTCCTCCGCGCGCTCGATGGACTCGCTGGTGGTGCCCAACAGTTCCACGCCGCACTCCTTGAGAATACCCTTCTTCTCCAACTGCATAGCCAGATTCAGACCGGTCTGACCGCCGATACCGGGGACGATGGCGTCGGGGCGCTCACGGCGGAGAATACGGGAGACGTATTCCAGCGTCAGGGGCTCCATATACACCTTATCCGCAATGGTGGTGTCGGTCATAATGGTGGCAGGATTGGAGTTGCACAGCACCACCTCGTATCCCTCCTCACGCAGGGCGAGGCAGGCCTGAGTGCCGGCATAGTCAAACTCGGCAGCCTGACCGATGACGATGGGGCCGGAGCCGATGATGAGAATCTTCTTCAAATCGGTACGCTTTGCCATATTTACATCCTCCTGTATCAATCACACTGGTAAACAACAGTTCCGTCGCATACGGTGAGCACACAGCGACCGTATAACGTCTCGCCGGCATAGGGTGTGGCTCTGCCGAGGGTTACAAACTCGCTTGGATCGACGGTGAAAGACTCGTCCACACGCCACACCGTGAAGCTATCCCCTGCCGCTATGCCAAAGCGGCGGCGAGGGTTCTCGGTGAGGGCACGCACCACCGTCTCTAACGGAACAAGACCCGTCTTGACCAAATGGGTGTACACCGCAGGGAATGCGGTCTCTAATCCCACCACACCGAAGGCGCTCTTTTCCAATCCTTTTGCCTTTTCCTCTGCGGAGTGGGGCGCGTGGTCGGTGGCAATGCAATCCACCGTGCCGTCCAGCAGACCCGCAACCAATGCCTCTCGGTCGGCGGCGGAGCGCAGGGGCGGATTCATCTTAAAGCGCCCGTCCTCTTGCAGAACGCTGTCGTCCATGGTGAGATAATGAGGCGCGGTCTCGCAGGTGACGTCGATCCCCTCCGCCTTTGCCCTGCGGATGAGCTCCACGCTCTCTTTGCAGGAGACGTGGCACACGTGATAGGCGCAACCCGTCTCTTTCACCAATTTTAGGTCACGGGCGATGGGTCCCCACTCGCTCTCCGAGCAAATGCCGCGGTGTCCGTGGGCGGCAGCGTAAGCGCCGTCGTGGATGTAGCCGCCGCGAAGCAGGCTGTTATCCTCGCAGTGGGCCACAATCATCTTGCCCAATCGCTTGGCCTCTAACATGGCTTGGCGCATAAGGCTCTCGCTCTGCACCCCTCTGCCGTCGTCGGAGAAGGCGATACAGTCGGGGGCCATCCCTGCCAAATCCGCCAGCACCTCACCCCTCTGCCCCACCGTGATGGCGCCGTAGGGGTGGATGTGAATGCCGCCCTCGGGAATCAGCGCCAACTGCTCCTGCAGATGAGCCACGCTATCGGGGACGGGGATGAGATTCGGCATAGTACACACGTCGGTGTAGCCGCCACGGGCGGCGGCGGCAGAGCCGGTCAACATAGTCTCTTTATAAAAAAATCCCGGCTCGCGAAAATGCACGTGCACATCGCAAAAGCCGGGAAAAACAACGTATTGAGCAAAAGGAGTCGCAGAAACAGGCAGCAGTGCCGCCACACGGGAAAGGACGGAAGCGTCGGTCAATACACAAGTGACGTTTTTAAAATCCATTCGTGCGACCATGGCGAGCTCCTCCTTGCTTTTTCTTTTTTATGATTATACCATACACACTCGTTTTCTGTCAACGAAATAACGAAGCCAAAAGCAGAAAAAATGCGGCGGTTTTCGGCGCATTTATCGTGCAAAATGTAGAGAAAAGCCGCCCTGCAACGGCAGAGCGGCTATATTCTCTTATTTTTTCGTCCAGGTGCCGGGGAGCAGAGCCAAAACCAGAGGATAAATCTCCAGACGACCCAACAGCATGGCAAAGGACAGCACGATCTTGGACAGCACGCTGTAATCGGCGTAACTGCCCGTGGGACCCACGGCGCCCAGACCGGGGCCAATATTGTTAATGCACGCGGCAACGGCGGTAAAATTGCTCTCCAAATCAAAAGCGGGCTCCAGACAGAGCAGCAACAGCGCGCCGCCGAACAGCAGGAAATACAGCGCCACGTAGGCGGTGGCGGACTGCACCACCGACTCCTCCACCCGCTTGCCCTCCAGACGGACGACGCCCACCGAGCGGGGATGAGCCAAACGACGCAATTCTCGGGCAACGGCCTTACACACCAGCATCACACGGGACACCTTGAGACCGCCGCCGGTGGAGCAGGCGCAAGCGCCGATAAACATCAGCAACACCAACACGCATTTGGCGAACATGGGCCACAGATTAAAGTCCGTGGTGGCGAAACCGGTGGTGGTCATAATGGACGTCACCTGAAACGCGGCGTGGCGCACCGTCTCTGCGGTGGTGGCAAACGCCCCCATTGGCAGAATATTCACCGTAATGGCGGCGACAGACACCACCGTAATGCCAAAGTATACCCACACCTCGCGGTTGGTGAGCGCCGGACGGAAGGCACGGATGAGCAGGAGATAATACACGTTGAAATTCACGCCGAACAGCCACATAAACACGGTGATGATCCACTGGCAGGCGGCGTTGTACTCGCCGATACTGGTGGCGTACAGGCCGAAGCCGCCCGTGCCTGCCGTGCCAAAGGTGTGGATGAGCGCGTCAAACAGGGGCATACCCGCCACCAACAGGCAGATCACCTGCAGCGCCGTGAGGGCGAGATAGATCAGATACAAAATCTTGGCGGTGTCCCGCAGACGGGGCACCAGTTTGCCCACCATCGGACCGGGGGCCTCGGCGCGCATCACGTGGATGGTGCGGCCCGAGCCGTCGGGCACCAGCGCCATCATCAGCACCAACACGCCCATGCCACCCACCCAATGGGTGAAGCTGCGCCAGAACAGGATGCCGTGGCTCATCGTCAACGCCTCGCTGCGGGTGCCCAGACTGGTGAGAATGGAAGCACCGGTGGTGGTGAAACCGCTCACCGTCTCGAAAAAGGCGTCCACATAGTTGGGAATCTCGCCGCTGATGACGAAGGGCAGAGCGCCCACCGCCGACAACACCAGCCAACTGAGGGCGGCAATAATAAACCCCTCTTTGGCGTAGATGGTCTTATTCTTCGGGCGCAGGACGAGGGTGAGCAGACCACCCAGCGCCAACGCAATAGCCGCCGTGAGCAAAAACGCCCACAGGCTCTGCTCCTGATACCCCAAACTGCACAGGGCAGGGAGCAGAAGCAGGCCCGCCTCCAACATCAGCAGGCGACCAATCATAGAGAAAACCATACGATAATTCATACAGTCCTACCTCGTTACTTCAAAAGTTACTTCAAAATATCTGCCAGGTCATTCAGACGGTCGGCGGCGGTGATGACCACCACTTTATCCCCGGGGAGAATCACGTCGTCACCGGTGGGAATCAGCGCCTCTCGTCCGCGATGGATACCCGCCACCAGCACGTGGCGCTTAAGTTCCAGCGTTTTGAGGGGGATATTCACCAGACGGGGGTCGTCCTTGACGTTAAACTCCAGCGCTTCTGCGCCATCGTCCATCAGGCGGTAGAGGGTCTCCACGTTACTACCCATGGAGTTTTCCAGCGCGCGGGCGTGCTGTACCAGCACGTCGGCGATGATATTACGGGGCGATACCACCGTATCCAAGCCTAACTGCTCGGCCAGAGAGCCCAATTCTTTGCGATTGACCTTGGGAATCACCTTGGGCACCTGATGGGCGGCGGCGAAAAAGGCCAGCAGGATATTCTGCTCGTCCAAGCCCGTCAGGGACACAAAGGCGTCCATACTGTCCAAGCCCTCCTCCAACAGCAACTCCTGCTGGGTGCCGTCGCCGCAGATGATGGTGGCGGCAGGGAGCAACTCGCACAGCGCCTCGCAGGTTTCGCGGTCCTTATCAATAATCTTGACCTCCGTGCCTGCCGCCAACAGCCGCTTTGCCAAATAATAAGCGGTGCGGCTGCCGCCGAGAATCATCACCTTGCGAGCCTGCTTCTGCTTGGTGCCCATATTACGCAACAGCTTCTGCAACTCACGGTGCTTGGCGGTGATACCCACACGGTCGCCGCCCTGCAGAACGAAGTGACCGTCGGGGATAAAAACTTCGTCCCCACGCTGTACCACGCAGACCAGGAAGGTGGCCTTAAACTTATCACGCAACTGGTGGAGGGGCACGCCCACGAAGGGGCTGTCCTCTTTCAACTTGATTTCAATCATCTCAAAGCTACCGCTGGAGAAGGTCTCCAGCTTCACCGCCGCAGGCAGGCGCAAGGTATGGTAAATCTCAAAGGCCGCCAGACGGTCGGGATTGATGGACAAGGACAGGTCAATCAAGTCCTTCATCTTAGCCCAGCTACGATCGTTAAACTCCGGCTTGCGGATACGGGCCACGGTATTGGCCACGCCCAACCTCTTGGCCACGTGGCAGCACAGCATATTCACCTCGTCCAAGCCGGTGGTGGCCACCAACAAGTCGGCGTCTGCCGCGCCGGCAGCCAGCAAAGTCTCGCAATCGGCTCCGTTGCCGCAGACGGTCATCACGTCGTGGATGTTGGTGATTTCGGTCAGCGGCAAAGAGCGGTTGTCGATGGCGGTGACGTTGTGTCCCTCTGCCACCAAGCTCTCCAGCACCGTGGTGCCGATTTTTCCGCAACCTACAACGATAATATTCATAAGATGACCTCCTCGTAAAGTCAGCTCCATTATGAATGCACATTCAAAGTCATTGTATCACAAGGTTTTCCATTTTGCAACGGATTGTTTTGCGGCACAAATAAAAAATCCGACCCTGGCGGGTCGGATTTTTGCGTTTGCGATTGAAATCAGCCCTCGGCTTTCATCAGTTTGACCAAGGCGTTGGCACCGATACGATCGGCACCGGCGTCAATCATCGCCTGGGCAGCCTCGAAGGAGCGAATACCGCCGGCGGCTTTCACCAGCACGCCCTCGCCCACGTTCGCCTTCATCAGCGCCACGTCCTCAACGGTGGCACCGCCCTTATCAAAGCCGGTGGAGGTCTTGATAAACTCGGCGCCGGCGTCGGTGACGCACTTGCACAGGGCAATCTTCTCCTCGTCGGTGAGACCGCAGCACTCGATGATGACCTTCAGTACCTTATCGCCGCAGGCGGCCTTAACAATGCGGATCTCATCGGTGACAGCGTCAAACAGACCATCCTTCACCCAGCCGCGGTTGGTGACCATATCCACCTCGGCAGCGCCGGCCTCCACCACGCACTTGGCCTCGTAGGCCTTGGCGGCGGTAGGGCTGTTGCCGTGGGGGAAGCCGATGACGGTGCAGATGGGCAGACGGCCGTCGGCGTAATTCACGGCTCTCTTCACGTAGCAAGGGGGAATGCAGACGGTGGCGGTGCCATAGGTGATGGCGTCGTCAATCAGCACCTGAATGTCCGCCCACTTGGCGGCAGGATTCAACTCGGTATGGTCCACACGGGCCAAAATCTCTTTCTTATCCATTACATAGCCTCCACTTCAGTCATAATTGCCTGGGCAAACTCGGCGCAGGTGTTGCCACCGGGACGACCGGTCATATTCATCTTCTCGTTGCAAATAGCGAGAGCCTTCTCCAGCTTCTCCGCCTCGGTCACCTTACCGATGTGGCGCAGCAGCATGGCGCAAGCCTTCAGCACAGAGGCGGGGTTGGCGTAGTCGCCGCGACCCATCTCGATCATACGGGGAGCGGAGCCGTGAATGGCCTCGAACATGGCGTACTGGTCGCCGATGTTGGCAGAGCCGGCGGTGCCCACGCCACCCTGAATCTGAGCGGCCTCATCGGTGATGATGTCACCGTAGAGATTGGGCAGGACGAACACCTGGAACTGGCTGCGGCGCGCCTCGTTGACCAGATTGGCGGTCATAATGTCGATGTACCAGTCCTCGGCGGTAATACCGGGATATTCGGCGGCAATCTCGTGGCAGATACGGCTGAAATTGCCATCGGTCTTTTTCATAATATTGGCCTTGGTGACGATGGCCACGTTGGTCTTGCCATTATTCTTGGCATACTCAAAGGCGGCACGGGCAATACGGCGGGTGCCGGCGTCGGTGGTCACCTTAAAGTCCATAGCCAACTTGTCGGGAATCTCCACGCCGCGGCTACCGAGGACGTACTCGCCCTCGCTGTTTTCACGATAGAACACCCAGTCGATACCCAGTTCGGGCACGCAGGTGGGGCGCACGTTGGCGTAGAGGTCCAGCTCACGGCGCATAGCCACGTTGGCGCTCTCCAAGTTGCCGCCGTGAGGGGTAGTGGTGGGGCCCTTCAGGATGACGTCACACTCGCGCAGGGCGGCCAGGGTGTCGTCGGGGATGGCCTTGCCCACCTCGGTGCGGCGCTCGATGGTGAGGCCGTCAATCTCACGGAACTCCACACGGCCTGCGGCCACCTCGTCCGCCAGCAGGAAGCGGAGCACATCCTCGCCTGCGTGGGTGATGATGGGGCCGATACCGTCGCCGCCGCAGATACCGATGACCAGATGGGGCAGGTTGGCAAAATCCTTGGCCTGCTCGCCAGCCTCCATACGCTCCTGACGAGCCAACTGCTCGGTAATCAGGGTACGGAATTGCTCAACAGCAGATTCAATGTACTGATTCATATTAGTTCTCTCCTAACTCTTTGGTGTAGGCCAGCAGACCGCCTGCCTTGAGGATGGCTTTCTGGCGCTCGGTGAAATCGGCGCACAGGGTAATGGCGGCGCCGCTGTTCTTGTTGATGAGGGTCATCTCGCCGCTATCCATACCGGCGTAGACACCGCTGATTTCGAGTATATCATCCTGATTCAGGGTGTCATAGTCTTCGGGATTCTTGAAAGTCAGGGGCATAATGCCTGCGTTAATCAAGTTGGCGGCGTGGATACGGGCAAAGGATTTGGCAATCACGGCACGGACGCCCAAATACAGAGGCACGAGAGCCGCGTGCTCACGGGAGGAACCTTGACCATAGTTGCTACCGCCCACCACGATGGACTGACCGGCCGCCTTGGCACGCTCGGGGAAGGTGGTATCGCACACACCGAAGCAGAACTGCGACAGGTGCGGAATGTTGGAGCGGTAGGGCAAAATTTTGGCACCCGCAGGCATGATGTGGTCGGTGGTGATGTTGTCCCCCACCTTCAGCACCAGCGGCGCGGACAGGGTATCCAACTGGGGATGGCTCTGGGGGAATTCCTTGATGTTGGGGCCACGCAAGACTTCCACCTCGGCGGCCTCCTCCTCGGAAGCAGGCGCCAGCACGGCGGAATCGTCAATGCGGAAAGAGTCGGGGAACACGATAGCAGGCATCTCGCCCAACAACCGGGGATCGGTGATGGTGCCGGTCAGCGCCGCCGCCACAGCCGTCTCGGGACTGCACAGATACACCTGACCGTCGGCGGTGCCGCTGCGGCCCTCAAAGTTGCGGTTGAAGGTACGCAGGCTCACGCCGCCGCTGTTGGGGCTAAATCCCATACCGATGCAAGGGCCGCAAGCGCACTCCAGCACACGGGCGCCGCTGGCGAGGATGTCGGTCAGCGCACCGCACTCGGCCAACATGGTCAGCACCTGCTTGGAGCCGGGAGAGATGGACAGACTGACGGAGGGCTGAATGGTGCAACCCTTTAAGAGAGCCGCCACCTTCAGCATATCCTGCAGAGAGGAGTTGGTGCAGGAGCCGATACACACCTGATCCACCTTAGTGCCCTTGAGGGAAGCCACCGTCACCACGTTGTCGGGGCTGTGGGGGCAGGCAATCAGCGGCTCGAGGGTGGATAGGTCGATGTGCAGAATCTTATCGTATTCGGCGTCGGGGTCGGAGGCGAGAGGAATGTAATCCTCCTCACGGCCCTCGGCCTTGAGGAATTCACGGGTGATCTCGTCGGAGGGGAAGATGGAGGTGGTGGCGCCCAGCTCGGTGCCCATATTGGTGATGGTGGCACGCTCGGGGACAGACAGAGTGGCGACACCCTCGCCGCCCCACTCAATGATGGCGCCCACGCCGCCCTTAACCGACAGTTGGCGGAGGATCTCCAAACTCACGTCCTTGGCGGTGACGAAGGGGCGCAGTTTACCGGTCAATTCCACCTTATACATCTTGGGCATGGTGATGTAGTACGCGCCGCCGCCCATAGCCACCGCCACGTCCAAACCGCCGGCACCCATAGCCAGCATACCGATACCGCCACCCGTGGGGGTGTGGCTGTCGGAGCCGATGAGGGTCTTGCCCGGTTTACCGAAGCGCTCCAAATGCACCTGATGGCAGATACCGTTGCCGGGGCGGGAGAAATAGACGCCGTGCTTCTTACACACCGACTGGATATAACGGTGGTCGTCGGCATTCTCAAAACCCGACTGCAGGGTGTTGTGGTCGATATAGGCCACGCTGCGCTCGGTGCGCACACGGGGAATGCCCATGGTCTCGAATTCGAGGTAGGCCATGGTGCCGGTAGCGTCCTGGGTCAGCGTCTGGTCAATACGCAACGCAATCTCGGTGCCGGGAATCATCTCACCGCTGACCAAGTGGTCACGGATTATTTTTTGTGCGATTGTCAGTCCCATTGGTGTCATCCTTTCTGCGCTTTAAAGGAAAAAAGCAATTTATTTTTTAATTATACTATACTTGTTAGTAAATTGTCAATGCGTATCGGCGGATTTTCTATCCCATCACCGCTTTTAACAGTTCGGTGACGTCCTTGGCCAGCACCGTGGGCTGTGCCGCCGCCAAGCGGGAAGCGTCCTGAAAGCCCCAGGTGACCGCCACGCACCGCACCCCTGCGTTGCGTGCCGTCTCTATATCCTGCACGGAATC
The DNA here is from genome assembly GCA_045544815.1 of Acutalibacteraceae bacterium. Lineage (GTDB taxonomy): Bacteria > Bacillota > Clostridia > Oscillospirales > Acutalibacteraceae > UBA5905. The sequence continues at coordinate 12,795 of JAZPZT010000101.1, read as the reverse complement.
GCCCACGTACCAGGTCTCGTCGGCGGTGACGCCCAACTGCGCCATGGCGTACAGCAGGCTGTCAGGGGCAGGCTTCAGCGGTCGGGCATCGCTGCCACCCACCGCCAAATCCAAGTAGCCGTGGAAATAATGGGCGCACAGCGCCTGCACACCGTGGTCGTGCTTATTGCTCACCACGGCGACGTGAATATCCAGCCACCGCAGGGCATCCAACAGGTCGAGGACGCCCTCGTAGGGCGCGGTCAAATCCATATTGTGGGCGGCGTAATAGCCAAGATACGCCTGAAGCACCGCCGCCTTGGTAGCCTCGTCTGCGGCAGCAGGGCAGGAACGGGCGATGAGTTCTTTCACGCCGTCGCCCAGGAAGGAGCGCACCTCGGCCTCGGTGCGGTGCGGCAAGCCGCAGGCGGACAGGGCGTGATTCACCGCCGCCGTCAGGTCGCCTAAGGTATTGAGCAAAGTGCCGTCCAAATCGAAAATCACCGCTTGGGTCATCGGATCGTCCCTCCCATCGCATAATGGGGCATTTTATCACATTTTTGCCGCTATTGCAACCGTTTTCCGTTGACAATCGCGCAAAAAGTAGAATATAATAAAGGCAGACATCGCCCGAAGGAGGGGCAAAGACCATGTATATCTACGAATTACATCAACACACCAACGCCTGCAGCGGCTGCGGTGTGATTACACCGGAAGAATTACCCTATGATTTGAAGCGGGAGGGCTATGCCGGCTGTGTGCTCACCGACCACTTTTTCCACGGCTATACCGGCATTCGCCGCAACATCCCCTGGGAGGATTTTGTCGCCGCCTACGAGGACGGCTGGCGCCGTGCCAAGGCGGTGGGCGACCAAATCGGTATCGACATCCTCTTTGGCATTGAGGAGGGTGTGGGCGACGGCAAAGAAGTGCTGCTCTACGGTATCACGCCCCAGTTTCTCTACGACCACCCCGAATTGCGGGATACCCCTGTGGATTTGGAGCACCTGAGCAAGATTGTCCACGAGGCAGGGGCGCTGATTTATCAGGCGCACCCCTTCCGTGTGCGGGACTACATCGCCCGCCCGTGGGAGCCGCTGCCGGCGGAATTATTCGACGGCATTGAGGGATATAACGCAGGAAACGCCGAGGTGGATAACCTGCGCGCCGTGGCCTATGCCGCCGAGATGGGGCTGCCCATCACCGCCGGCTCGGACGCCCATCAGGCCTACTCCTGCCCTCGCTACGGCATCGCCGTGGAAAAGCGTATCACCACCCCCGAGGAATTGGTGGAGGTGCTGCGCAATCAGGAGTACGAAATCTATACGGTTAGTACAAAAGAGTGATAATACTACAGACAGGAGTTGTTTTTTGTGAAAAAATGGCTGTGTATCGTTCTGTCGGCGCTGGTTTTGGTGCTGTGCGTCGGTTGCGGCGGCAGCGCCCAGGACGTCGACACCACCCAAACCACCAAGGGTAACCTGACCAAAGACGAGGCGATTGCCGCCGCCGAGGCTCACTGGAACATAAAGAGCGGCGACCGTGACCCCGAGACCGGCTATGTGATGTCGGTGGTCATCACCAACTTCCCCAGCGAGGAAAATCCCTACTACCGTGCCGCTCTGCGCTGGATGGTGGAACTAAACGGCGAGCCCGACCACCCCTCCCAGTTGGACGTGGTGCTGGTGCATCAGGTGACGGGTGAAATCGTTGTTGAGGGCGAGAAATAAGAGATAAAGAAAGCCGTGGTTTGCGTTGCAAACCCCGGCTTTTTCGTTTATTCCATCGTGTCCCACTCGTCCCGCCACAGACCGCGGGAGGTGAGCACCTGCCGCATATCCGCAGGGATGGGCGCGGTGAGGGACACCGTCTCACCCGTACGAGGGTGAGGAAACACCATTCGCCCACAATGGAGGGCGTGACGGGTCATCACGGTCTCATCCGTGCCGTACATGGTATCCCCTGCCAATGGAAATCCCAGCCAGCTCATATGTACCCGAATCTGATGGGTGCGGCCCGTCTCGATGACCACACGGGCAAAGGTGATCTCGCCGTCGGTGGCGAGAGCCTGCCAGTGGGTGAGGCTGTCTTTGCCGCCCTGACCCACCTCACGGGTGATGGTGCAACCCTCTTTCACACGGATGGGTTGGTTTATCGTGCCCTCGCCCTCTAATTTGCCCAGCAAGATGGCGAAATACACCTTTCGGGGCACCTGCGCCATGGCGTAGGCGGCGTGGGGCGTTTTCGCCGCCATCAAGAGGCCGCTGGTGTTGCGGTCCAAGCGATTGACAGGGCGGAACGAGAGGGGCGTGCCCTTTTGCTCGAAATAGGCCACCACGCCGTTGGCAAGGGTGGGCTCAGGCTTGCCTGCGGAGGGGTGCACCGCCAGATAGGGCGGCTTGTCGAGGACGAGGATATCTTCGTCCTCAAACACAACGGCAAGGGGCATATCCACCCCCTCAATGCGCACGTGGTCGTCGGGCATGGTCAGCCGCACCACCTGACCGGCATTGACACGGTCGATGGAGCGCCACTGCTTGCCGTCCAGCGTCATACCGTTTTCCACTCGCTTGAGTTTGACCACCATACGGTAGGAAAGGCCGCACCCACGGCGCAGAAAGGTTTGCAGCATTTCGCCGTCGTATTCCGGCGGCACGATATATTCGTATGTAGCCATGGGGAAGCCCTCCTTTCAAAAGAGTGACACAAAAAGCCGACGGAAACCGTCGGCCTTTTCCTTGTCTTACAAGACGTGTGTGCGTTATTTCAACGCCAGAACAGCCTTGACCTTCTCCACGATATGAGAGGCGGTGAGACCGTACAGTTCCAGCAACTCCAAGGCAGGGCCGGAGCGACCGAAGGTGTCCTCCACACCCACGCGGAGCATGGGAACGGGCTTGCCGCTCTCCACCAGCACCTCGGCAACGGCACTGCCCAAGCCGCCGATGACGTTGTGCTCCTCGGCGGTGACGATGGCGCCGGTCTCGGCGGCACAAGCCAAAATCAAATCCTTATCAATGGGCTTAATGGTGGCCATATTCACCACGCGGACGGAGATACCCTCCGCCTGCAAGGTGTCGGCGGCGATCATCGCCTCATTCACCTCTAAACCCGTGGCAATAATGGTGGCGTCGGTGCCCTCGCGCAGCACCTTACCCTTACCGATGGTGAAATCCACGTCCTCGTCGTTGAAAACGGGGACGGCCAAGCGACCGAGGCGCAGATACACCGGGCCGTTGTAATCGGCGGCGGCACGGACGGCAGCCTTAGCCTCGGGGGCGTCGGCAGGGTTGATAATCACCATGCCGGGGATGGTGCGCATAATACCGATATCCTCGCAACACTGGTGGGTGGCGCCGTCCTCGCCCACGGATACACCGGCGTGGGAGGCGGCGATTTTCACGTTGAGATGGGGATAGGCGATGGAATTGCGAATCTGCTCGAAGGCACGGCCTGCGGCAAACATCGCAAAAGAGGAGGCGAACACCGTCTTGCCGCAAGCGGCCAAACCGGCGGCAACACTCATCATATTGCCCTCGGCAATACCGGTATTGAAAAAGCGGTCGGGATGGGCCTTCTTGAACATACCCGTCTTGGTGGCGGCGGCCAAATCGGCGTCCATCACGATGATATCCTCACGCGCGTCGCCCAACTCCACGAGAGCCTGACCGTAGGCGTCACGGGTGGCGATTCTGATTACGTCTGCCATCTCTTAACCCTCCCATTCCTGCAATCGGGCGGCAAGCTCCGCCATAGCGATATCGTACTGCTCTTTGTTGGGCGCAGAGCCGTGCCACTTGCACTGGTTTTCCATAAAGGAAACGCCCTTGCCCTTCACCGACTTCATCACGATGCAGGTGGGTTTGCCCACCATCGTCTTGGCCTCGGTCAAAGCGGCCTCGATTTGATCCAAGTCGTGGGCGTCAATCTCGATGACGTGGAAACCGAAGGCGGCAAACTTTTCGGGGATGGGATAGGAGGAGTTGACCTCCTCGATGGTGCCGTCAATCTGCAGATTGTTGTTGTCCCCGATGACCACCAAATTGTCCAGCCCCTTAGCCGAGGCGAACATAGCGGCCTCCCACACCTGACCCTCGCCGATCTCGCCGTCGCCGAGGACGGTGTAGACGCGATAGTCCGCCTTATCCAATTTAGCGGCCAGAGCCATACCCACGGCGCAAGAAACGCCCTGACCCAACGAGCCGGAGGACATATCCACGCCGGGAATCTTCTTCATATCGGGGTGACCCTGCAGAATGGAGTCACACTTACGCAGCGTGGCAATCCGCTCAACGGGGAAATAGCCGCGGTGAGCCAGTGCGCCGTACAGCGCAGGGGCGGCGTGTCCCTTAGACAGCACAAAGCGGTCGCGACCCGCCCAATCGGGGTTGGCAGGGTCGATACGCATTTCTTTCCAATACAAATACGCCAGCAGGTCTGCAATCGACAAGGAGCCGCCGGGGTGGCCGCTTTTGGCGTGAAACGTGCCCTCGACAATCGCCATACGAATCTTGGTGGCGATAATCTGCAGTTCCTTTTTGGTCATAGCATCCATAGAAAACACCCTTTCCGCAGGAGAAAATGCCCTTGCAATATAAAGATACCCCATTGTAGCACACAAAAATATAAAAAGATAGTGGTTTTTAAGCTTTTTTATGCAAAATTTCCATCAGCTTCACCGCATAGCGCTTGCGTCCCCAGTGGTTGCATTCCGCAGGGAGGTACACCTCGTCGGGGGCAGTGCGCCGTGCCCCGGGGCCGCTGTGGGTGAGCACCAAATCCAGCACCACGCCGGCGGCGGTGCCCGCCGCCAAGTAGATTTCCTCTCGGCTGTCGTCGGGGGCGTACAGCGCAATCTTGGCCACCGCCACGGAATAGGTGGCGCCGTCCTGCGCCAGACGGCGGCGAACGGCGGCAAGGTCGGGAAGGCGACCCTGCCGCACCTTGAGGATGGCAAAGCCCATCAAAGGTGTTCCGTCGGGGGCAGAATAGGCGCGAAAATCACGGTCATATAAAACCGCCACGTTATCTTCGGATAATAGTTGGTTTTTCAGCTCATCATAAAAGGTGGCGGTATCCTCGCCGCAGAGGGTGGACAACCACGTCGCCACCGCCACGTCCTCCGTCTTCGCCTTATACGGCGAGAGACCCTCGGTGTCCAGCAGCACGGCGCCGAGGAGCATACGGGCGCAGGCGGCGTCCAAAACGATGCCGTCCTCGCGAATGCGCTGTGCCACCAAGGTGGTGGCGGCGCCCACAGGGCGAATACAGGCGTCGATTCCCGTCAGATTCTCGCCCTGTGCAACGGGGTGATGGTCTACAATCGCCACCACTTTCTCCGCATAGGCGGCTACGTCGTGGTGGTCGGTGAGCACCCATCCTGCACTATGGGCAGGACGGTCGGGGAAGGAAACACCCCGCAGTAACCACGCCGTTTCACGGGAGAGCGTGCCCTGCAACAGCGGCACCGCAGGCGTGCCCGACAGAGTCAGCCGCCACGCCTCAAAGAGAGCAGAGACTGCCGCGTCGGTGTCGGGGGCAGGATGTCCTGCCACCAGCAACGGATTTTCATAGTGGGCGCAGGCCTGCAAATACGCCTGCAAATGGGAAACGGTCACGACTCTCCCCTCCTTTCCTATCCAGTATACCACAAGGCACGTGCGGTGTCAAAGAAAGTTCACAATTCGGTTGCACAAACTTCATAACGCTATGGTATATTTTTCCTTGACCTTTGCGAAAAATTGTGATAGGCTTTATTACAATTGGGAGAATATGCGCACGCGTGTACTATATAGTGTTCCATAGCGCATACTAACGAGGTGGATTATGGCAAAAATGGATCCCGTTATCAAAAAGGAAACGACCTACGTCGGCCTGTGGGTGCTGGCAACCTGCCTGCTGGTGCAGGGCGTCTGTCTGTTGCTGGGCTGGTGGAGTCTCTCCGTCCTGCTGGGCAGTCTTTTGGGCAGCGTCACCGCCGTGGGCAATTTTCTGCTGATGTGCCTGATGGTACAAAAAGCGGTCACCCAAGACGAAAAGCAGGCGAAAAACACCGTCAAACTCAGCCAGAGCCTGCGTCTGATGATGCAGGGCCTGGTGTTGGTGCTGGCGGCGGTCATCCCCGTTTTTAATATCTGGACGGCGGCCATCCCCTTGCTGATTCCCCGCATTGCCATCAGCGTGCGCGAACTGCGCAACGCAAAAAAGAATCCTTCCCCCGACCGTCCTGCCATCGGCTGGGACAACGATGAGGATGATGACGATTAAAATCAGCGCTACCACTTAAAATTTCGTCACAACTTCGTTCATTACTCATTACTCATTACTCATTACTCATTACTCATTACTCATTAATCCAGAGGTGATTCTATGAACACAAACAGCCGCCGCTTTAAGGCGGTGGACATCCTGCTGCTTCTGGGCGCCATATTGCCGCTGACAGCCGCTATCGTGCTCAAGATTTTGACCACGCCAGCGTCCGAGGGCATCAACATCACGGGCGCACAAATCTATTTCACCATTCCCATGCCGTTGCAACCCCTTCTCATCACCGAGGCGCAGGTGGTTTCGGCGGCGGTGGTGCTCACCATCCTGTTTCTCTGCCTGTATCTGACCCACGGTATCACCGTGGTGCCGAACAGCAAGCGACAGCTGGTGGCGGAATGGATCGTGGAGAAATGCCAGGGTATGGTCGACACCAATATGGGCCCCTATTTCAAGGCCTTCGGCCCCTTTGTGGCCGCCATTATGGCGCTGTCCGCCCTCTCCAGTCTTTCCTCTCTGCTGGGGCTCTTCCCTCCCACCTCGGACATCAACATCGTGGCCGGCTGGGCCATTCTGGTGTTCGGTCTCATCACCTACTACAAACTCAAGGCAGGTCTGTGGTTCTACATCAAAGGCTTTGCCGAGCCGGTGCCCTTCCTGCTGCCGATGAACATCATCAGCGAGGCGGCCACACCGGTGTCTATGAGTTTTCGTCACTACGGCAACATCCTGTCGGGTAGCATCATCTCCACTCTGTTGGCGGCGGCCTTTGCCGGCCTGAGCAACCTGATTCTGGGATGGATTCCCTACGTGGGCGAGATTCCCTGGTTGCGTATCGGTATCCCTGCGGTGCTGAGCCTCTACTTCGACATCTTCAGCGGCGGCCTGCAGGCCTTCATCTTCGCCACCTTGACGATGATGTACGTATCCGGCGGCTTCCCCCAGAGCGAGTTTGAGGAACGCAAAGCAAAGCGAGAGGCCAAGAAAAAGGCAAGACTCGAAAAGAAGGCAAAAGCAGCGTAACGCTGTTCGCATATCAATTAATTAATAAAAAATAACCGCTGTGAAATCGGTTATAAAAAACGGAGGTTTTATTATGTTAGAATTGGCTATTGGTATCATTTTGGGCGGTTGCGCCATCGGCGCCGGTTTGGCTATGATTGCCGGTATCGGCCCCGGTATCGGCGAAGGTAACGCCGTGGCTAAGGCTTGCGAGGCCATCGGTCGTCAGCCCGAGTGTAAGGGCGACGTCACCTCTACCATGATTACGGGTTGCGTTATCGCGGAGACCACCGGTCTGTACGGCCTGGTTATTGCCATCCTGCTGATTTTCGTGGCTCCCAATCAGTTTGTGAATATCCTGCTGAACAACATTAAGTAATTGATACAGAGGTTTTCGTTATGATTCAGACGTTAGAAGTCATTTCGGTCAACATTTGGCAGATATTGATTTCTCTGGCTAACCTGCTGCTCATCTTCCTCATCCTCAAAAAGCTGTTGTGGAAGCCGGTGCAGAAGGTGATGGAGGAGCGCAAGGCCATGGTGGACAAGCAGTTCGCCGAGGCCGCCGACGCGCAGGCTGAGGCCGAGGCCGACAAGGCACAGTGGGCCGAAAAGCTGGCCACCGCCGACCAAGAGGCCGCCGCCCGTATCGCCGAGGCGGACGAGACCGCCCGCCGTCACGGCGACCGCGTCATCACCGAAGCCAAGGAAAAGGCAGAGGGTATCATCCGTCAGGCCGAGGCCGAGGCTGAGTTGGAACGTCAAAAGGCTACCGCCTCTATGCGCGAGGAAATCGCCGACCTGTCCACCGTTTTGGCAGAAAAAATGCTGGAGCGTGAGATTAACGCCGACGACCACCGCGCTATGATTGCGTCCTTCCTGGACGAGGTGGGTGATGCCGAATGACGACAGAGCTGAGCCGTGAGTACGCCGAGGCGCTGTACGCCTTGGCCGCCGAACAGGACCGAGAAAAAGAGTATTTAGAGGCGCTGGACACCACCGCCGCCCTGCTGGCCGACCATCCCGCCTACATGGAATTGTTGGCCTGCCCCGCCATCCCTCGCGACGAGCGGGACAGCTTGTTGGAACAGGCACTGGGTGCCCTACTCCCCGAGCAGGTGCTGGCCTTTATCCAGCTTTTGTGCGCCCACGGGGGCATCCGCAGTCTCACCGACTGCATTACGGAGTACCGCCAAATTTACCAGACGGCTGTGTCTATGTCCACCGCCGTGGTGACCAGCGCCGTACCCCTGACCGAAGAAGAGAAAGATCGGCTCGCCGCAGCCCTCTGTGCCCGTATGGGGCGCACCGTCACCCTCACGTGTACGGTGGATGAGAGCTTGCTGGGCGGCCTGACCGTCTGTGTGGACGGCAAGGTGTTGGACGGCAGTCTGCGCCACCGCCTGCACGCTGTGAAGGATGTGATGAAGCAGTGAGCAATAAACCCGCTGAGATCAGTCAGATTATCAAGGAACAGATCCGCCAGTATCACAACCGCATCGAAATGACCGAGACCGGCTCCGTTATCCTCGTGGGTGACGGTATCGCCCGTGTGTACGGTCTGCGTGGTTGTATGGCCGGCGAGCTGCTGGAGTTTGAGGACGGCAGCGTGGGTCTGGCCCAAAACCTCGAGGAGGAGACGGTGTCCGTCGCCGTCCTCTCCGACCAAAACGACATCCACGAGGGTACCACCGTCAAGCGCACCGGCCGCGTGCTGAACGTGCCGGTGGGCGAGGCTATGCTGGGCCGCGTGGTCAACGCTTTGGGCGAGCCCATCGACGGTAAGGGCCCCATCGCCACCGTGGCGACCCGTCCCATTGAATCCCCTGCACCCGGCATCATCGAGCGCAAGAGCGTTTCCGTGCCCCTGCAGACGGGTATCAAGGCCATCGACAGTATGATTCCCATCGGTCGCGGTCAGCGTGAGCTGATTATCGGCGACCGCCAGACGGGTAAATCGGTCATCGTCGTGGACACCATCATCAATCAGAAGAATACCGACGTGCTGTGTATCTACGTGGCCATCGGTCAGAAGAACTCCACCGTGGTACAGTTAGCCAACGAGCTACAACAGGCCGGTGCGATGGAATACACCATCATCGTGTCCGCCTCCGCCAGTGAGAGCGCCCCTCTGCAGTATATCGCACCCTATGCCGGCTGCGCTATGGCAGAGTATTTCCGTGAGCAGGGCAAAGACGTGCTCATCGTCTACGACGACCTGTCCAAGCACGCCGTGGCCTATCGTGCCCTCTCCCTGCTGATTCGCCGTCCTCCCGGACGTGAGGCCTATCCCGGCGACGTGTTCTACCTGCACTCCCGTCTGCTGGAGCGCGCGGTGTGTATCGACCCTGCCTACGGCGGCGGCTCTATCACCGCCCTGCCCCTGATCGAGACCCAAGCAGGCGACGTGTCCGCCTATATCCCCACCAACGTCATCTCCATCACCGACGGCCAGATTTTCTTGGAGACCGAGTTGTTCCACAGCGGCATTATGCCCGCTATCAACCCCGGTATCTCGGTGTCCCGTGTGGGCGGTAGCGCCCAGCTGAAGGCGATGAAGAAGGTGTCGGGCGAACTGAAACTGCTGTACGCCCAGTATCGTGAATTGCAGGCCTTTGCCCAGTTCGGCAGCGACCTGGACGCCGACACCAAAGCCCGTTTGGCACTGGGCGAGCGTATCGTGGCCGTCCTCGGCCAGCACCGCAACAGCCCCGTCCGTGTGGGCTGTCAGGTGGTCATCATCTACGCCGTCACCCACGGCTGGCTGGACGCCGTCCCCGTGGCCGAGGTGAGCGCCTATGAGCAGCGCCTGTACGAATTACTGGAGCAGAAATACACCGACCTGCTCACTCGCTTTGAGAGCGGTTATTATGAGGACGAGGACGTCGCCCAAATGGAGAACGCTCTGCGTGAGATGGCGAGGTGAGCGCTGTGGGAGCCGATATCAAATCTCTGCGCACCCGTATCAAAAGCGTCACCTCCACCCAGCAGTTGACCCGTGCCATGGGTCTGGTGGCCTCCTCTAAGATTCGTAAGGCCACCGAGCGTATGCTGTGCGGTCGGGATTACGCCTCTGCCCTCCGGCAGGTGCTGTCCGCCCTCACCGCCAGCCCCGAATGCGCCCGCAGCCCCTATATGCAGGTGCGCGACGGCGGCAAGACCCGTCTCATCGTCATCGCCGGCGACCGTGGTCTGGCCGGCGGCTACAACGCCAATATCTTCCGCACCGTCAGGGAATATCCCGATGCGGACATCATCCCCATCGGCAAGCGCGCCTGCGACCGCTTCGGCGGCGAGGTGCGATTGAGCGAAAAATTCGACAGCCGTCAGGCTTACGACTTGGCGGTGTCCCTGTGCGAGGATTTCGCCGCAGGGGAATACGACCGCTTGGGTATTCTCTACACCCGCTACGTATCCATGATGAGTCAGCAGCCCGAAATCGCGTGGATTCTACCCCTCACACGGGACGAAAACGCCAAAAGCGCCACCGCCCTGTTTGAGCCGGACGAGGCCACCATCCTGCGCACCGCCGTACCCGAGTACGTGACGGGGCGCATTGTGGCGGCGGTGCGTGAGAGCTATGCCAGCGAGGTGGTAGCACGGCGTATGGCCATGGATTCGGCAGGCAAAAACGCCAACGAAATGCTGGCCGACCTGCAACTGCAGTATAACCGTGCCCGCCAGAGCAGTATCACCCAGGAGATCACCGAGATCGTGGCGGGAGCGAACGCGTAATTTACTTCCTATCTAAAAGGAGGAACACCAATGAACGAAAAACACATCGGCAGCGTGTCCCAAGTTATGGGCCCTGTGGTGGACGTCCGCTTTGAGGACGGCCAACTGCCTGCCATCTATAACGCCCTGACCATGCCCGTGGGCGAGCGCACCCTCACCGTTGAGGTGGCGCAGCACATCGGTGACAACACCGTGCGTTGCGTGGCTATGGCCTCCACCGACGGTCTGCAGCGCGGCACCGCCGTCACCGATACGGGTGCCGCCATCAGCGTGCCCGTGGGTCGCGGCACTTTGGGCCGTATCTTTAACGTCTTGGGCGAGCCGGTGGATAACCTGCCCGACCCCGAGACCGAGGAGCGTTGGGACATCCATCGCCCAGCCCCTGCCTATGATGAACTGTCCACCTCCACCGAGATTCTGGAAACGGGTATCAAGGTGGTGGACCTGATCTGCCCCTATTCCAAGGGTGGTAAAATCGGTCTGTTCGGCGGCGCCGGCGTGGGTAAGACGGTGCTGATTATGGAGCTGATTAACAACATTGCCAAACAGCACGGCGGTCTGTCCGTCTTTACCGGCGTGGGCGAGCGTACCCGTGAGGGTAACGACCTGTATAACGAGATGAAGGAGTCCGGCGTGTTGGAGAAAACCGCGCTGGTCTACGGCCAGATGAACGAGCCGCCCGGAGCCCGTATGCGTGTGGGTCTGTCCGGCCTGACCATGGCGGAGTATTTCCGTGACAACGAGGGTCAGGACGTGCTGCTGTTCATCGACAACATTTTCCGTTTCACCCAGGCAGGCTCTGAGGTTTCGGCGCTGCTGGGTCGTATGCCCTCCGCCGTGGGTTATCAACCCACCCTGGCCAACGAGATGGGCGCTCTGCAGGAGCGTATCACCTCCACCAAGAAGGGCTCTATCACCTCCGTGCAGGCGGTCTACGTTCCCGCGGACGACCTGACCGACCCTGCCCCTGCCACCACCTTTGCTCACCTGGACGCCACCACCGTGCTGTCCCGTAGCATTGCCTCGCAGGGCATTTATCCCGCCGTTGACCCGCTGGAGTCCACCAGCCGTATTCTCTCTCCCGACGTGCTGGGCGAGGAGCACTACTCCGTGGCCCGTGAGGTACAGCGCATTCTGCAGCGCTACAACGAGCTGATGGACATCATCGCCATCATGGGTATGGACGAACTGTCCGACGACGACAAGCTGCTGGTGCAGCGTGCCCGTAAGATACAGCGCTTCCTGTCTCAGCCCTTCTTCGTGTCCGAGAAGTTTACGGGTATCGAAGGCACTTACGTGCCGCTGAGCGAGACCATCCGTGGCTTTAAGGAAATCATCGAGGGCAAGCACGACGACCTGCCTGAGTCCGCATTCCTGTTTGTGGGCACCATCGACGAGGCGGTGGAGAAGGCGAAGAAGGTGAACGGATGAACACATTCCAGTTGACGGTGGCTACGCCCGACGGTAATCGGTTCGAAGGTGAGATCATCGGCCTCTTCCTCCGCGGTGCAGAGGGCGATTTGGCGGTATTCGCCGGGCATATACCCTTCATCACCTCGGTGCAGGCAGGCGTCTGCCGCATTCATCTGCCCGACGACGAGGAGCGCTCGGCTACCCTGGACGGCGGTCTCTTGACCGTTTCGGATAAGCAGGTGACCCTCCTCTCCGGCTCTTTCGCTTGGGACGAGGAATAAAAAAAGCGTAAATCGCACCGCAATTTGAAAATTGCGGTGCGATTTTTTGCGTTTGTGCGCATTATATAGTAGGAAAAGGGGCGGGAAGCACCCTTCCTCGTCTTGACAAGAAACGTCTACC
>JAZPZT010000100.1:0-2216 GCA_045544815.1 Acutalibacteraceae bacterium | reverse complement strand
ACGGGACACCTTCACCTCAAAGCGGTCGTCCTGCTCCAGCAATTCCGCCAACCGTGTGCCCACGGCATAGTTGATGTCCTGCTCCCGATAGCCGAAGCCCTCTGCGCCTGCGTTGACCCCTTCGGGGTTATGCCCTTGGTCGATGAAAATTTTGATTGCCATAAAAACAGCCCCTTTCCTGCTACAATATGCAGGAAAGGGGCTGCTGTATTACAGATGGCGCTTAATATCGTTTACCGATTGACGGATGCTGTTGCGGCTGTTGATGAGGATGGCCAGGTCGGCGTATTTTTCATACAGCGGCGTGCGCTCGTCGAAAAGGTCGCGCAACGTCTTACCGGGTGCGATGGCTACGCCACGCTCGTGGAGGTCGCCCAGACGGCGCTCCACCTCTTTGTATTCCAAGCAAAGATACACCACACGGCCCAAGGATTTCAGATGAGCCATCGCCTTGGGCGAATACACCACGCTACCGCCGGTGGCGATGACGGTGCGCTCAGCGGTGACACTGCACACCGCTTCTTCCTCGCGGCGGATAAAGCCCTCCAACCCTTCCTTGTCCAGAATCTCTTTCAGAGGACAGCCGTTCTGCTCGATGATGACGTTGTCGGTGTCAATAAAGGCATAGCCCAGCTCCTTGGCCAGCATACGGCCGAGGGTGGATTTGCCGCAGGAGGGCATACCGGTGAGAATAATGTTGTTCATGGTGAATCATCCTTTGCTTTGAAAATATCGCTGAATTGCCTCTGCCGCAGGTCGCGTCATTCCCTTGACCAACAGCAGTTCCTCCATAGTGGCGTTTTGCACGGCCTTGATGGAGCCGAATTGCCTGAGCAGCGCCTTGGCTCGTGTCGGGCCGATACCCTCAATCTCGGTGAGGGTGGTGGAGATAGAAGCACCCTTGCGCCGCTGCCGATGATAGCGAATGGCGCTGCGGTGCACCTCTTCCTGAATGTTTGCCAGCAGGGTGAAAGCAGCCCGCTTGCGATGGATGGCGATTTCACCACCCGACAGCGCTATGGCACGGGTACGGTGGCGGTCATCCTTAACGAGGCCATAGAGGGGAATATCCAAACCCAGTCGCTGTAATACGGGCGCTACGGCGGCCACTTGACCGCTGCCGCCGTCCAGCAGAATCAGATCGGGCTTGCGACCGAAACCGACGCCGCTGTCTTGATTGGCGAGGTATTCCTCCAAGCGGCGTGTCAGCACCTCCGCCATAGCGCCGTAGTCGTCGCCGCCAATAGCAGATTTGACACGGAATTTGCGATAGGCAGAGCGTAGAGGTTGGCCGTTTTCAAATACCACCATAGCGGCCACAGGCTCGCTGCCTGCGGTATGGGAAATGTCGTAGCATTCGATATAGGCAGGCGTGTTGGGTAGGCTCAGCAGTTGACGGATTTCCTCCAGCGCCGTGGCGGATTGCCCCGTCATACCCACCTGCTGTGCGATCCGCTCGGCGGCGTTGTTGCGGCACATCTCCGTGAGCTTTGCCTGCTCTCCGATTTGGGGTAGGACGATGTGCACACGCCGCCCTGCTTTTTCGGTGAGCCACTGCTCCAGTAGGTCGCCGTCCTCCACCTCGCCGTCCATCGTCACCTGCGGCGGAATACGCTGGCGCAGGGTATAGTATTGCTGGATAAATGCAGCTCTGGCGGCAGGGGCATCCTCCTGCTCCTCCATGGTAAACTGCTCTTGATCGGTGAGCTGTCCACCCGTAAAGCGGAACACCTGAAAGCAGGCGAGCCCCGACCCTTGCGCTAAGGCGATGACGTCCTGCTCCTCAATGCGAGAGAGCACCACCTTTTGTTTTTCGCTCAGCCGCTTAATGGCGGCGATGCGGTCACGCAGGCGTGCCGCCTGCTCGAAATCCAGACGCTCTGCGGCTTCTTCCATCCGCTGTTGCAGAGTGGCCAAGGTTTTGGCGCTACCCTTGGTGAGAAACTCCACCGCCTCATCCACACGTTCCTGGTAGGCGACGGGATCGACCTTGCCCGTACACGGGGCACAGCATTGACCGATGTGGTGGTTGAGGCAAGGGCGCTCGCCGCCCTTTTTGCCGTAGGCAAGAGGGCGGGAACAGGTGGATAGGCAGTAAATCTTGTTGGCCTCGTCCACCGCCTGCTTGATGGCGTAGCTGCTCATGTAGGGGCCGATGTAGCGTGCGCCGTCGTCGGCGGTTTGCTTGGCTTCGCTCAGACGAGAGTAGGGGGGAG
>JAZPZT010000099.1:0-2636 GCA_045544815.1 Acutalibacteraceae bacterium | reverse complement strand
ACCCCACGCAGACACTTGCCGACCTGCTTACGATCTATCGGGAAAGAGGATCGCTTGACGGTATCACGATTGGTTTTTGCGGCGATCTAAAATACGGCAGAACCGTTCATTCTTTGATTGCTGCTCTGTCCCGCTACCACGATATCCGTGTGGTACTGATCTCGCCTGAAGAATTGCGTCTTCCCGGCTATGTTAAGCACGAATACATGAGCAATATGTCGTGTGAGGAGACCTCCTCACTGGACGATGCGATCGGTAAGCTGGACATTTTGTATATGACGCGTATTCAACGCGAACGATTCGACGATATTGAAGAATATGAGCGCTTGAAAGATAGCTATATTCTCACGGTAGATAAGATGGCAAAAGCACCGGCACACATGTGCGTTCTGCATCCGCTTCCGCGCGTGAACGAGATCAGTGTGGCGGTGGATGACGATCCCCGCGCCTGCTATTTCAAGCAAGTGCTCAACGGCAAATATATGCGTATGGCACTTATCTTGAAATTGTTATCGGAAGCGGATGGCAAAAAAGAGTTGATCGTGAATGAAATGGAAGGCGCTGTTTGCCAAAACCCGCGCTGTATCACGGCAACCGAGCAAGAAGTGAGGCAGTTATTCCGTTGTGTGAACAACGAAAAACAGATTTATCGTTGTGTATACTGCGAAGCACAAATTAAGAGATAAAAATCTGCCGAAAAATGCCGTTCCTGCCTTGACAGACAAAGGGCACATATGGTATAATCAGCAGGTAAAAATAAGCATTCTTTGCTACTGACGGAATAGGTGGATAACCACAGAGGAACAAAGGATGCAGCGGCTTTTTCTGTTTGCCGACCGTCTGGGCACACAAGCTTATTTTTAAAGGTAAGCTTGGTGTGCCCTTTTTTGTTTTTAAGGGGTGTAAATGATGAAAAAAATCGGTCTTATCATGGGCAGTGACAGCGATCTGCCGATCGTTGAAAAAGCGGTAGCAGTGCTCAAGGAATTGGCTATTCCGTACGAAGCACATATTTATTCCGCACACCGCACGCCTGTACAGGCACGTGACTTTACGGTTGCTGCTCGTGAAAATGGATTTGGTGCCATCATCTGCTTTGCAGGTATGGCAGCGCATTTGGCGGGCGCTGTTGCGGCGAACACCACGTTGCCTGTGATCGGTGTACCGTGCAAATCATCCGTTTTAGACGGCGTGGATGCGTTATTATCAACCGTTCAAATGCCAACCGGCATTCCGGTGGCAACGGTCGCTATCGGCGGCGGTGCCAATGCCGCGTTGCTGGCGGCGCAGATTTTGGCGGTGGAAGATCAAGTTCTTGCCGCTAAACTGGATGCCAAACGCCAAAGTGATGCGGCCAAGGTATTGGATAAAGATGCCTCGATTGCGGCATCTTTGTAAAATAGTAGAAAATTTTATGATAAAGGGGTCAATCGTAATGAAAAAGGTCTATGTAGGAAAAACGAAAGATGTTTATGCTTTGGACAATGGCAATTATTTGCTGAAATTCAAAGATGATTGCACCGGTAAAGACGGTGTTTTCGATCCCGGCGAGAACGCTGTGGGCTTAACCATCGACGGTGTGGGTGACGTCAACCTGCGCATGTCGATCTATTTCTTTGAGAAAGTCAATGCTGCCGGTATTAAGACGCATTATGTTGATGCCTCTTTGGAGGACACCACCATGGAAGTCCTGCCTGCCAAGGTGTTCGGCAAAGGTCTTGAGGTTATCTGCCGTCACAAGGCTGTCGGTAGTTTCTATCGCCGTTACAGTGATTATATCGAGGAGGGCGCCGATCTGCCCGCCTATGTGGAAATGACATTTAAAAACGACGAGAAAGGTGATCCGCTGGTCACCAAAGACGGCCTTGTCGATCTCGGTGTAATGACTGCCGAGCAGTACGATGATATGAAATTGATGACCCAGAAGATCACGCAGATCGTTGCTGACGACCTGAAAGAAAAGGGCCTTGTGCTTTATGACATCAAATTTGAATTCGGTTACGATGCCGATGGTAAAGTGATGCTCATCGACGAGATTGCTTCCGGTAACATGCGTGTGTATAAGGATGGCAAGTATATCGATCCCATGACCTTGTCCAAACTGTTTTTTGCCTAATCAATACGAACCACCAAATACGCCTTAAAGGGCGTATTTGGGCTTTATAAGGAGGACGTCATGGGAGGATTTTTCGGAATCACCTCAACCAAAGAGTGTCTGTTGGACGTGTTTTTCGGTGTGGATTATCATTCGCACTTGGGTACACGCCGAGCAGGTCTTGCGGCATACGATGCCGAGATCGGCTTACAACGGCAAATTCACAATATCGAGAACTCACCGTTTCGCACAAAGTTCGAGCATGTATTGGAAGAAATGAACGGTACCTCGGCGATCGGCTGTATCAGCGACAGCGATCCCCAGCCGCTCCTCATCCGTTCCAAACTTGGCACGTTCGCCATCTGCACCACCGGCATTATCAACAATGCCGATGAACTGATCGAACAGCACGTTAAGCGCGACGATCATTTTGATGCAATGACCGGCGGCAGGGTGAACTCGACCGAGTTGCTCGCTTCGCTCATTAGCTTAAAGGATAGCTTTGTGGAGGGTATCCGTTTTGCACAGGAGGTCATTGACG
>JAZPZT010000098.1:0-19253 GCA_045544815.1 Acutalibacteraceae bacterium | reverse complement strand
CACAATATGCGCTTCTTTAAAATCAAATGCTCCGAAAAACGCCCTCTTACCCACACTGGATGTGATCCTGATATGATCCGGAAGCGATGCGCAATAAAATGCCCTCTCTCCTATGCCATCGGTTGCCTTCTCCAGATTGATCTCCGCTATAGCTGCACCGTTAAATGCATTTGCTCCGATCTTTATGTTTACGGCAAATTCAATGGATAGTGCACCCGTTGTATGCCGCGTCCGTCGGCGGCGCGCAGGGTCACCGCAGGCGCGTCACGGCACCCTGTCAAGAGGCATAGCGACAATGTCAAATAAAAAAGAGCCGACAGCAACCGCTGTCGGCTCTTTTTATCGGGATTAGATGCCGCGCTCGGCCTTCCAAGCGTTAACCTTGGTCTTAGCCAGACGCTGGATGTCCTCGGAGGGGTGGATGGACTCCGCACCACCATTGACGTAGACAAAGAACTTGCCGTCGGCAGTCTCGTACAGGCACTCTTCGTAGCCGGTAGCGTCGCCGAACTCACCGCAGGTGTACTTACCGATCAGCTGAGCGTTCTCGGTATCGTACTCAACTTTGCAAATGATCTTCTTCATAGCAGAAAACTCCTTTCGTCAGAATGGATCAAAAGATATTTCTTTTGTCTCGCCTATTGTATCATAAAACTGGGATGCTTGCAATCGGTAGCGTGTTACAATCGTCTTTTTCGGTGCCGTAAACTTTTGTGTCTATTGCACAAAAAGCAAGGGCGCTTTTGTACATTTCCGTCGGTTGCTTGTCGTCCCCTGTTTATGCTATAATTATTCTGCATTTTTATGTTTAGGAGGTAACCCTTATGAAATTCCGCAAGCTGATTGCCCTTTTGGCGGCGATGATGCTGGTGATCACCTCTGTGGTTGCGGCGATCCCCGTCTCTGCCGAAATGGGCGGCGACTTCCCCTGGACTGACGCGTCCGAGAAGATGCTCATTGAGGAGATTCTCGAGCGTGACGGTTTCATCGACGGCATTTGGATGCCCTGGTTTAATGCCGGCGAGACCGGCCACAACCTCACCGGCAACGACCTGATGGCCGATTACTACAATTCCAGTTCCTCCAAGAACTGGGATCGGGTTGAGTTGGATTATTACGGTGCCGATAAGATCTACCGTGAGATCTACAACCTAAAGGCTATGGGCTACAACGTGTTGGCCTATGGCGGCTCCATCTTCGGCGAAGGTGTGATCTTCGACGAAAACGGTGACGTGCTGGGCATCAAAGAGGAGTACCTCAACAACGCCCGCCGCCTGCTGAATATGTGCCGCGAGATCGGTATGCCCGTGATGTGGAACGTGTATTTCCACGATTCTTCTATGCCCTCTTATTATGGCATGGAGGGCTGGCACGTGATCTGTCAGATGCTGGGTAACCCCACCGTCGCCGATCACTATGCCGAGCGCTTTGTCCGCCCTCTGTGCGAGATGTTGGCTGAGTACCCCGACGTGGTGGCGCTGGTCTCCATCGCCGATGAGCCGGAGAACCAGATCAACGATCTGGGCAAGGGCGACCATTTCGACACCAAGGGTCGCGAGATGTACGGCGTCAACCAGGACGATATGATCTACTTTATGCAGCAGATCAACGAGGTGGTGCGTGAGGAACTGCCCAACGTGGCCCGCACTGTTGCCTCCAACAACGGCAACAAGACCATCTACCGCGATTTCGATCTGGATCTGATGGGTCACAACCAGTACACCGACGGCGACACCTTTAAGAGCGTGGAGAGCCTCATCACCGATGCCGACCCCATCCTGACCGAGTACAACGTGGGCACCCGCATCAACGATGACACCGCTTACGCCGAAAAGCTCATCACCTTCCGCGAGTGGATGATGGCCAACGGCTACAAGGGCGGTTTCCAGTGGTGCTGGACCCCCGGCCAGTACAGCGGCGCCTACGCCCTGCAGCGCACTTCCGCCGGCACCGCCTTCCGTAAGACGGTGGCCCTGCTGCACTATTATATGGATGAATATCGCGCTGAATACCGCGGCGAGACCATCACTTTGGATGCTCCCGTGCTGTACGCCAACGCCGGCGACGGCAAGGTGCTGTTCATCCCCTCCAAGCGTGCTACCAAGATCACCGTTCAGCGTTCCGATGACGGCGGTGTGACTTGGAACAATCTGGTCACCAACGTGGCCCAGTCCACTTACGTGAACAGCACTTATCTGATCGGTACCTACACCGACACCACCACCCGCCCCGACAGCGGCTATTGCTACCGCATCATCGCCAGCGATGACAACGGTAACACCGTCACCTCCGAGCCCAACGACCTGGCGGGTACGGACCAGACCTTTAAGAAAACCTATACTGCCCCCACCTATACCAAGGGTAAGTATTATATCACCTCCACCATGACTGAGAGTCAGGCCAAGCTGACCTCCTTTGGTGTGGAGAAGAACCGCCCCTTGAGCGACGCTGTCAACCTGATTCAGAACGGCTCTTTCGAGTCCACCGGCGGTCAGTGGAACAACGGCTCCTTCCTGCAGTATGCGCAGGTGGTCAGCGATTCCACCACCCCCGACGGCAGCAAGAGCCTGTATTTTGACACCTCCGCCCAGAGCAGCGAGGGCTGGTACACCTTCACCGTCACTGGCCTGAAAGCCAACACCGAGTACACCTTCTCCTCTTTCATTAAGGGTGCGTATCTGTCGGATAGCAACAAGGGTCAGGCCTCCATCGGCGTCATCGACCCCGACACCGGCAAGTATATGTTCTATTGGGAGTATTTCCGCTCCTATCCTCGCGCTTCCCGTGAGACCAAGCAGATGTACCCCACCGCCTACGATGACGAGTGGCACATCCGCTCGGTGACCTTCAACACCGGCGATCTGACCACCGCTACCATCGCTCTGTACGGCTATTCCTCCCAGATCTGGGTGGACGGTCTGGCGCTGTTCGAGACCGCCAACGGCATGAAGCACGAGAACGGTGAGTCCTCCAAGGCCATCGTCTCTACCGAGTACAGCCCCGCCTCCGGTGCTACCAACGCTGTCACCGATCCCGCCGTGAACAACGCTTCCTACTGGAACACCGGCGCCGGCTACAAGCAGGGCTTTATGAGCATTGCCTCCGGCAAGCTGAAGTATACCGCTTCCTCCGACCCCAACGGTGTGCGCTACACCAAGTGGATCGACGTGAAGCCCGGCACCGATTACTATTATTCCTATACTGTGAACGTCACCTCTGCCAGCAACGGCCGCGTGGCCCTTTTGGACAACGCCATGCTGTTGCCCAATGAGATAGTGACCACCGCCTTCTCCTCCACCGGCACCAAGACGGTCACCGGCCGCATCAGCACCGGCAAGTACGACAAGCTGGGCCTGTGCGTGGTGGATTTGGGCGGCGCCGCCACCATCGACAACATCTATCTGTATGAGGGCGACGCCAGCGTGGTGCTGCCCACCACCCCCTCTTTCGACGGCTACATCATCAACGGCGACTTCGAGATCGGCTCTTCCAACAACTGGGAGAACCTGTGGAACAACAACACCGTGGAGATGGTGGCCGGCCGCGACAGCGCCTTCGCTATGAAGGGCACCGCCGGCGGTCAGTATACTCAGGTGCGTCAGAAGATCACCGTGGAGCCTAATACCGACTACATCATCGAGGTGTGGGCCAAGAACGTGACCGGCACCACCCTGATCGTTAAAGACAGCACCGATGCCAACCTGAAGCAGACCGGTCTGCTGGGCAGTGGCTCCACCTGGACCAAGACCACGCTGGAGTTTAATTCCGGCTCCCATACCTTCATTTACCTGGGCTTTATGGGCTCCTCCGCCGGCAACACCTGGACGGTGGACGACGTCAAGATGTACAAAAAGCCCACCGCCTCCTTTGACGGCTATCTCTCCAACGGCGACTTTGAGGTGGGCGAGCAGGATTGGACCTTCGGCTCCGGCTCGCACGCCATCGTCAACGACGCCCACGGCGGCAACAACGCTCTGCAGCTGACCAACCCCGGTCTGTGGGGTTCTGCGGCCGAGCAGACCTTCGCTGTGGAGCCCAACACCAGCTACACCATCACTTGGTGGTATAAGGCTACCCCCGGCACCGGCCTGTTCAACCTGTATACCATGAACGCCTCCGGTTATGCCAATTTGGCTTCTGAGGGCGGTCAGAACTATATGAACAACTACACCGGCGCTTGGCAGCAGGGCACCTACGTGGTGAACTCCGGCTCTGCCACCGCGATGATTCTGAAATGGTCCACCGAGGCCACCAACCCCGGCACCATCCTCATCGACGACATCGTGGTGACCAAGACCGAGGATGTGGAGTGCACCCACAACTACACCGCCGCGGTGACCCAGCAGCCCACCTGTGGTGTCACCGGTGTCCGCACCTACACCTGCTCTCTGTGCGGCGACAGCTACACCGAGACCATCCCCGCCACCGGCGCTCACAAATACGACAACGATTGCGATACCTCCTGCAACGTTTGCGGCACTACCCGCACCGTGACCCACGTGTACAGCGGTGCCTGCGACACCTCTTGTAACGTTTGCGGTAATCTGCGTCTGCTGATCAACGCAAAGCACACCTATTCCTACGATTGCGATGCCACCTGCGACGTGTGCGGTTTCACCCGTACCGGCGTGGAACACTATTACGTGGGCACGGTGACCAAGCAGCCCACCTGCACCGAGCCCGGCGTCAAGACCTACACCTGCTACTGGGGTTGCGGCGACAGCTACACCGAGGCTATCGAGCCCACCGGCGAACACACCTACAATGCCGTGGTGACCGAGCCTGACTGTGTCAACGGCGGCTACACCACCTATACCTGCTCCGCTTGCGGCGACAGCTATGTGGGCGATTTTACCGCCGCTCTGGGTCACTCCTGGATTGACGCTGACTGCGACACTCCCAAGACCTGCTCTGTCTGCGGCGAGACCGAGGGCGAGGCTCTGGGTCATACGTATGACAACGCTTGCGACGCCGATTGTAACGTTTGCGGCGCCACCCGTACCCCTGCTGACCACAAGTATGTGGAGAGCATTGTTGCCGCCGCCAACTGCGGTTACGACGGCATGGCTAAGCACACCTGCTCGGTCTGCGGTGATTCTTACACCACCGCTATCCCTGCCACCGGCGCGCATACGTACAGCAACGATTGCGACAACCGTTGCAACGTGTGTAACAAGATCCGCGAGGTGGGCGACCATCCGTATGTGGGAGTTCAGACCAAGGCTCCCACCTGCACCGAGACCGGTGTGATGACCTACACCTGTTCTTCCTGCGGTGACAGCTACACCGAGACCATCCCGGTTATCGCCCACAGCTACAACGCCGTGGTGACCGAGCCTGACTGCGTCAACGGCGGCTACACCACCTACACCTGCTCCGCTTGCGGTGACAGCTACGTGGGCAACCACACCTCCGCTCTGGGTCACACCGCCGGCGCTGAGGCCGATTGCGAGAACGATCAGGTCTGCACCGTTTGCGGCGAGGTTCTGAACGCGGCTCTGGGTCACTCCTGGATCGCCGCCGACTGCTATGCTCCCAAGCATTGCGAGGTTTGCGGCGTCACCGAGGGCGACGTGGCTCATGGCACCATCGTTCACGTGGAGGCTAAGGACGCCACCTGTACCGCTTTGGGTAACATCGAGTACTGGTACTGCGAGACCTGCGGTCAGGCTTGGCTGGATGAAGCCCATACCATGAACACCAACCTGATGGCTGTCAAACTGCCTATGGTTGACCACACCTACGACTCCGTCTATGACGCCGATTGTAACGCTTGCGGTGCTATTCGTGAGGCGGCTCAGGCTCCCATCGCCTTCGGTGGAAAATCTGTTTCCGAGGATGTCTGCGGTTTGGCCTTTAAGTTCGACGTGGCCGTGGACGGTATGGCGGTCGACAAGACCACTGCCATCTATGATAACGCCACCGTGAACGGCTACAAGCTGATCTCCATGGGCGCTGTGGTCACCAACGGTGTGTCCACTCTGGATATTCCCGCTGTGTACCTGTGCGATCTGGAGGTCGATTCCGCCTCCTTCGCCGTGCGTGTCATCCACATTCCTGCCGATAAGCTGGATGTAGAGGTTACCGCCACTCCCTATATCGTTTTGGAGATCAACGGCGTGCCCACCACCATCTACGGTGAGGCTCAGACTTCTTCCTACAACGCCGCTTTGAACGGTTAAGATAACTCAAAAACACCCCTGTCGCAAATCGACAGGGGTGTTTTCTCTGTTTTGATAGTAAAAATCTATGAAATTCGTGAAAAACCCTTGACAAACCTGTGATACTAATGGCATTATATGCGTAACGCATTTGCTTTACAGCGTTAAAGCGAATAGTGTATTTTAGAGAGGTTGTGAAATCGTGAAAGTTAAGAATATCATTACCATTGTTGTGATGGTTGCCGTGTTGGGTTTGGCTATCGGCGTCACCGCATCCGGTGTAGAGGTCAACGGCACCTTCTGGGCGTTGGTGCCTCCCATCATCGCCATCGGTTTGGCGCTGATTACCAAAGAGGTGTATTCCTCCTTGTTCCTCGGCATCACCGTGGGTGCGATTTTCGCCTGTGATGGCTCGGTGACCACGGCGGTCAACCACATCACCGACACCGGCTTCATCGCCGCCATCAGCGGCCCCGCCGGTATTTTCCTGTTCTTGGTGGTGCTGGGTATCATCGTGGCGCTGATTAACAAAGCGGGCGCCGCCGCGGCCTTCGGACGCTGGGCCAAGACCCATATCAAAACCCGTGTGGGTGCTCAGTTGGCTACCTTTGCGCTGGGCGTGCTCATCTTTATCGACGACTATTTCAACTGCCTGACCGTGGGCTCTGTGATGTCCCCTGTGGCGGACAACCACCGTATTTCCCGTGCCAAACTGTCCTATATCATCGACGCCACGGCGGCCCCCATCTGTATGATCGCTCCCATCAGCTCTTGGGCGGCGGCGGTGTCCTCTTATGCCGACGGCACCGGTATGTCCGGTTTTGAGCTGTTCATTAAGGCCATTCCTTACAACTTCTACTCTCTGCTGACCATCATTTTTGTGGTGGCTATGATTGTGATGAAGGCTGACTACGGTCCTATGCGTGCCCATGAGCGCAACGCCATTATCAATGGCGACGTTCACTCCACCGACGAGCGCGTGGACGGTATGGAGACGGAAGAGAACCCTCGTGGCCGCGTCATCGACCTGTTGCTGCCCGTTATCGTGCTGATTGCTATCTCCGTGGTGGGTATGCTGTTCGTGGGCGGTATGTGGGGTGCTGACTGGTGGGGCGGCACCGATAACGTGGGCAACCTCATCGGCGCCTTTGGTAACACCGACGCTACCGTCGCCCTGCCTTGGGGTGGTCTGATTGCTCTGGCTTTGGTCATCATCTGGATGCTGTGCCGCAAGCTGGTCACCTTCAAAGAGGCTATGGAGTGCGTGCCTCAGGGCTTCGTGGCGATGGTGCCTGCTATGATTATTCTGACCATGGCTACCGCGCTGAAGAATATCTCCAACGACCAGTTGGGTGCCGCTGCCTACGTGGAGGCACTGATGAAGAGTGAGGTGGCACAGAACCTGCAGAATTTCCTGCCTGCGGTCATCTTTGTCGTAGCTTGCTTCTTGGCTTTCGCTACCGGCACCAGCTGGGGCACCTTCGGCATTCTCATCCCCATCGTGTCCGAGATGTTTGACGTATCCAATCCTCTGCTGATCATCGGTATGTCTGCTTGCTTGGCCGGCGCTGTGTGCGGCGACCACTGCTCTCCCATCTCCGACACCACCATTATGTCCTCCGCCGGCGCTCGTTGCGTCCACGTCAACCACGTGGCCACCCAGTTGCCCTATTCTATTACGGTGGCGGCCATCAGTATGGTCTGCTTCCTGCTGGCCGGCTTTGTGCAGAATCCTTGGATCTGCTTGGCGGTTGGTGTGGTGCTGATCGTTGGCTTCCTGTTCTTTATGCGTGCTAAGAACGGCAAGCTGGACGCCGAAAACTAATTCCTGAATGAAAAACGGCTGACCGTTTGGTCAGCCGTTTTTTATTGTCTTTAAAAAAACCTTTTACATTGGTAAAAAGTGTGTTATAATACATAAGATAATGCACTTTTATGCAAAGGAGCAATGACTATGTGCGGATTTTGCGGTTTTACCGGTCAGATTGTGGACCGTGACCAATATTTAAAGCAGATGACCGAGGTTATCACCCATCGGGGTCCCGACTCCGACGGCTATTTCACCGACGATGTGCTGGCTTTGGGCTTTCGCCGCCTGAGCATCATCGATTTGGAGGGCGCACCCCAGCCCCTCTATAACGAGGACAAGTCCCTCGTGCTGATGTTCAACGGCGAGATTTATAATTATCAAGATCTCCGCAAGGAACTCATCGAGTTGGGCCACACCTTTGCCACCGAAGGCGACGGCGAGACCCTCATCCACGGCTACGAGCAGTGGGGCGCCGACCTGTTGCCCCGTCTGCGCGGTATGTTTGCCTTTGTGATTTGGAATGCCGCCGAGGGCACCCTCTTCATTGCCCGCGACTACTTCGGCATTAAGCCGATGCACTATGCATTGCTGGATGACGGCCGTCTGGTGTTCGGCTCGGAGATTAAGTCCATTTTGGGTCACCCCGACGTGAAAAAGGAGTTCAATCCCGCCGCACTGGACAAATATCTGTCTTTCCAGTATTCCGTGCCCACCGAAACTTTCTTCAAGGGCATTTCCTGCTTGGCGCCTGCGCATTACCTAATTTATAAGGGCGGCGAGGTGTCCATCCACCGCTACTGGGAGCCCGCCTTTGCCCCTGACGAGTCCATGACGCTCGAGCAGGCGGTGGACGCCATCGACGAGGCCTTCACCGATTCCGTGGCCGCCCATCGTATCAGCGACGTGGAGGTGGGCTGCTTCCTCTCCAGCGGTGTGGATTCCAGCTTTGTGGCCTCCTATTTCGGCGGTCAGAAGGCCTTTACCGTTGGCTTTGACAACGGACAACACTATAATGAGAGCAACTACGCTGCCGAATTGGCCAAAGAGGTGGGTATCCGTCACTACACCCACATCATCGGTGAGGAGGAGTATTGGGAGAGCCTGCCCAAGGTGCAGTATTATCTGGACCAGCCCCTGGCGGACCCTGCCTGCGTGGCGCTGTATTTCGTGTCGAAATTGGCCGCCGAGCACGTCAAGGTCGTGCTGTCGGGCGAGGGTGCCGACGAGCTGTTCGGCGGCTACCGTATCTATCACGAGCCCTATTCGCTGCGCGGCTATCAGCGCCTGCCGAAATGGTTGCGCCGTGCCGTGGCCGCCTGCGTGTCCATCCTGCCCGATATCAAGGGCAAATCCTTCCTCATCCGTGGCTCTAAGAGTTTGGAGGAGCGTTTCATCGGCAACGCCAATATGTTCTCCAAGAAGGAAAAGGCGCGCCTGCTGAAGGACATCCCTGCCACCGACCCCACCGACTATACGGCGGAGTATTACGCCCGTTGCGAGGGACAGGACGATGTGACCCGTATGCAGTATCTGGACATCAACCGCTGGATGGTGGGCGATATCCTGCTGAAGGCGGACCGTATGAGTATGGCGCATTCTTTGGAGTTGCGCGTGCCCTTCTTGGACGTCAAGGTGTTTGAGGTGGCCTCTAAGATTCCCGTCAAGCACCGTATCGGCGGCGGCACCACCAAATACGCCATGCGTGAGGCAGCCAAGCGGCATATCCCTGAATCTGCCGCCAGCAAGCCGAAGTTGGGTTTCCCCGTGCCCATTCGTGTGTGGCTCAAGCAGGACGCCTACTATAACAAGGTCAAGGAGGCTTTTCTTTCTGCCGCCGCACAGCAGTTCTTCAATACCGACTATTTGGTCTCTCTGTTGGACGAGCATAAGGCAGGCAAAAAGGACAACAGCCGCAAGATTTGGACCGTGTATATGTTCCTCGTGTGGTACGGCGTCTATTTTGCGGATTGATTCATAGTTGACGTCATTCCTGCATATCTTCTGTTGAATAACAGGAGGGATGCAGGGATGTTTGTATGGTCGATGAAAACCACCCGACCCCATTTGGCTGTGGGCGGTGCGATACTGGGTCTGTTGGCGGCGGTGATATTGCTGTGTAACGGACGGGCGACCGCCACCGTGTCTGATGGTGGCGACGACGCCAAGCGGCTGGCCTATTTACAGGCGCAGGGCTATGAGGTAGCACCACAATGGACGCAGGTACGTGAGCTAACGGTGCCTGCCGACGAGACCATCCCCTCTGTCTATCGGGGCAAGCGCATTAAGTGCTTTACCTATGCTACGGCAGAGGGTGAGTCGGTCAACCTTTACGAATACAACGGAAACATCGTCGGTGCCCATCTCGTAGAGGGGTAGGGCAGAGGATGAAAAGGACTGTGTATGGAACGATTGGATAAATTTCTGTGCTCTCAGAGTAACCTGACCCGCAGCGAGGCGGGTCGGGCTATTCGCTGTGGGCGTGTGACGGTGGACGGCACCGTCTGCCGTCAGGCGGCGCAGAAAATCGACCCCGACAAGCAGACGGTGGCGGTGGATGGCAAGACCATCGGCTATGCGGAATACGTCTACTGGATGCTCAATAAGCCGGCAGGCATTCTCTGCGTCTCCCGTGACCCCAAGGCGCCCACCGTGGTGGATTTGTTGCCGCCGGACGCACGGCGCAAGGGTTTGTTTCCTGCCGGTCGCTTGGATAAGGACACCCACGGCATGGTGCTCATCACCGACGACGGCGATTTTGCCCATCGCATATTGTCCCCTCGCCATCACATCCCCAAGACCTATCACGCCCGATTGGACAAGCCTCTGCCGCCGGATACGGCGCAGCGGTTTGCCGAGGGTATCGTGCTGGGGGACGGCGAGGAGTGCAAGCCGGCGCAGGTGCGCCTGTTAGAGGAGGGCGACACGCCCTTGGCGGAGGTTATTCTCGTCGAGGGTAAGTATCATCAAATTAAGCGGATGTTTGCCGCCGTGGGTTGCCATGTGGAATGGCTCAAAAGAGTCAAAATGGGCGATCTGCCTCTGGATGAGAGTTTAGCGGAAGGAGAATGCCGCCTGCTGACCGCCGCAGAAAAAGATAGGGTTCGGGGTTGACTGCTCACCCTAGCATTTTGCCTATAAATTTTTAACCTTTTTAGGCAACCCGACGATGAGGTATAAAATGTCCCCAGTTTCACCTGCAAAAGTTTGTGCAAAATGAGAGTTGCTAAACGGGGAAATAAGTGATATATTAACTGTGTAAGATTTTGCCCACCTACGGGTGGTAACAGTATAGAAAACGGAGGTTTATGTGTTATGGCAGGTCTTTCTTTGAAGCACATCTACAAAAAGTATCCCGGCGGCGTGGTTGCCGTGTCTGATTTCAATCTGGAAATCAAGGACAAAGAGTTTATCATCATGGTTGGTCCTTCCGGTTGCGGTAAGTCCACCACTCTGCGTATGGTCGCCGGTCTGGAGGAGATCTCCTCCGGTGAGCTGTACATCGGCGACCGTTTGGTCAACGACGTCGCTCCCAAGGATCGCGACATCGCCATGGTGTTCCAGAACTACGCTCTGTATCCCCATATGACCGTGTTTGATAACATGGCTTTCGGCCTGAAGCTGCGCAAGGTCTCTAAGGACGAGATTAAGCGCCGCGTCGAGGAGGCCGCTCGCATTCTGGATATCGAGCACCTGCTGGATCGTAAGCCCAAGGCTTTGTCCGGTGGTCAGCGTCAGCGTGTGGCTTTGGGTCGTGCTATCGTCCGTGAGCCCAAGGTGTTCCTGCTCGACGAGCCTCTGTCCAACCTGGATGCTAAGCTGCGTGCCCAGATGCGTACCGAGCTGTCCAAACTGCACAAGAAGTTGGGTACCACCTTCATTTACGTTACCCACGACCAGACCGAGGCTATGACCATGGGCGATCGCATCGTGGTTATGAAGGACGGTTTGATTCAGCAGGTTGACACTCCTCAGCACCTGTATGACCTGCCCTGCAATATGTTCGTTGCCGGCTTCATCGGCTCTCCTCAGATGAACTTCATCGACTCCGTTATCGGCAAGAACGATAAGGGTTACTACGTCGAGTTCGGCTCTGAGGACACCAAGACCCGCCGTGGCGTGAAGTACCAGATCCCCCTGCCTGCCTCTAAGGTGGAGGGCACCAACATCGAGGAGTACGTCGGCAAAGAGGTCATCATGGGTATCCGTCCCGAGGATGTTCACGACGAGCCCCGTCTGCTGGAAGAGTTCGCCGACTGCAAGGTTAAGGCTAACGTCGAGGTTACCGAAATGATGGGTGCCGAGACCTTCCTGTACGTCAATGTTGAGGGCTTCGACTTCACCGCTCGTGTGGAGCCCACCACCAACGCCCATCCCGGCGATGAGGGTATCGAGATCTGCTTGGAGAACACCAAGATTCACCTGTTCGACAAGGAGACCGAGCGCACCATCTGCAACTAATCGTTGTTTTCAAAACACCGCAACCGTTTGGTTGCGGTGTTTTTTACTTATTCTGCCTCGCGACAGGGGAGAGGGGGAGCACTTTGGTGTCATTTTTTACAACAAAACCGTCCACTTTTGACAAACCGTATAAAAAATTCGAGAATTTTTGTGATTTTGTCTTGCAATATGGTAAAAAATTGTATAAAATATAACTTGGTATAGTTTAGTGGCGACGAGTGCGCCGCGTTAGATAAATTTACCTAAATGAAAAAGCCGCCGCGGTATGCGGAGAGAGTATACGTTTTCTGCCGCACGGAAGGGTATTCCGTGTGTCTGTGGACCTACCCTCTTTGCATCTTTGCGGCAGACTTTCGTAGAAAAGGAGTGCTTACCATGTCAAACCGTATGTTCCAGGGCGTTATCCATCAGACCAAAGAGGCCATCGACCGCACCGTCGGTATCGTGGATGAGAATCTGACCGTTATCGCCTGCAGCGACCTGAGCCGTGTGGGCGAGACCTCCACACTGTCCGCCGAGGTGTTTGCCACGGGAGAGAAGTTCGTGCTGGATGGATACACCTATATGCCCTTCGGCTCTCGCCCCCACTATGAGTATCTGCTGTTTGTCGAGGGTAACGACGAGGCCGCCTCTCGCTACGCGGCGTTGCTGACCGTCTCTCTGGGCAGTATCAAGCAGTTCCACGATGAGAAGTTTGACCGTGGTAATTTCATTAAAAACGTCATTTTGGACAACATTCTGCCCGGCGATATTTATCTCAAGGCACGTGAATTGCACTTTAACAACGAC
The DNA here is from genome assembly GCA_045544815.1 of Acutalibacteraceae bacterium. Lineage (GTDB taxonomy): Bacteria > Bacillota > Clostridia > Oscillospirales > Acutalibacteraceae > UBA5905. The sequence goes on along the minus strand of JAZPZT010000098.1, from coordinate 6,035 downwards.
GTATCTCGTGTAGTTTTGCTCATCCGTGTGATGGGTCGCACCGAGATTTCCGCCTTTGACGTGGTGCAGAATCTCTTCCCCGATAAGGCGAAGGATTTTGTCATCAACATCAACGAGACCGACATCGCTTTGGTCAAAGAGGTGCGCACCGGCACCGATCCCAAGGATTTGGAAAAACTGGCACGCTCCATCGTGGATACGTTGGGCAGTGAGTTCTTCACCCAGGCCGTGGTGGGTATCGGTACCACGGTAGAGGGCATCAAGGATTTGGCCTCCTCCTTCAAGGAGGCACAGGTGGCTCTGGAGGTGGGCAAGGTGTTCGATAACGAGCACGCCATCATCCGTTACGACCATCTGGGTGTGGCCCGTCTGATCTATCAGCTGCCCACCACCCTGTGCGAGATGTTCCTGCGCGAGGTGTTCAAGAGAGGTTCCATCGAATCTCTGGATCAGGAGACTCTGTTCACCATTCAGAAGTTCTTTGAGAACAATCTGAACGTGTCCGAGACCTCTCGTAAGCTGTACGTCCACCGCAATACGCTGGTGTATCGCTTGGAGAAGATCAAGCGTCTCACCGGTCTGGATTTGCGTGAGTTTGACGACGCCATCGTGTTTAAGGTGGCTTTGATGGTGAAGAAATACCTCAGCGCCAACCCCACTAAATATTAATCGTCACGTCAGCCGCCGGCAGACCCTGTCGGCGGCTTTTGGAGTGTTTTAGCGTACCTTTACCAATTATTTTCACTTGCGGCGGTTGCGATAGCTCCGTTATAATGGACGCAAGGCCAAGCGCAATAAAACCGTCCCATTCTGCGTTATCTTATTAAAGGAGGTGTCCTTGTATGATTGAATTCCAAGGCGTGTATAAATCCTATAAACCCGACCATTCCGAAGGCTATGCGCTGGAGGACGTCAATCTGCATATCGGTGAAGGTGAGTTCGCGTTTATCGTCGGCGCCTCCGGCGCAGGTAAAAGCACCTTCCTCAAGCTGATTCGCCGTGAGGAGACGCCCACCGCAGGCGAGATTATCGTCAACGGCTACCGTCTTTCTCGCTTAAAGCGTAAGGATATTCCTTTTTATCGCCGCACCATGGGCATCGTGTATCAGGATTTCCGTCTGATTGACACCATGACGGTGTTTGAAAACATCGCCTTCCCCATGCGTGTGGTGGGCGAGTCCCGCCGCAACATCCGCCGCCGTGTGGAGCATATGTTGCAGCTGATGGACCTGCAGGGCAAGGGACAGCGCTATCCTAATTCCCTGTCCGGCGGCGAGCAGCAGCGTGTGGGTCTGGCCCGTGCGCTGGTCAATCAGCCCGACCTGATTATCGCCGACGAGCCTACGGGCAACGTGGACTATCGTATGGCTCAGGATATCATCCAGCTACTTACCGACATTAATAAGAATGCAGGCACCACCGTGCTGATGGTCACCCACGAGCACGATTTGGTGCAGCAGTTCCATCATCGTATCATCACGGTGGATGACGGCCGTATCATTTCGGATACCGGTCGTCCTCGCCCTACGGGCACCGTGTCGTTGGGCGCGATGGCCTCCGAGACGGGAGGTGACCACCGATGAGAAGAAGGCAGAAAGGCTTAAACGCCAATCAGGTGTTTTACCTGATTCGCGAGGGCTTTCGCAACACGTGGCAGAATCGCCTGATGGCGCTGGCTTCCGTGGGCGTGCTGGTGTGTTGCTTAATGCTCACCGGTTTCTCCTACCTGCTCTACGTCAACGTGGAAAAGATGTTCCAAAACGCCTACGAGCAGAACGTGGTGGCGGTGTATCTGGATACCCACCTCACCGACGCCCAGGTGGAGAAGGTGGGCGAGCACCTGCGTGAGATTGACAACATAGACAAAATGCGCTTCCTCTCGAAGGAGGAGTTTTTGGCGCAGTACGGCGGCGCATTGGAGGAGGACGTGCTGTCCAGTTTTGAGGGTGACAACAATCCTCTCCCCGATACCTACATCATCACTATGAAGGATTTGGCCCTCTTTGAGGACACTTTAGACCGCATTGAGGCGGTGGCAGGCGTGGAGGAGGCCTCTTACGATGCCGACACCGCCGCTATCCTAACTCGTGTGCGCAGCGTGACGCTGGCGCTGGGCAGCGGTATCATCGTAATGTTGCTGGCGGTATCTCTGTTCATCATTGTGAATACCATCAAGCTGACGGTGCACAACCGCCGTGAAGAGATTTATATTATGAAATGGGTGGGCGCCACCGACAGCTATGTCCGCTTCCCCTTTGTGGTGGAGGGTTTGCTGGTCGGCTTGGTTTCGGGCGCCGTGGGTTACGGCCTTATTGCCCTGCTGTATCAGGCTCTATTGGATAATCTATCCTTTGATAATCCCTTGCTGCAACTGGTATCCTTCGATTCCCAGTGGTTGCCCCTGCTGATTGGCTTCTTGGTCGGCGGTATGCTGGTGGGTGTGTGCGGCAGTGTGATCTCTATGAATAAATATTTGAAGCAAGAGGGGGACGTACGGATATGATGAAACGACTCCCCACTCGATGGATCGCTCTGCTGTCGGCGTTGGTGCTGATGGTGTGTCTGGGCGGCTCTTTTGAGACCACCACGGTGGTGGCGGCACCCACGCTGGACCAGTTGGAATCCCAGCTCAAGGATCTGCAGGCACAGGAAAAGGAGATTAAGGGCGATTTGGCCGCCGTCGGCTCGGATCTGTCCGCCAGTAAAAAGCGCAAAGAGTTACTGGACGCCCAGATTGACAACGCCACGGCGCAGATTGCGCTGCTGGACGAGCGCATCGCCACCAACGAGCAAAATATGGCTCAGAAGCAGGAGGAGATCGACTCCGCTACCATGCTGATTGAGGCTATGAACGGCTCCATCGTGTACACCCACGAGCAGTTGGGCGAGCGTCTGCGTATTATTGCCAAGACGGGTAATTTGTCCGCCATTCAGCGCTTGCTGAACACCGATAATTACGAGGAGTATCTGCTAAAAGCCAAGGCGGCAGAGTGCATTTCCAAGCGTGACCAAGCGCTTATCGACCAACTGAATGCTGAGTTGGAGGAACTGGAGATTGCTAAGTCCGCGTTGGAGGTTCAAAAGCAGGAATTGGCGGCGCAAAAGGCTGAGTTGGACGTGCTGAAAAAGCAGGCCGACGCCAAGAAAAAAGAGTTGGACGTGCTGTGCGCGGCGGCTCAGTCGGAGATTCGCAATCTGCAGAATACCGTGGACGGCTACAACGATGAGCTGAAAGCGGTGCAGAAGAAGATTGAAGAGGCGGATGCCGAAATTGAGCGCATTATCAAGGAGAGCCAGTCTACGGGCAAGTACGACCAGGATATGATGTACTGGCCCGTCCCGGCGGTGCGTAATATTTCCTCTTATTTCGGTCCCCGTTGGGGCACTCAACATCGCGGCATTGACATTTCCGAGGGGCCTGTGCCGGTCTACGGTCAGAACATCTATGCCGCCGCCGATGGCGTGGTGCTAAAGGTAAACTACACCAACAGTTGGGGCAGTGGCTGGAGCTATGGCTACGGCTATTGTGTCCTCATCGACCACGGTGTGGACAGTAAGGGGCGCAAGGTGACTACCATGTACGCCCATTGCTCCAAAATCAACTCCAACATCCGAGAGGGCGCCAAGGTGATTGGCGGCGAAACGATTTTGGGAAAAGTGGGAAAAACCGGTGACGTCACCGGCCCGCACCTGCACTTTGAGGTGCGTCTGGACGGCACCCGTGTGAATCCTTATCCCAATTACGTTCACCCCGACGTAAACATCCCCAAAGGGAAGTGATTGAATGAAACGAAAAATTAGTCTCAGCACCACGGTGACGCTGATTCTGCTGGCCATTATGCTGACGGTCTCCCTGACTATGATGCTGGCCATGCGCCGCTTCAACAGCCAGTTGCAGGTGGTGGGCGAGCGCCAGTCGATGTATTACTATATCGACGACGTGGATAAAGTGGTGCGTGAATACTATCCCAATCTGACGCCGGACGCCTTGCGCCCCGGTATTGCTCAGGGCTTTTTGGATAGTGTGGGCGATCCCTATGCGGATTATTACACCCCTGCCCAGTTCTTGGATGAGCAGCTGCGTATGTCGGGCAAAGCGGACGACGTTGGTGTCGCCTTAGGCCTCGACAGCGAGCAGCATGTGGTCGTCAGCCGCGTGTTCGTCGGCTCTGCGGCCGATAAGGCGGGCGTCAAGGTGGGCGACGTAGTGGTGGCCGTGGACAGCGTCCCCGTAGAGGGTAAGAGCTTGTCCGACCTGCAGACGCAGGTGGGGGCCGCCTCCAAGGTGTTGCTGACTGTGCGCCGTGGCGAGGGTAGCCACGCATTTGAACTGTCCGCTTTTGAATATGCGGTGCGCTCGGTGCAGGATACGATGATCGGTACCATTGGCTACGTAAAGATTACCGCGTTTTACGAGAATACCCCCGACCAGTTTAAGGCAACCGTCTCCGCTTTGGTGGAGCAGGGGGCTACGGGCTTGGTATTTGACCTGCGTAATAACGCAGGCGGTAGCCCTGAGGCGGTGCAGGAAATGCTCAGCTACGTAATGCCGCTGGGCGTGTACGGCACCATGACCGACGTCAAGGGCGAGGTCACAAAATTGGCCACTAAGGTGAGCAATCAGTTGAATCTTCCCACCGTGACCCTGATTAACGGCGCCTCCTTAGGCGAGGCGGAGTTTTTCGCCGGCGTGCTGCAGGACGCTCAGGTCACTACCGTGATGGGCCAGACCTCCGGCGGCAAGGCCAAGTATCAGCAGTATTTCGTGCTGGAGCAGGACTATTCCGCCTTAAAACTGACCGTGGGCGAATACGGCCTGATGAAATCGGGCAGTTGGCAGGGAAAAGGCATCACCCCCAATGAGATGGTGATTCTCCCTCCCGAACAGGAGGCTGTGGCCGAGTTGCTGACTCCTCACGAGGACGCTCAGGTGCAGGCTGCCGTCACAAAACTGGAGGAGAGTATTGAGGTGCCGATGGGCACGACTTCCACCACCCCTGATAATGCCACCACCACCGCAGACCCCACCGCCACCGATACGACGGGTAGCACAACGGAGAGCACGACCACCACGACAAAGAGCGAATAACGGCGTAGCGCTTGACAAATCGGGTGCACCTATATTATACTGACATTAGAGCGAGCGGATACGTCCCTCGTACAGTTCTATATCATAGAAAAGAGAGGTAGAACGATATGAAGAAATTGTGGATCGTTTTGACTGTTTTGTGTCTGCTGACCACCTCTGTGCTGGGTGCGATGGCTGTCAGCGCTGCGGACGTTGTCTATGGCGACGTCAACGGCGATGGCAAGATCAATAACCGCGATTTGGGCTTGTTCCAGAAGCACCTCAACGGCAGCGACGTGGATATTGATGAGGAAGCTGCCGATGTGTACTACGACGGCAAACTGAACAATCGTGACTTGGGTATTTTGCAGAAATTCCTCAACGGCGGCGACGTGACCTTGGGCCCCGATGAGCCCGACGTACCCAATGACGACAATATCTTCAACGACACTGAATTGGATTGGAGTTAATTGGCAATAAAAACCAAAAAGCGACGGTTTCGAGCGATTTCGAAACCGTCGCTTTTATCTTACTCATTTTCACCCCATTTTCACCCTTTCCACTAAGAAAACGGGACGGAAAACTATTGACAACCTTGACGTTATATTGTATATTTTATTATAAGTAAGAGTGCGTCACTCTGCTTTTTACGAATTTTCTTTAAGAAAGGTGAGTACAAATGAAGAAGATTTTAGCAATTTTCTTGTCGGTTCTTCTGATCTGTGCCGCGATGCCTTTCGCCTTTGCCACCGCTGCTGAGGATGCCACCATCGTGGTGTCTGACGTGGAGGGTAAGGCTGGCGAGACCGTCCAGGTTACTGTATCTATGAAGAACAACCCCGGCATCGTCTCCACTAAGGTGGAGGTGGGCTACGACGCCTCCGTTCTGGAGTTTGTCGGCGCCGAGGATGGCGATTTCAACGTCAAGGGCTATTCCTATAGCGATGACAGCAGAAATCCCTTCATC
>JAZPZT010000097.1:0-2000 GCA_045544815.1 Acutalibacteraceae bacterium | reverse complement strand
TACGAGAGGACCGGGATGGACGCACCTCTGGTGCACCAGTTGTCACGCCAGTGGCACAGCTGGGCAGCTAAGTGCGGATCGGATAAACGCTGAAAGCATCTAAGCGTGAAGCCGGCCTCAAGATAAGATATCCCACTGAGTTGATCAGGTAAGGTCCCATGAAGACTACATGGTTGATAGGCTGCGTGTGTAAGTGCAGTGATGCATTGAGCTTGGCAGTACTAATAGACCGAGGACTTGACCTAACGATCGTATATGGAACGGCGGTGCAAAGCGGTTTCATATGAGCGAGAATCATTTTGGGTGAGCGACACATTGGAAAGCGACGTTATCTTTATTCAGTTCTCAGGGCGCGTCCCTGAGAAGAGTCAGTGCCGATGGTGATGAGGGTACACCCGTTCCCATCCCGAACACGGAAGTTAAGCTCATTTACGCTGACGATACCTGGCTGGAAGCGGCCCGGGAAAATAAGAAGGTGCTGACACCTTATAAACCGACTTGTTCATTGCGAACAGGTCGGTTTTCTTTTTTTAACGCCGCGCAATAAACGCCGTTGGGTGGGCAGCGCCGTTGCCCGCGGGAGGTCCGTGCTGAAAGCGGGCAGCCGCAACCGCACGGAACAGTAAAGGAGCGCAGGCAGAGCTTGTTCACGCCGCGCAGGGAACGCCGTTGAGTAGGCAACGCCGTTGCCCGCGAAAAGAAACGCGCAAAAGAATAATATGGGCGTTATTCACAACGATTGTAGGGGCCGGCGTCCTCGACGGCCCTAAAGCTATCTTATACTATCGCGCTTGGATGACGGCAAACACCTCATCCACCGCCTGCGGCGGTCCCGCTTCCCCTCATAGGGGAAGGCTTTAACACTTCCTTTGAGGCAGAGAAGATGGCAGCCATCGGTGGCGTGGATTCAACCAACGGGAGAGGGGCGACAACCGACAATTGATTGACAAAATTCAGGGAGGCGGTATAATAGAGATAACGAAGATTATCTCCGAAGACGAAAAGGAGGGAAAGCATTTTGGCTAAAGAGAAAAAAGAGCGAATATCGGTGTTTCGCACGATATCCAACAACTGGTTTCTGGTCAAAAACCTCAGCCGTGTGGCACCGATGTACATATGGCCGCAATGGTTTTTTGCCATTGTCAACGCCGTCAACTCGTTTTTGACCTCGGTGTGGATCATGCGCTACATCCTCAACGGGGTGGCGCAGGGCAAGCCTTTTGGCGAGATGATCGTGGGCGTGGTGCCGCTGCTATTGGTGGTCGCGCTGTTGTATCTGCTTCATTCGCTGTATTTTACCTACGTGTGGAACTTTGCGCGGCTGGATGCCGACAAGGCGCTGCTGCTGCAGCTGTACCGCCGCGCCGCCGAGATGGATCTGGCCTGCTGGGAATCGCCCGCCTTTTACGACAAATATATGAAGGGCATGAGCGCCATCCTCTCCAACAGTGCCGACGTGATGAATGCCGGCGCCGATATGATCTATTGGGGCGTGACCATTGCGCTCAGCGGCGGCTTTGTCATAGCTATGTCGCCCGAGTTGCTGGTCCTGGCGGTGACCCCCGTGGCCGTCTCCGCCCTGCTGGGCAGATGGAAAAACAAACTCAATCACCGCTATGATATGGAGGTTGCCGAGATCAATCGCCGCCGCGATTACACCAAGCGCACCTTCTACCAGGTGGAATTTGCCAAGGAGATGCGCCTGACCGGCATCGCGGGGCTGATGCTGGCGCGTTTTGACAAGGCGGTATCGGAACTGATCGGGTGCGTGAAAAAATACGGCTTTAAGATGGCCACGCTGCAGTTTTTGATCTACTACACGGTTGACGCCGTGAGCACCTACGGCACGCTGGCCTACGTTGCGTGGCGGTGCCTTGGTGTGAAGGATATGGCGCTTGGCGATGCCTATGTGATGATCAGCGCCGTGAACAACCTTTCGCAAGGCATTAATTCGATCGTCGAGATGCTCAACGGTTTTCATCTGCGATCCCTTTACGTGG
>JAZPZT010000096.1:0-4731 GCA_045544815.1 Acutalibacteraceae bacterium | reverse complement strand
CGCCCTATATGGTTACCGACACCGAGAAGATGGAAGCCATCGTCGAGGACGCTTATTTGCTGATTACCGATAAGAAGATTTCTAATATTCAGGATATTCTGCCTCTGCTGGAGCAGATTCTGCAGTCCGGCCGCAAGCTGGTTATCATCGCTGAAGATGTGGAGGGCGAAGCTTTGTCCACGCTGATTGTCAACCGTCTGCGCGGTACTTTCATTTGCGTTGCGGTTAAGGCTCCCGGCTTCGGTGACCGCCGTAAGGAGATGTTGCAGGATATCGCCATCTTGACCGGTGGTCAGGTCATCTCTGAGGAGATTGGTTTGGAGCTGAAGGACGCTTCTCTGCCTCTGCTGGGTCGTGCCCGTCAGGTTAAGGTGACTAAAGAGCATACCGTTATTGTAGATGGTATGGGCGACCCCAACGCCATCGGTGCTCGCGTTGGTCAGATTCGTGCTCAGTTGGAGACCACCACCTCCGAGTTCGACCGTGAGAAACTGCAGGAACGTCTGGCTAAGATGGCCGGCGGTGTTGCTGTCATCAAGGTTGGCGCCGCTACCGAAGTGGAGATGAAGGAGAAGAAGCTGCGCATTGAGGATGCCCTCTCCGCTACTAAGGCCGCCGTTGAGGAGGGCTTGGTTGCCGGTGGTGGTGTGGCGCTGATTAACGCTTCTGCCGTGTTGCTGCCTATGCTGGAGACTGCTGAAGGCGATGAGAAGACGGGCATTAAGATCGTGCTGAAGGCTTTGGAGGAGCCTGTTCGCCAGATTGCTCTCAACTCCGGCTTGGAGGGTAGCGTGATTATTGATAAGATTCGTACCGCAGACACTGTCAACTACGGCTTTGATTTTGCTAAAGAGGTGTACTGCGATATGTTCGCCGCCGGTATTGTGGATCCTACTAAGGTGACCCGTTCTGCTCTGCAGAATGCGGCCTCCGTGGCGGCTATGGTGTTGACCACCGAGAGCCTTGTGGCCGATAAGAAGGAGCCTCTGCCTCCTGCTCCCGCCGCTCCCGATATGGGCGGTATGTACTAATAATGAAAAGCCCTGCATTCGTAGGAATGCAGGGCTTTTTTGTTGTTTATTTAGCCTTTTTGCTGAGCAAGTAACGAATGCCGCGGTATAAGTAGTAGGCACCGATGGTAAAGAGGACCTGCAACACAGAAACGATGGTGACGTAGAGCAGTTGAGCTGTCGTATATCCCAATGCCTGTTGCACGATTTGTCTAACGTTTTCCAGCGGCGGGACGTTGCATTGATACATATTGGCGTAGTTGGTCTTTAATAGGTGAGCCATAGAGGCTGCGATGATGCTGTAGATAATCATCGCGACTACGATAGCGGTATTCGTACCCTTTACAGTCGTAGGGTGCAGTCGTAATGAAAGAATCAGCATAGGCAACATAATGCAAATGCTGTGAAAGGTAACTGTATGGAAATCTAAATATGTAGTAAAATAATTACGAATGTTATCCGCGCTGTAGATGAGACAAGGATAAATCAGTGTCAGCAGTGCCACCGCTGTGCAGATGGATGTGATTACTCCACGCACCAATTCGGTATGCTTACCGTTGTAAAAGCCCATAATTAAAGGAGCTACGATGAGCAAGGAACAATAGTGAAACGGTAGGTGGTAGAGGTCATAACCATTGGAAAACGAATCGGCTTGTTTTCCTATTTCCAAAACGAACAATAGGATGGCGCACACTTGAAAAGGTATCATGCGGATTTTTTCGCTCTTGTTTTTTAATACGTACCCCAGAATGGCACTGATAAGTAACATTGCCAATGCGGTGGGGAGAAGAGTGGCAATATGAGCGTCTGACCAGAGTTCCATATTCATCCCTCGCTATTCAATTCTTAAATTCGTAGACAAATTCTTTGATACCGGTACCTTCCACTAAGTGGGTGACGTCCACAAAGTCGTGGTGAACATCGGTGATACCGCTGTCGTTAATGGTGATGATGGTGCCGCCATTCATAGTGGATTGCCAGTAGCAACCCGGGCCGGTCTTGCAGGCGAACATCAGCTTGATACCTTCATAATCCACCATAAAGTTATTGCAGTGGTCGTGGCCCACCAGTACGTGGGAGATGAGGCCGTTATCTTTAATGAAGGGCAGGGCGTTGTCCTCAAAGGGGTGGCTGGCAATGAGCTCGTGCTGCTGGCCGTAGACCTCTGAGTCGCCGCCGTGGCCATCGGGGAAGGCGATGAGTGCCGCCTGGCGATAGCAGTACATAGGCATATGCATCATGAGAATTGCGTCGTGATAGCCGTCGGCCTTTAACTGTTTGGCCTGTGCGTTAATCCACTCCAACTGATCGGGCCACAACTTGTCATACACCCACTTTTTTTCGCCGTTGGGCATAGTTGCCTCAACGGAATTGTGAGAGTCGATCATAAATAAGGCGGTGATAGGGGAGTCGCCATCGCAGACACCGAGGATGTAGTTGCCGTTGCCAAAAGCAGGGTCGCCGTCCTCAAACTGGCAGAGGGGGTGCTTTTTGAACAATTCGGCAGCCTTCAAAACGGGCTCAATGCCGCTCTGATGGTCGTGGTTGCCCCACACGATGGTCCACGGAATCCCGTAACTGTCCAGCAACTGTGCAAACTTTTCATAAGAAGGATAGTCGCCGGGGTAGGCCATATCGCCGGTAACGGTGATGAGGTCGGGCTGGTTGTTTTTAATCAGTTGGTCGATGGTGTATTTCAAAATGGGAGAATAGGGGTGAGTATCTGCCCACTCAAAATCATTCATTTGCGGATCGGACAGGTTTAGAATGACAAAGTCGCGGTCTTTCGGCTTCTGAAAAACTTTCATATAGCACCTCCGATGATTGTTGGCATTATCGTATCACAATGCGGCGAAAAATGCAATCCTTTGTAATATTGTCCTTAGTTCATTATTCGAGAATTTGATTTAGTATTTCCTGTTGCTTTTTCTTGCTGAATCCAGTGAGAATCAAATGATAGGATTTATCTGCCAATTCTTTCATCAAGTCATCTGGCAGGGCGCCGTCCGGCTTGATTGAGTTCCAATGAATTTTGTTCATATAAAAGCCCGGGATAACATCCTCGTACTGCTGTCTCAGAAATTCCCCTTCCATTGGTTCGAGCTTCAAGGTTATGTAATATGGGTTATCATCGTCATCGAGACAAACAGCTAAAAACATCTTTCCGCCGACCATATACCGAATCCAGTTCCAGTTTTCGGTGTTTTTGGTTACGCCCGGTTTGCTCATCAAATATTCGTCCAGCCAAGTGTAGCGCATAGTTGTACTCCTTTTCGATTTTGTATACATTATATCGCATTTGTGATGTGTTGTCTATTAATTCTTACAAACAACGGGACTGGAACCCCGGTTTTGACCGAGAGGAGATGGCGGGCTGCAGCAAGTTAGTGGTTCGGTCAAAACCTGTAGTTTTGCCGTATGGCAAAACTAAGCGGAACAAGAACCTCAAAGCACCACCGGAATCAAGAAAAGGAGTAGACTCTCGGCTACTCCTTTTCTTGGTGCACCGAGCATTCTATAATCGAACCGTTTACCTCTTTGAGAGTTACGGTTTTAGTTGCTTCCTTATAATTAAACGCTATGACCAATTTGTCATCATAGAGATATACAGCGTTTACAAAAATGTCGATTAGTCTTTGTTTGTGTTCCTTCGTTTCCAAGTTCATGGCCTGAATTTGCTTCAACCATAGTATTAAGCCCTCTTTTGTGATGGTGGGCTTCTTCATCTCTGCTTTGATGAGCTTTAAGTTTATCTCATCTCTTGCTTGCTCCAATTCGAGCATTCTCTGTTTCGTCGTTGAAGTAATAACGCCTTCTTCAATTGCCTTGAGTAGATTGTTCAGTGCGGTTTCCGTTTCGCTGAGCCGTTGCTTCAGTAGCTGTATGATGGGGTTCTCTTTTTGAAAGTTCCGAAATACGATGCCGGCGATATCCTCAAGCACGTTATCGCTCATCATCATTTCGCGAGTGTACTTGATAACGATATTTTCAATCCAGTCTTTCTTAACTGTCTTTTTGTCGCAGGTGTGTTTGTACTTGGCACCGTTACATTTGTAGTATCGATGCACTGCTCCGCTACGGCCTGTACCGCTTTCACCGGTCATATAACGCCCGCATTTACCGCAAAACAGCTTGGTAGTCAGTAAGTAGTCATCCTCGGCTTTATGCCTTGCTGTGGCCCTCTTGTTCTTCTCACGCTCAATTTGCACCTTGTCAAATAATGCTTGTGGTACGATTCTCGGTATGCCGTCCTTTTGGACAATATCTCGAAACTTGTACTCACCGATATACCGTCGATTCTTTAACATATCCGTGACGATATTGATGGTGATTTTCGAACCGAGAGAAGTGGTCAGCCCTTTAGTGTTGAGCATATCCACGATCTCTTTGATTGTCTTGCCGTTGGCGTATGCTTCAAAAGCTTGTACCACGTAGGGTGCTTTGGCGGGGTCCACCTCGAAAAATTGATCCTTATTGATGGTGTATCCTATGGGGACTGTACCACCATTGAACTTGCATTTCAGCGCATTCTCGGTCATACCACGTCCGACCTTTTCGGCAAGCTCTGCGGAGTAGTATTCTGCCATACCTTCAAGCACCGATTCGAGTAGGATACCTTCCGAACCCTCGGATATATTCTCAGTTGCCGAGATCACTCTGACCTTATTCTTTTTGAGCACATTTTTGTAATGGGCTGAATCGAATCGGTTTCGTGCGAATC
>JAZPZT010000095.1:0-21873 GCA_045544815.1 Acutalibacteraceae bacterium | reverse complement strand
GCTCGAAGACGGGCATCAGTTCCAATTTGAACTGATTGATACGATGGAGGCGGTCGATACGCTCTTTCGCCACGGGGTCGTCAATCTCGCCGGTTCGAATGTAGCGGTCCAGCACCGCATAGGTAAAGCCCAAATTATCCTCGTCCGTCTTGCCGCACAGGCCGTCGATGGGCACCTTCTCCACCAACTCGTAGGGCAGGCCCAGCAGATGACCGATCTCCTTGACCTCTACCACCGTCAAGCGGGACATAGGCGAAAAATCGCCCACGGAATCGCCGTAGCGGGTGGAATAGCCCACCCAATCCTCCGACAGGTTGCAGGTGTTGCACACGCGGCCGTTCACCGACTGGCTGACGGCGTACACCGTCGCCATACGAATGCGCGGCGGCAGGTTGGTGATACTCTGGGCAGACAAGGGAAGGTCGGCAGGCACAGCCGCCTTGAGCCCCTCCACTGCCTCCTTGATGTTGACGATATAATGGCGAATGCCCAAGTGATTCACCAATTTCAGGGCGCAGTCGATGTCCGCCTGCTCACCGCAGGGCATCAGCACGCCGATAACACGGTCGGCGCCCAACGCCTCTACGCACAAAGCGGCGGCAACGGAGGAATCCTTACCGCCGGAAATGCCGAGGACGGCGTTGCAGTCGGGGCCGTTTTTCGCAAAAAAGTCACGAATCCACGCCACGCAATCGTTTTTGACTCTCAACGCATCAAACATAGTCTCACCTCATCAAATTATCCAGCGTATCCACCGTCTCGCCGCCCTCGCGGTAGATACGGGGCACACGCTCGCCGATGGCGCAGATGACCTCGTAGCCGATGGTGCCGTTTTGGGCGGCCACCTCCTCGGCGGTGAGGGCAGGGGCGGTGCCGAACACCGTCACCTCGTCACCAATCTGCACGCCCTCGATGTGGGACACGTCCAACATCAACTGGTCCATACACACACGGCCCAAAATGGCGGCACGCTGACCGCGGACGGTCAGGCGTACGCCTGCGGCGGCATTCTGCCGCCAAAAGCCGTCGGCGTAGCCGATGGGCACGGTGGCAATCCGCATCTCACGGTCCGCCACAAAGGTGCGGCCGTAGCTGACGGTGGTGCCCGCGGGCACGGTTTTTACGTGGGAGACCACGGATTTGAGACTCATAGCCTGTTTCAATGCCAGCGGCCGGCGCAGGTCGGCGGAGGGCTGTAGGCCGTACAGCACGATACCGGCACGCACCATATCCATCCGAAACTCAGGATGATCGGACAGCGCCGCCGAGTTGGCACAATGGCGGACGGCGAAGGTAATGCCTGCCGCCGAGAAAGCATTCAGCGCCGCTACGTAGCGGTCGCCCTGCCGGTGGAAGAAAGCGTCGCCGCCCGCGCCCTCGTCGGCGGTGGCGAAATGGGTAAACACGCCCTCTGCCAGCAAGGCAGGCAGGCGGCACACGGCAATGGCGCCCTCTACGGAATCCTCTCCCTCTCCGGGAATACGGAAACCGAGACGACCCATACCCGTATCCAGCTTAATGTGCACCTTTACGGTGACGCCTGCCGCTACCGCCGCCGCCGACAACTGTCTGCCGTATTCGGCGGAATAGACGCACTGAGAAAAATCCTCGCGTGCCAAAATCTCGGCGCAGGCGGCAGGGGTATAGCCCAAAATGAGCACGGGGCGGGTCACGCCGAAGCGGCGCAACTGGAGCGCCTCCTCGATATTGGACACCGCAAACCAGTCCGCCCCCATCTGCTGATACAGCGGCGCCAATTTGCTGGCACCGTGGCCGTAGGCGTTTGCCTTTACCACACAGCACAGCTTCACGTCCGCAGGCAAAGCGCCGCGGATGGTGGTGAAATTGTGACGGACGGCATCCAAATCCACCTCTGCCCAGGTACGCTCCCACACAAAGTCCATCGCATTATTCATTGTTGGGTCACCCCCATCCTTATCCTTCTTGTTTCAGGCTGTCCACCAAACGCTTCATAATCGTCTCCAGACAGCCGTAGTATACGTTGTAACCGGATACGCTGACGGCGTATCCGCTCTGATAGGCCACCATCTCGGTCTGGCCCACGCCCCAATAGGCGGCCTCCCCCACTCCGGCGTGGGGCGTCCAAATGGCGGTGTCCGCCACCATGGTGTCAAACTCGTCACGGGTGCGGCTCTCCAGCGCCAAGGTGACCATATAGTGGCCGTTGTCCGACTGATAGGTGGCGGCGGAGTCGGTGTCGATGACCAGTTTAACCTCCACGTCCATCATATCCGACAGCTCTGCCTCGGTGATGCAATCCGATACCTTGCGGTCCACCACAGGCTTGACGTAGTCTTCATAGTTAATGCTGGGGGTCGGCTCTTCTTCCTCATCCACCACGGGAGGGGCGGTGTCCTCGCCGCAGGCGGTGACACAGACCGCCAACAGCAGCATAGCCAACAGCAAAGCCAGTATTTTCTTCATGGTCTTGTGCTCCTTTCCAAGAAAAAATAAATTTTCTTGCTCACACTCTTTTCTTTTAAGAAAAAATGGTGTATAATGGGTCGGTAATTCATATTCAAAGGAGAGTTTCGTCTATGGCAGACGCTTTTATGGCCGGCGTAGAGCCGGGTGGACTGACCAGCGTGCAGGAGATTCGTATCCTGCTGTGTTATATGCTGCAATCCGTGGCCGCACCCATTCCGCGAGATGCCCTCACCGACATCATCACCGCAGGCGGTATGGCCAATTATTTCGATACCGAGGACGCCATCGAGGACCTGATTCGCCTGCAACACTTGGTGCAGACCGAGGACCGTCTGGTGGCCACCACCGTGACGGGCAATCAAATCGGTGAATCTCTGGGTGTGCGTATCCCCTATACCCTGCGCGAGCGGTCGGTGAAGGCCGCCCTGCAGCTGCTCAAGCGCCGCAAGGTGGAGCAGGACAACAAGGTGGAGATTCGCAAGACGGAGGAGGGTGGCTACGAGGTCACCTGCACTGTAATGGACGGCGTCCGTGTGCTGCTGAGCGTCACCCTGCCGGTGAGCGACAGCTGGCAGGCCGAGCAGGTGAAGGAGCAATTCCTCGCTGACCCTGCCCTCTTGTACCGCAGCAATTTGGCGGTGCTGACCGGCGACGCCAATATGCGCCGCGCCGGTTCGGAATTGGTGATTAAACTGTAATTCCGTCCCTATCTAAATTATTCTATCATACATTCTTGCAAATTACCAGTACAATTTGCAAAAGGAGCGCAATTCTATGCGAATGAGAAAGAAAAAGCACTTGGACGAGCGTTTGGCGGACGTAGCCGGTCTGTGGAGCAATCTGCGTGTGGATACCGTCCGTTTCGACGCCGACGAGGCACCGAAATATCTGGATTTTGCCGCCATCTTCGGCAACGATCATCCCGTACATCTGGAAATCGGTTGCGGCAAGGGTGGCTTCATCTGCGAATTGGCCGCACGCCATCCCGAAATCAATTTCTTGGCGGTGGAGGTGTACGCAAACGTCTTGGTCTCCGCCTGCGAGGCGGCACAGGAGAGAGGGCTGACCAATCTCCATTTCCTATGGGGCAACGCCGAGTATCTCGACCGCTTTTTGCCGCCCCACTCCATCGGGCAGTTGTATCTTAATTTCTCCACGCCTTTCCCCAAAAAGCGGCAGGCCACCCATCGCCTGACCCACCCCCATTTTCTGGAGATTTACCGCAAGATTTTGGCAGAGGGTGCCCACGTGATTCAAAAGACGGATGGCCGTGTGTTCTTCCAGTATTCGCTGGAGCAATTTTCTAAATGCGGCTACACCCTGGAGAGTATCTCCCTCGACCTGCACGCCGATGGAATCGAGGATAATATTGTGACCGAGTACGAGCGCAAGTTTATCGAGCAGGGATTGCCGATTTACAGAGTCGACGCGAAAGTATAAGGAGAAAACAATGAGCAAACTGGATTTGGCTATGGATTTTCACAACCAAGGCTATAATTGCGCACAAGCGGTAGCCTTGCCCTTCTGTGAGGAAATGGGTTTGGACGCCGCCGTGGTGAAAAAGGCCACCGAGGGCTTCGGCGCCGGTATGGGCGGTCGCACCCAGACCTGCGGTGCGCTGTCGGGCGCGGTATTTGTGGCAGGTATGCTGTCCGCCTGTGCTACCGACCCCACCAGCAAGATGGACACCTACAAAGTGTGCGCCAAGATGAGCGAGGATTTTGTCGCCCACTGCGGCAGCGGTGTGTGCGCTGAGATTAAAGGCCTCACCGGTGGGAAAATGCTATGCTCGTGTAATGAGTGCATTGCGTGCGGCGTGAGATTGGTTGAGGAGTTTATAAAGTGATACGCTCCGCGACCACCTCATCCGTCACGGCTACGCCGTGCCACCTTCCCCTCGAGGGGAAGGCTATCGAAGTCATGATCATACCAGGGAGGTTAAAATGAACGAGAAAAAGTTCGATGCAAAAGGTAGTGTATACGAAAAAGGCAGACCTGCTTATCCCGAGAAAATGTTCGAATATTTGCTTATGAACAAGGTTATTACTCCCAATGCAGTCGTAGCTGATGTAGGTTCAGGAACAGGCATATTCACCGCGCAAATTGCACCATTGGTAAGTCAGGTTTTTGCCATCGAACCCAACGCAGATATGAGAGAAAAGGCTGAATTGTGCTTCGGTGAGTTTTCCAACATAACGTCTGTAAACGGTTCTGCCGAAAGCACAACCCTCAATCATAACTCCGTTGATTTGATTACGGTTGCCCAAGCGTTCCATTGGTTTGACAGAGGTTTGTTTAAGAGAGAGTGTAAAAGAATCCTAACCGACATCGGCAAAGTATTGCTTGTTTGGAACGACAGAAATACCACCGCTCCCATTATCCAAGACAGTTTTGAGATAAACAAAAGATATTGTCCCAACTTTAAAGGGTCTTCCAATGGTATAGATTTCTCCGTAAATAGTTTCAATGACTTCTTCGAAGGAGAAATTACCCTTGTAGAATTTGAAAACAATCTTGTATATGATAAAGAAACATTTATTTCGCGTAATCTGTCCTCCTCCTATGCACCAAAAGCAGGAGATAAGTATTACGATGATTATATAGATGCAATTACAGAAGTGTTTGATAAGCACAGCACCAACGGAGTAGTGAAATATCCTTACATAACTCGTTGTTATATAGGTGAAGTCTAAACATTTTCTTTCCATCCGCCTCCCTTTAGGCAAGGGAGCCTTGACAAGTTTCTGTGTAAAAAGATAAAACAGCCGAGGCTACGAAAGCGTAGTCTCGGCTTTTTTGTTTATCCTTTTAGTTCCAGCGTGCGCCGATAGGCGGCGTCGATGGCGGAGGTAACCACCTCGTGGAGATTGCCCCGTTCCAAGGCGGCTACGCCCTGCAGGGTGGCGCCACCGGGGGAGCAGACTGCGTCTTTTAAGGCGATGGGGTCACGCCCCGTCTCTAACACCATCTGCGCCGCACCCAGCACCGTCTGGACGGCCAGTTGGAGGGACTGCTCACGGGAAAGTCCCTTTTCCACGCCGCCTGCCGCCATGGCCTCGATGAAGAGATAGGCAAAGGCAGGGCCGCAGCCCGACAGGGCACAGCCGCTGTCAATGAGGGACTCTGGTAGGGGGCACAGTTTGCCCGACCGGGCCATCATCGCCACAAAACCCTCCAATTGAGGGGCAGAAACGTCGGGCGTTGCCGCATAGAGGGTCATACCCTCCCCCACCGCCACGGGGGTGTTGGGCATAATGCGGATGACAGGGAGATCGCCTGCCCAAGCGCGAATTTGCTCGGTAGTCAGACCTGCCGCCATGGTGATGAGAACGGTGTTGCCGTTCAAATGCGGCTTCAAATCAGCCAGCATATCTTTCATCATCTGGGGCTTGACGCCGAGGAAAATATAGTCGCACTGTGCCGCAACGGTGGCGTTGTCGGCGGTAACCGCGCCGATTTCTGCCGCCAAGGAGGCGGCTTTTTCTGCGCTTACGTCGGCGATGAGCAGGCACTCACCGCCCACCGCTTTGGCGGCGGCGGTGGCAAGGGCGCCACCCATATTGCCGGCGCCGATAAATCCGATTTTCATTGTGTTTCACACTCCTGCTTCGGCTTTTTCACAGTCGTCCAAAGGCACTCTGCCAACCACGCAAAAAAGGCGACGGCGTTGCCGTATCTCACAAAATTCAGCAGATTGTACCAGCGCGGTATCAACCGCACGCTGGTGATCCACGGCACGACCGCAATCAACGTGGCGACCGCGAAAATCACAACATATTTGGCGGCGCGGGGCATCCGTATCCACCGCACAGCCAATCCCAGCACCAACGCCAAGACGGCACAGATCATCCATTCCAACAAAAGAGTCCTCAATACAGATTCCCAAAATCGAGGGTCTTTTATGAATAACTGAAAATAGTTTTCTATGCCAAGAAATTGCGGTGCCATATCCACCTGTTCACACAAATAACCGAGCGCGCCGACAATCGGAGACAACAAAAAAGGAATGAGAAACCACAGCAGTTCTTTCCACTTTTTCATCGAATATGCCCCTTTCCGGTAATGACATACTTATAGGTGGTCAATTCCGCCAAGCCCATGGGGCCTCTGGCGTGGAGTTTTTGGGTGGAGATGCCCATCTCGCACCCCAAACCGAACTCGCCGCCGTCCGTGAAACGAGTGGAGGCGTTGACGTACACTGCAGAGGAATCCACCGCGGCGGTGAAACGGTCGGCGGTGGCGGTATCGGCGGTGACGATGGCCTCACTGTGATGGGTGGAATGGGCGGCGATATGGGCAATCGCCGCTTCCACGTCGTCCACCACACGGACGGCAAGAATATAATCCAAAAATTCGGTGTCGAAGTCGGTGTCGCTTGCCGCTGTGCCGTCGATGATGGCGGCGGCTCTCTCGTCCAGCCGCAATTCGGCGGTGACGGCGCGATTTTCGCACAGGCGGGCCTGCAAACGGGGCAGGAAAGCGGCGGCGATATCCTTATGGACGAGGCACACCTCGCAGGCGTTGCACACCGAGGGGCGGCTCATCTTGGCGTTGTCCACGATGTCCAGCGCCATCTCGAGGTCAGCCGCCTTATCCACGTAAATGTGACAGATACCCGTACCCGTCTGAATACAAGGCACGGTGGCGTTTTCGATACAGGCGCGGATGAGGCCTGCGCCGCCACGGGGAATCAGCAGATCCACCAAATCGTCCGCCTTCATCAGTTCGGTGGCGGACTGGCGGGTGGTGTCCTCGATGAGATTGACCATATCCGCGCACAAGCCTGCGGATACCAAACCACGGCGCAGGGCGGTGACGATGGCGTCAGCGGAGCGCCACGCCTCTTTGCCACCGCGCAGGACGCAGACGTTGCCCGATTTCACCGCCAGCGCGGCGGCATCGGAGGTGACGTTGGGGCGCGACTCATAGATAATGCCCACCACGCCGATGGGGACGGACACCTTGCGGATGGTCAGGCCGTCGGGACGGA
Organism: Acutalibacteraceae bacterium; assembly: GCA_045544815.1. Taxonomy (GTDB): domain Bacteria; phylum Bacillota; class Clostridia; order Oscillospirales; family Acutalibacteraceae; genus UBA5905. The sequence goes on along the minus strand of JAZPZT010000095.1, from coordinate 14,435 downwards.
CAGTCTCGGACAGTTGGTGCCCCACCGGGTCGGGGAGCGCCGCCACCTGACGGATACCGTCTGCCATAGCGGCAATACGAGCTTCCGTAAGGGCGAGGCGGTCCAACATCACGGGAGAAATGGTGGCCTTTGCCGCCTCCATATCCTGCGCGTTGGCGGCAAGGATGGCAGCGGTATCGGCCACTAATTCATCTGCCATGGCCAGCAGGGCGGCGTTTTTCATTTCCGTCGTGAGGGTGGACAGGGTGGCGGTGGCCGCCTTGGCACGCAGCAAAATGTCACGGGTGGTCATTACGCATTCTCCTTTGCGAAAAATCGTGTGCCCATGGGTTTACCTTCTACGATATCGTACAAAACGGCAGGATCCTTGCCGTTGGCAATCACCATAGTGATACCTGCCTCGGTGGCAATCTTGGCGGCGGAGAGTTTGGTGGCCATACCGCCCGTGCCCAGTTTGGTGCCGGCGCCGCCCACCATCGCCTCGATGGCAGGGGTAATCTCACGCACCTCGGTGAGCAGGGTGGCGGCAGGGTCGGTGTGGGGATCGGCGGTGTAGAGGCCGTCAATGTCGGAAAGAAGAATCAGCAAATCCGCCTGGGTATGGGTGGCGACGATGGCGCCCAGGGTATCGTTATCGCCGATGACGATTTCCTCTGTGGCAACGGTATCGTTCTCATTGACGATGGGCAGAGCGCCCAATTCCAACAAGCGGAAAAGAGTGTTGCGGAAGTTTTCCCGACGATCCTCGTGGGAAAGGTCCGCACCCGTCAACAAAATCTGTGCCACGGTATGGTTATGCTCGGTGAAGAGTTTATCATAGGTATACATCAGCTCACACTGACCCACGGCGGCGGCCGCCTGCTTGGTGGGGATGTCGGTGGGGCGGCTGGGCAGGCTCAACTTGCCCACACCCATACCGATGGCGCCGCTGGACACCAAAATGAGCTGGTGGCCCGCATTCTTGAGGTCGCTCATGACGGCACACAGCTGCTCCACCCGACGAATATTGAGCAGTCCCGTGGAATGGGCTAAGGTGGAGGTGCCGACTTTTACTACGATACGCATATTCACTCGTTCCTTTCCGAGCAGGTTTCTTTATTCTAATAATGTAACACATTAAAGCGGTAAAATCAAGTGTAAAATGAAATCCGCACCACTTTACATCTGTCGAAAAATGGTATATACTGTCAATGAGAGGAGGGAGAGTATGAGCCAAGTGATTTTCGAGCCTGCCGAGGAGTACGCACGCACCTATCGTATGCTCCATCTGGACAAGGTGAATCAGTATTTTCAGCGGCTGGTGCAGACCTCCGGTGTGGATATCGAGGAGAATCGCCGCACGGTGCAGGCCTATGACGCCTACACCGCCGACGTGGCAGAGTTAAAGAAAAAACGCAACTGGTTGCGCTTTTGGCGTGTGCTAATGTGCATCACCCTCGTACTCATCCCCGTGGTGGTGCTCAAAACCACACCACGCATTCGTGGACTGCTGGAGGAAATCGAAACCGCCGACCAAAAAGCCGACACACTGTTGGAGCAGGCGAGGCAACAGATGGCACCCCTGTGCCATCTATTCACCGACCGTGACTGTCTCACACTGGTGGAGGAAACCCTGCCCTTATTGAATTTTGCCGACCGCTTCTCCTCGGAGCAGGAGACGGATATGTGCGTCAACTACGATTTCGGTCGGGACAACACCTGGGAGCAATCCACGTTAGACGTGCTGGCAGGCCGCTTCAACGATAACCCCTTTCTGTTTGAGCGACGGCTGATTCACACCATGGGCACCGAAACCTATCACGGCTACAAAACCATCAGCTGGACCGAGAGCTACATCGACAGCGAGGGCAAACGGCGCACCCGTACCCGCACCGAGACACTCCACGCCACAGTGGTCAAGCCAAAACCCTATTACACCACCCAGGTGGTGCTCCACTATTGTGCCCAAGGCGGACCCGACCTCTCCTTCAGCCGTGACCCCGGTCACGTGGAGCAGATGAGCGAGCGAGAGTTGGAGCGACACGTGAAGCGTGGTGCCAAGAAACTGCAACGTCTCACCGACCGTGCGGTGCAAGAGGGTGACGATTTCACCACCATGTCCAACGAGGAGTTTGAGGTGCTGTTTGACGCACCCGACCGCGACCACGAGGTGCAATTCCGCACCCTGTTTACGCCGTTGGCGCAGACGAATATGGTGGAATTGCTCCGCTCCCAAGCAGGCTACGGCGACGACTTTTCCATGATTAAGCGGCGCCGCACCAACCACGTCATCTCCCAGCACAGCCAGCGGCGTATGCTCACGTTGGCGGCGGCTGAGTATCCCTCCCATTCCTACGACCTTATTCTCAAAAACTTCGTAGAGAAAAACGCCGCCTTTTTCCGTGACGTGTATTTCGATTTTGCACCGCTGTGGTCCATCCCCATCTATCAGGAGCGTCCGGTGCACGCCCTCAAGCCGCTGCCGCCCCTGTCCAGTATCCACTCCATGCGTGAGTGCGAGGCACTGGCCAACAGCGCCAACGCCGCCTATCTGGTGCATCCCAACACCAAGACCGCGTCGATGATTAAGACCATTCCGCTGGGCAGTCAGGGTGACACGGACGAGATTTGCGTTGCCGCCTATTCCTACGATATCGCACAGCGTGTGGACATGGTCAGCGTCTTTGGCGGTGACGGCCGCTTCCACACTGTGGCGGTGCATTGGGACGAATACTTGCCGCTGGAGGCGCGCAACAATTTCCACGTTTCCACAGCGCAGACACAGAAGCCCGTCGTTGCCCAACGCAACGGCTTACTGATGTATACTACATAACATACCGAGAGGAGAAATCATTATGGCTAACCTGTTAGACGAACTGAACCCCGACGTCCGTGAAGAAGGACTGGACACCAACGTCATCCCCAAGAAGATCCCCGTGAAGGTGGGCTTCGGCTCCACCCTGTTTGAAATCGCCCTGTGGGTGTGCGGCATTCTGCCCGGTCTGATTTTCCTGTTTATGAAAATCAGCGCCCAAAAGCATTTTCTGCAGTTAGAGCAGAAGATTCAGCACAATGCCTCCCAGATTGACAACTATCTGGAGCAGCGTGTGATGGTGCTGCAAAACTGCGCCCGTCTGCTGGACCGTGCCATTGAACTGGACCAGGAGACCTTTACCGCCATCGCCCGCTACCGCTCCGGCCAGGGCGACGCCGACGAGGCACGTAACGAAATCGGCGGCCGTCTGGATACCCTCTCCCACAACATCAGCGTTGCGGTGGAGAACTATCCCGACCTGCAGGCGCACCGTGAAATTGCGGACGCCATGCAGCAGAATATGTATCTGCAGCGTGAAATCACCGCCGCCCGTGAGCTGTACAACGATACCATCCATCAGTGGAATCGTGACGTCTTTGCTTGGCCCACCAAGATGATTGTGGCCGCCAAAAACGGCTACACCACCCGCATTCCCTTCATCGCCACCAAAGAGGTGAAGGAGCAGGCCAGAGGCGTATTTTTCTAATTCTATCGTCAAAACGCCGTGGCAACGCACCGCCGTTGCCACGGCGTTTTCTTTTTGTCCGCCTCCCAAAGAGCATTTTTCATCTTTCCGAAAAATAGAAGCGGTCTTTATTTACATTACGAATATTTTGTGGTATACTAATTTAAATATATGCTTTTGGAGACGAGGATGACCGATCGCCCTCGTTCTCGCCTGCAATAAAACGCTGGCGGCACAGTTGTACAGCGGGTTCCGTGAGTTTTTCCGCTAAAGAGCAGGAGAATGTATCGATGTCTACAGCAAGGAGAGATAAACTATGAAAAAACTAAGCAGTTTGATCCTGTCGATCGTATTCCTCCTTACGGGTCTCGTCGGCTGCTCCAAAAAGGAAGTTGGAACAAAACCAGAGGACTATATCCGCAACATCATCGGTGAGAACAGCTTGAACAGCGACCTTGCCGAAGTTTCGCATTTGAATGGTATCGTAAAAATCGATTCCATTACCTCCGGTATGGACACGTATGCGTTTAGCACCATCCTTGTTGATTTTGAAAAAGGTGAAAAACTGTGCGAGGTTTCTTTTCCCGAGGGCGCTTGGGTAAGCGGCTTGACCGAAAGCGGATTTTACGCTGTCAATACGCTGGCAAAAGAACTGAAAATTTACGACAGATCGGGCAACATTACGAAAGAACTTTCCTTTTCGGACGTCAGAGAGCCTATGCTCTTTTGTGCTCTCAGCGAAAACGAAAAGTATTTTGTATATACCAACCCTACGGGAGCACAAGCAACGGTAATTCGGCTAGCGGATAACCAAAAAAGCGTCATCGATCTGGACTCTCCCCCTCGCGACAAGCTCTCCTTTGAGGATAACGTCCTAAAACTGGTCAGCGTTGGCGGCGAGGTGTTTGCGCTGGACGTTACGAGAGCAAGCTATACCCTCGTATTGGCAGACAAAAGAATCCATCGTTTTTCCTCTCACTATTGCATCGGTGAAACCGAGAATAATTTCCTGTTGGAAAATGCGGAGGGATGCTCCTATATCCCCCTATCGTCTGCGGATGAAATCGTGGTCGGTTTGGGAGAAAGCGGTTTTGCCACGACCTGCGTTTCTCAGAACAAAAACCAACTGCGATTCTATGATCTGAACAAGAAAACCATCTCCTATTACTACACAACCGAATCGGTGGAACAAATCTGTTATGTAGACGATCAAACGGTATTGGCGGTGACCGGCTCTCCCACAGAAAAACGGCACAACATCCTTCTGTGCAAGCCCACATTCCCCGAAGAACTCACCGTATTGTCCCAGGATATTGCCGTGAACACCGAGCCGGAACACAGCACCTCCCAAGAGGTGACCACTACCCCCAGCAAGCTGATCCGCAACGTGCCTGTCATCCATCAATTCCCCCGGTTTCCCACCGGTTGCGAATCGGTTACGGCGGTTATGGCTCTAAATTATTTTGGAAATCCTATTTCCGTAGAGCAGTTTGTAGAGGAGTTTTTACCCACCAGCCGCGATTTCTACGTGGAAGGCGGAAAGAATTTCGGCCCCTCTCCCTATGAGTATTTTATTGGAAATCCCAAATCCTCGGCTTCTTACGGTTGTATGGCCCCGGTGATTGAAAAAGCCCTTTGCGCGTGTCTCGGTGATGCCACATCCGTGGATAATCTATCCGATATGTCGCTGGAGCAAATATGTGACCGGTATATAGACAAGGATATTCCGGTCATCCTATGGGCAACCATCCGTATGCTGGAAACCAATCCCATAAACTCTTGGTATTTGAGTGATGGAACCCGTTTTACTTGGCCCGGAAACGAACACTGCATGTTATTGGTGGGCTACGACGACACAAAATATTATTTTAACGACCCCTACGCGGGAAAATTGGTGGCTTATGACAAGAGATTAACCGAGGATCGATTTGCCGAATTGGGCAGCCAAGCACTTGCCATATTGCCACAGTAATCGCCGTTAAGAAAAACGGAGAAAGGAGTGAGAACATGCCGGATAAGTTCATTTTGCATTCAGATTACATGCCCACCGGCGACCAGCCGGAGGCCATCGAGCGACTGGTGGCAGGCATTGAGCGCGGCGACAAGGAGCAGACCCTGCTGGGTGTCACCGGCTCGGGTAAGACGTTCACCATGGCCAACGTGATTGCACGGGTGAACAAGCCCACCCTCGTTCTCGCTCACAACAAGACGCTGGCGGCACAGTTGTGCAGTGAGTTCCGTGAATTCTTCCCCGAAAATGCGGTTGAATACTTTGTTTCCTACTACGACTACTACCAGCCGGAGGCGTATATCCCCTCCACCGACACCTATATCGAAAAAGATTCCGCCATCAACGACGAGATTGACCGTCTGCGCCACTCCGCCACCTCCGCCCTCTCCGAGCGACGGGACGTGATCATCGTGGCCAGCGTGTCCTGTATCTACACCTTAGGCGACCCCATCGACTACCGCAGTATGGTCATCAGCCTGCGACAGGGTATGCAGAAGGAGCGTGACGAACTGCTCCACAAACTGGTGGAATTGCAGTACGAGCGCAACGATATCAGCCTCACCCGTAACAAATTCCGTGTCCGTGGCGACGTGGTGGAAGTGTACCCTGCCTATTCGGAAAACACCGTCTTCCGCATTGAGTTTTTCGGGGACGAGATCGACCGTATCAGCGAAATCCACGCCCTGACGGGCGAGGTGAAGGCGGTGATCAGCCACGTGGCCTTCTTCCCTGCCAGCCACTACATCATTCCCCAGGAAAAGATGGCGGCGGCACTGGAGCGTATCCGCGAGGAGATGGAGGAGGTGCACGCCCGTTTCATCGCCGAGGGCAAATTGTTGGAGGCACAGCGCATTCTTCAGCGCACCACCTACGATATGGAGATGTTGCAGGAGATCGGCTTCTGCAAGGGTATTGAGAACTATTCCCGCGTGCTGTCGGGACGACCTGCCGGCAGTATGCCCTGCACGCTTCTCGACTATTTCCCCGACGATTTTCTGCTGTTTGTGGACGAGAGCCACGTCACCCTGCCCCAGGTGCGGGGTATGTACGGCGGCGACTATGCTCGCAAAAAGAGTTTGGTGGACTACGGTTTCCGTCTGCCAAGCGCCTACGACAACCGTCCCCTCAATTTTGATGAATTCTACGGCCACATTAATCAGGCCGTGTTCGTATCCGCCACCCCCGGCGAGCTGGAAAAGGAAAAGAGCGCCCAGATCGTGGAGCAGGTCATCCGACCCACCGGTCTGCTGGATCCCTTGGTGTCCGTCCGTCCTGTGGAGGGGCAAATTGACGACCTGATGGAGGAGATCCGCCTGCGTGCCGCCCGCGAGGAGCGGGTGCTGGTCACCACCCTGACCAAGAAGATGGCGGAGGACCTGACCACCTATTTGGATGGGCACGGCGTCAAGGTGCGGTATATGCACCACGACATCGACACCATGGAGCGTATGCAGATCATCCGCGACCTGCGCTTGGGCGAGTTCGACGTGCTGGTGGGTATTAACCTACTGCGTGAGGGTCTCGACATCCCCGAGGTATCCCTCGTTGCCATCCTCGACGCCGACAAGGAGGGATTCTTGCGTAGCGAGACCTCCCTCATCCAGACCATCGGCCGTGCGGCACGAAACGCCGAGGGCGCGGTCATTATGTACGCCGACAGCGTCACCCCCTCCATGGAGGCGGCACTGCGTGAGACCGACCGCAGACGGCAGATTCAGGCGGCCTACAACGAAGCTCACGGTATCACGCCGCAAACCATCCGCAAAGACGTGCGCGACGTGCTGGAGATCTCCGCCGGCGCCGGCAAAAACGGCAAGACCGCCAAAGGCGTGCGCCTGACCCGTGCCGAACGCGAGGAACTGATTCGTCAGCTGACCCGTGAGATGAAAAACGCCTCGCGTTTGCTGGAATTCGAGCATGCGGCTATCCTAAGAGATAGAATTAAAGAACTGCAACAGATGAAATAGGTGGCTCTGCGACCACCCCATCCGTCTGCTGCGCAGACACCTTCTCGCTCGCCGCGAAGCGGCCCCCTTTTGTCCGCAATGCGGACATTTCCCCCGCTTGACGGGGGAATCCCCTCGAGGGGAAGGCTTGCGAAGACATAGCATATAACGAACCGAAAGGACACTTGTATGGCAAACGACAAACTCATCATCAAGGGCGCTCGTGCCCACAACCTAAAAAATATCAGCGTGGAATTGCCCCGTGACCAACTCATCGTATTTACGGGTTTGTCGGGCAGCGGCAAATCCAGTTTGGCCTTCGACACCATCTATGCCGAGGGTCAGCGTCGCTATGTGGAGAGTCTGTCCAGTTATGCCCGTCAATTCCTCGGTCAGATGGACAAGCCCGACGTAGACCTCATTGAGGGACTCTCCCCTGCCATCTCCATCGACCAAAAGACCACCTCCAAAAACCCTCGCTCCACCGTGGGTACGGTGACCGAGATTTTCGACTATCTCCGTCTGCTGTACGCCCGTATCGGTATCCCTCACTGCCCTATCTGCGGCAGAGAGATCCGTCAGCAGACCGTAGACGAGATCGTGGACCGCATTCTCGCCCTGCCCGAGGGCAGCCGCATTCAGCTGCTGGCGCCCATCGTCCGCGGCCGCAAGGGCCAGTACGTGAAAGAGTTGGAGGGCGCACGGAAATCGGGCTATGCCCGTGTCCGTGTGGACGGCAGTCTGTACGACCTGACCGAAAGCATTGAACTGGATAAAAACAAAAAGCACACCATTGAGATCGTGGTGGACCGCTTGGTGGTGAAAGAGGAAATCCGCAGCCGTTTGACCGACTCGGTGGAGACCGCCACCGCACTGGCGGACGGCCTGCTCACCGTGGACGTCATCGGCGGCGAGGAACTCACCTTCTCTCGCAATTACGCCTGCCCCGACCACGGCGTCAGCGTGGAGGAACTCTCTCCCCGTATGTTCTCCTTCAACAATCCCTTCGGCGCTTGCCCGAAATGTACGGGTCTGGGTATCTTTATGTCCATGGACCCCGAGCGTATCGTGCCCGACCCGTCCCTCTCCATCCGTCAGGGGTGTTTCCCCGGCAGTGGCTGGAATTATAAGGACGGCGGCACCATCGCCAAGATGTATTTCGACGGTTTGGCTCAGCACTACGGCTTTTCGCTGGATACGCCCTTTAAGGACCTGCCCAAAGAGGTGCAGGACGTGCTGCTGTACGGCACCAAGGGTGAAAAGCTGAAGATGTCCTACACCCGTGAATACGGCAGTGGCACGCATTATACCGCCTTTGAGGGCGTGCTGACCAATATGCAGCGCCGCTACAACGAAACCTCCAGCGAATGGGCACGGGAGGAACTGGAGCAGTATATGAGTCAGGTGGATTGCCCCGAATGCCACGGCCGACGGCTCAAACCCGAAAGTTTGGCGGTGACGGTGGGCGGCCTGAATATTATGGAACTGTGCGACAAACCGGTGGAGGAACTGCTGGCCTTTATTGCAGGACTGCAACTGACCGAGCGTGAGCAGTTTATCGGCGCACGCATTCTCAAAGAGATCAAAGAGCGCCTCGGCTTTCTCAACAGCGTCGGTCTGGGGTATCTCACCCTGGGCCGTGGCGCCGCCACCCTGTCGGGTGGCGTGAGCCAGCGCATTCGCCTTGCCACCCAGATCGGCTCCTGCCTGATGGGTGTGCTGTACGTGCTGGACGAGCCCAGTATCGGCCTGCATCAGCGAGATAACGACCGTCTGCTAGGCACCCTGCGACACCTGCGTGACATCGGCAACACCCTCATCGTGGTGGAGCACGACGAGGATACCATGCGTGCCGCCGACTGGATTGTGGACGTGGGTCCCGGTGCCGGTATCCACGGCGGCGAGATCATCTATTCCGGCCCTGCCGAGGGCATTCTCTCCTGCGAGGAATCCCTGACGGGTCAATATCTCAGCGGCAAGCGGTGCATTCCCGTGCCCACCAAACGGCGGGAGGGCAACGGCTGTCTGCTCACCGTCCGCGGTGCGGCGGAGAATAACCTAAAGCATATCGACGTGGACTTTAAGCTGGGCTGTTTTAACTGCGTGACGGGTGTCAGCGGTTCGGGCAAATCCAGTTTGGTCAACGCCATTCTGTACCGCCGTTTGGCTCGTGACCTCAACCGCGCCCATATGCGCCCCGGTCGTCACACCGCCATGGAGGGACTGGAGCATTTGGATAAGGTCATTGACATCGACCAGTCGCCCATCGGACGCACCCCTCGCTCCAACCCTGCCACCTATACGGGGGTATTCAACGACATCCGCGACCTCTACGCCGCTACGGCGGACGCCAAAATGCGTGGCTATACCCCCGGTCGCTTCTCCTTCAACGTGAAGGGCGGTCGGTGCGAGGCCTGTCAGGGTGACGGTATCATCAAGATCGAGATGAGTTTTCTCCCCGACGTGTTCGTGCCCTGCGAGGTCTGCGGCGGTAGACGGTACAACCGTGAGACGCTGGAGGTCAAGTATAAGGGCAAATCCATCGCCGAGGTGCTGGATATGACGGTGGACGAGGGACTGGAGTTTTTCTCCGCTATCCCCAAAATCGCCAAAAAACTGCAAACTCTGGCGGATGTGGGACTGGGCTACGTGAAAATCGGTCAGCCTGCCACCACCCTGTCGGGCGGCGAGGCGCAGCGTGTGAAACTGGCCACCGAACTCTCTAAGCGTGCCACGGGACGGACGGTGTATATTTTGGACGAGCCGACCACCGGCCTCCACGCCGCCGACGTGAGCCGTCTGCTGGAGGTGCTGAATCGCTTGGTGGACGGCGGCAACACCGTCATCGTCATCGAGCATAATTTGGACGTTATCAAGACAGCCGACCACATCATCGACCTCGGCCCAGAGGGCGGCGACAAGGGTGGCAATCTAGTGGTGTGCGGCACGCCCGAAGAGGTGGCCGCCTGCGCAGAAAGTTATACGGGACAGTATTTGAAGCGCGTATTAGAAAAGTAAAACGGCGCAAAAAAAACCGCCCCACAAACAGTGGGGCGGTGGATGGCTTTATGACAAGTCAGTCGGCTAAATAAGAGCGAAACAAAGCCTCCCAATCGCTGACTTTCAGCAGAGCTCCCGTATGTATCTCGCAAATCATGCCTTCACGATCGATGATAATCGTGGTGGGAAAACCACGCAAGGCAAAGGTTTTCACCCAACCGGAGGGACACGAGGCCATGGGGAAGGTCAGGGACGCGTTGTTTGCGCGATACTGACCGATGTTGGCCACGGTGTCGTACGGATTCAGCGCCACCATTCCCACCCGATCTTGATACGCCTCATACGCCTCGCTCATGGCAGGAAATTCCTTCACGCAAAACGGGCAGTTAATATACCAGAAATTGAGCACCACGATCTCCTTTTCCTGCAGCATTTGCGATAGGGTAAGGGTGTTGCCGTCGCTATCAGTCACGGTGAAATCGTACATCCGATCCCCCACCGACAAACTCTTCCCAATCAAATCCCCCTCCAGAAGGGGCGGTTTGACGGCGGTGGTGGCCGTTGTGGTGGTAGTGGCGGTTGTTGTGGTGGTAGTGGTAGTCGTGGTTGCTGTAGTCGTGATGGGAGACGCCTGCGTAGCGGTGGTGGTAGCTACCACAGTGGCAACCGTCGTTGTGGTGGGTGCATCGTCCGCGGTAGCGGAGGTCGCAAACGTCTGCGACACCGTAAAAGAAGGTGTCGATGTGGCGGAAGTATTTGCCGCCGTGGTCGTGTGCGTACCCGCCGTATCAAACGTTGACAGAACGGTTTGCTCTGTGGCGGTCACCTTCTCCGTCGTATGAGAAGAGGACACACCGGTGCTCTGCGACACCGCAGACGATGATTCGGAAAACGTATCATCGCCACAAGCGCACAGACTCATCAGCACACCGACAGACAGCACGAATATCAACACGCGTTTCATTTGTATCCCTCTAATCTTTTTTGTTGACACTCCCATTGTAGACCTCTTTTTTCAAAAAGTAAAGACCTATTTCTGCTACTTGTTTACAAATACTTCACACTGTTACACCACAAATAGGATATGATAGCGATAATTGCGGAAAGGAAGTGCAAGGGTGTTCGGATACGTTAAGCTGTTCAAGCCCACCATCACCATGGGCGAATACGAACAATACAAGGGCATCTACTGCACCCTGTGCAAGCAGATGGGCAAGCGGTACGGCCTGCTGTCCCGCTTCACCCTCAGCTACGATATGACCTTTTTGGCGTTGCTGCATATGGCGCTGGAGGAGGAAAAACCCGGTTTTTGCCCCTCTCGCTGCAGTTTCAATCCCACCAAACGGTGTCTGAAGGCCTGCCACACCGCCGCCATTGACCGCGCGGCGGACGTGGGCATCATCCTCGCCTATTATAAGCTGAAAGACACCCTCGCCGACGAGGGTATCTTCAAGAAAATCGGGGCGTGGTTGGCGCTGCCTTTTGTGGCGACAGCACACAAAAAGGCGCAGAAACAGGCGCCCGAAGCAGACGCCGCCGTGGCGCAGATGATGGCGGCGCAAGCCGAGGTGGAGAAAAGCGACAGCACCTCCCTCGACCGTGCGGCCGAGCCCTTTGCCCTGCTATTGCAAACCTTAGCGGCGCAGGCCGCCACCGACAAAAAGCAAAAGCGTGTGCTGGAGCGTTTCGGCTATTGCCTCGGCCGCTGGGTCTACCTGATGGATGCGGTGGACGATTTGGCAGAGGACCTCAAAAAGGGACGCTACAACCCCTACGCTCGCGCCCGAAACATCGCAAAGGGGAATGACGCAGGTGTCCAAGAGGCACGCGCCTATTCTCTGTACACCCTGAATGCCTGTCTGGCGGAATGCAAGACCGCCTATGAATTACTGGAGATACGCCGCTTTGACGGCATACTCCGCAACATACTGGAAGAGGGGATGGCTCACGCACAAAAGCGGGTCATCGCCGGAGAGGATGGTAACCATGAAGAATCCTTATGAAGTATTGGGCATTCCGCCCACCGCCACCGATGACGAGGTGAAAGCGGCCTATCGCGCCCTGGCGAGAAAATACCACCCCGACCACTACGCAGACAATCCGCTCTCCGATTTGGCCAAGGAGAAGATGCAGGAAATCAACGAGGCCTACGACTCCATCATCCGCTCCCGCAAAGAGGGCGGCGGCAGTCAGGGCGGCTACCAAAACGGCGGCTATCGTCAGCCGAGTGGCGGCCCCTCCCGTTACAACGACGTGCGCCAGATGATTGTGCAAAACCGTCTGATGGATGCGGAGCTGATTCTCGACGGTATCCCTACCAACAGCCGTGACGCCGAGTGGCACTACCTCAAAGGTATGGTGCTGCACAAAAAAGGCTGGCTGGAGGACGCCTACAACCACTTTGCCACCGCCTGCCGTATGGACCCGAGCAACGCCGAATACCGCACCGCCTTTAATCAGGCCGGTGCCGGCCGCCAACACGGCGGCTACAACACCCCTGCGCCCAGCGGCGGCAACTGCGACGCCTGCGACGTGTGTCAGGCGCTGTGGTGTGCCGATTGCTGCTGCGAGTGTATGGGTGGCGATCTGATTCGCTGTTGCTAAGGGTAAACCGACGAATCCCGAGGTGACGCTATGAGAACAAAAAATACCGGTCGCTTGGCGCTGAGTGCCGTGCTCACCGCTTTGGCGGTGGTGGTGCTACTGCTCACCGCCACGCCCATCGCCACCATCGGTTTGGCGGCACTGGCAGGAGTGTGCGGCATTCCCATCGTGGTGGAATGGGGGCGCAAGGCAGGCCTCATCCACTTTGCCGCCGTGGCGGTGCTGGCGCTACTGATTGTCCCCACCCCACAGGGCAAGGGGATGTACATCGCCCTTTTCGGTTGGTACACCGTGTTTAAGGCGTGGATCGAGAGCAAACACCTCCCCCGTATCGGGGAATGGGCGGCAAAATGCGGCGTCTTTGCCGCCGCTTTGGTGGCCTATGGTGCGGTGTGGTTTTTCCTGCTGGATATGCCTTTGCCTGCGTGGTCGTGGGCCACGCCGCTGTTGGCGGTGGGGTTGTGCGGCGTTTTCGCGGTGTACGACCTCGGCTTTTCCCGTCTGGTGGCCGCCTATTGCGGCAGGATGGGTGCCAAAATCCGTCAAATCTTTCGCTTCCGATAAATTAAAAATGCAAGATGCGCGTTGCATCTTGCATTTTTTGTTTTTGTAAGGTATAATGAATCTGTATATTTTATTTACCCTGTGAGGAGGGAAACTTTATGACTAATACCACTTTGCTGAGTCTGTTGGAAACTCGTACGAGCAAGTTTTCCAAGGGACAACGGCGCATTGCGGACTTCATCATCAACCACTACGACGAGGCGGCTTTTATGACCGCCGCCAAGCTGGGCGATGAGGTAGGCGTCAGCGAGTCTACGGTGGTGCGCTTTGCCACCGAACTGGGCTTTGAGGGCTATCCCCAATTCCAAAAAGCGCTGCAGGAACTCATCCGCAGCAAGCTGACCATCGTACAGCGACTGGATGTCACCCGTGCCCGTATGCGTGACGACGAGGTGCTGCGTCAGGTGGCTCTCAGCGACATCAACAACATCCGCCGCACCATCGAGGATTTGGACGACTCTGTGTTCTACAATGCAGTGGACGCTATCGTCAACGCCCGTCAGGTGTACGTCTTCGGTGCAGGCAGCTGCAAGCATTTGGCAGGCTTCCTCACCCACTATCTGCAATTGTTGGTGGGCAAGGCGCGCCGTGTGACGGTGGCCAGCCCCAGCCAGATCTGCGAGCAGATGATCGACCTGGCCCCCGAGGACGTGGTCATCGGCATCAGCTTCCCTCGCTATTCCAAGATTTCGGTGCAGGCCATGCACTACGCCCAGAATAAGGGCGCTACCGTCATCGCCCTCACCGACAGCGCCCTCTCCCCCATCGCACCCTATGCGACCAACCTGCTCACCGCCCACAGCGACATGGCGTCGGTGGTGGATAGCCTGG
>JAZPZT010000094.1:0-17909 GCA_045544815.1 Acutalibacteraceae bacterium | reverse complement strand
CCTCCAACGGCTCCACCTCCCAGGCTCCCATCTGCGGCTCTACTCTGGCCCTGATGGCCGCCGGTGTGCCGATTAAGGCTCCCGTTGCCGGTATTTCCTGCGGTCTGATCACCGAGGGCGATCGCTTCATGACCATGGTGGATATCCAGGGTCTGGAGGACTTCTTCGGCGATATGGACTTCAAGGTGGGCGGTACCAAGAAGGGTATCACCGCAATTCAGATGGATCTGAAGGTGCACGGCCTGACCCCCGCCATCATCCGCGAGGCTCTGGACAAGACCTACACCGCTCGTTGCCACATTCTGGACGAGGTTATGCTCAAGGCCATCCCCGAGGTGCGCCCCGAGCTGTCTAAGTACGCTCCCAAGATGCTGTCCACCAAGATCGACACCGACAAGATCGGCGGCGTGATCGGTAAGGGCGGCAAGGTGATCCAGCAGATCCAGGCTGACTGTAACTGTGTGGTCAACGTGGAAGAGGATGGCACCGTGACCATCCTGTCCACCGATCTGGCTGACGCCAACCGTGCTCTGCAGATCATCGAGACCATCGCTAAGGATCCCGAGATCGGCGCCATCTATAAGGGCAAGGTTACCCGCCTGATGACCTTCGGTGCTTTCGTGGAGATCGCCCCCGGTAAGGAGGGTCTGGTCCACGTGTCCCGTCTGGATCTGGGCCGCGTTGAGCGCGTGGAGGATGTGGTCGCTGTGGGCGACACCATCGCCGTTATGGTCACCGAGATCGACGAGCAGGGTCGTATCAACCTGTCCCGTAAGGACGCCATCATCAAGATGGAGGGTCTGAATCCTGAGGATTACGCCACCCCCGCCGCTCCCCGTCGTGAGGGCGGTCGCCGCGATGGCGGCCGTGGTCCCCGCCGCGACCATCGCTAATCGTTAAACCAATCAAAAGCTGCTACCCGTTTGGGTAGGGGGTTTTTTGGTCTTATAATTCCCTCTTGTTAAACGCAAAAAACTGTGTTATAATGAATTGATAATTCATAGGAGGTATTTCGTATGAGTGAGCATATCGAGCACACCGGTGACGTTGAGGTGGAGCAGCCCATCGAGGAGAAGCGCCCCGTCACCCGCCGCTATAATAAGCACGGCAAGCGCCGTGGCAAGTTTGCTTATGCCGCCCCCGTGGGCTTTTTGGTGTCTCTGCTGAGCATTGTGGGCGTGATTGCCATCGTGTTGGGCGTGGTGCGGTTTGTGCAGAAGCAGACCGACGATACCGCCCTCAAAGAGGAGCTGTACTACTATCTGGAGCCGCTGCTGCTGTACTCTCCCGAGCCTTTTGATAACGCCGCCAAGGAGGAGCAGGACGCTTTCCTCAATGCCGCCGCCTATCGTGTGATGTTGGCGGAGAATATCCGTATGTTGCGTGAGGGTGCGGAATATCCCAAGTATCCCGTGGACGAAAACTATCGTATCGCCGTGCCCGTGGACGAGGTGAAGGCGTCCTATGCCGAGCTGTTCGGCAAAAAGGCGAAGCTGGAGCACCGCACGGTGGAGGACATCGGTCTGGAATACAGCGAGGCGGACAATTGCTACTACATCCCCTTCACGGAGCAGAGCAGTGGCTACGTCTTTGTTATTGACAAGGTGACCCGGTCCTCTTCCAAGTACGAGGTGCGCGTGGGTTTCGTTCCCGTCACCGATATTAAGTACGATGAGCACGGCCAGTCCATCCCTGCCACGGCCGAGCAGGCCACCCATTTTCAGGTGTATACCCTGACCCGTGACGGCGACACCTATTTCATCAAATCTTGTAAAGACGAATAATTAAAAGAGCCTGCGGCGATTGCCGCAGGCTCTTTATTTTACTCTTCTACTACGTATTCGGCGGTTTCCGCCAACAGGCGAGCGCCCAAGATAACGGTCATAGACAATCCTTCGGGCACGTACTCCTCGTGCTCCACCTGACCGTCACGGCGGCATTGCTCCGCCAGCGCACCCTTCGAAAAGGGGAGGAGCAGCTTCACCTTTTTGCGGTCGGGCGGCAGGGCTTCCGCCACCGCCTCTAGCAGGACGTCGATACCGTCGCCGGACAGGGCGCTGATGCGGATGTGATTGGGATTCTCACCGATTTCGGGGGCAAGGTCGCACTTGTTCATCACGCGCAGTACCGGCGTTTCGCCGCAACCCAATTCCGCCAGCAGGTCGCCCGTCACCTGCAAATGTTCCGCCGCGTGGGGGCTGGAAGCGTCGCAGATGTTGAGGATGACGTCGGCGTCCACCGCCTCCTCCAGCGTGGAATGGAAAGCCCGCACCAACTGGTGGGGCAGACGGCGCACGAAGCCGACGGTGTCCACCAGCATTACCTCTCTGCCGTCGGGCAGGCGCAGGGCTCGTGCCGTCGGGTCGAGGGTGGCGAACAGCTTGTCCTCTGCCAGCACGCCGGCGTCGGTCAGATAATTGAGCAGGGTGGACTTGCCTGCGTTGGTGTAACCCACCAACGCCACGGTGGGGATACCATCCTTACGGCGGCGCTCGCGGCGCAGTTTGCGCTGGCTCTCCACCTTTTCCAGTTGCTCTCGAATGGCGCTCAAACGGCGGCGGATGTGCCGCTTATCGCTCTCTAATTTCGTTTCGCCGGGGCCACGGGTGCCGATACCGCCACCCTGACGGGAGAGGGCGGTGCCTTGTCCCGTCAGACGGGGCAGCATATATTGGAGCTGTGCCAGCTCTACCTGCAATCGGCCTTCCGCCGAACGGGCACGGCCTGCGAAGATGTCCAAAATCAGCATGGTACGGTCGATGAGACGGCAGGGGAAAATCTCCTCCAGATTGCGTAGCTGGGTAGGGGAGAGTTCACGGTCCATCACCACTAGGTCGATGTCCTCCGCTTGACACTGCAGAGCGATCTCCTCCGCACGACCGCTGCCCAGACAGGTTGCCTTGTCGGGCGATTCTTTCTTCTGCGTGGCGATACCCACCACTTCGCCGCCGGCGGTGGCCACCAACTCGGCCAATTCTGCCAGCGATACCTCGGCGTCAAACTCGCCGGTGTCCACCGACACCAGCAGCACACGCTCGGCTACCTCTTGCTGTATCTCGTGCAATTCCATTTCACGTCACCTTCTTCATCGGTTTGCCCTATCCTTTTTATCATATCACAAATTGCCTCGGCGGGCAAGAAAAATTCCAATCCCTCGATATCCTTGTGCAACCTTCCAGTAAAACGGGGCGAAAAGTGGCAAAATTTTGTTGCGAAAACTTGCATATTGGTGTAGCAATCCGACAGAATGTGTGATATAATTAACAAAAAGGCAGAAATGCTGTTATAAATGCGGGAGAGGGGATAGCGAAATGGAAAAAATCACCAGCGAAAACGTCTTTAACTTAGAGGCAAACGTGGCGCCTCTGCGGATCATCTCCATGAACGGCGCACAGGAATTGGGCGCTAAGATTGAGGAACATCTGCTCCGTTGGGCACACCGTTGCGGCAAGGAAGAGGAGTGCCTCTCTATCGAGGTGGATTGCCCTCGTTTCTCCTCCGGCGATGGTAAGGGTTTGATTAAATCCTCCATCCGTGGTACCGACCTGTACATTTTGGTGGATGTGGGCAACTACAGCTGTAAGTACAATATGTACGGTTTTGAAAACGCTATGTCCCCCGACGACCATTATCAGGACCTGCGCCGTATCATTCAGGCCACCAGCGGTAAGGCGCACCGTATCAACGTGATTATGCCTAACCTCTACGGCGGCCGTCAGCATCGCCGCAGCTATCGTGAGAGTTTGGACTGCGCCGTCGCCCTGCAGGAGTTGCAGGCCATGGGCGTGGATAATATCGTCACCTTTGACGCACACGATCCTCGTGTGTGCAACGCCGTACCTATGATGGGCTTTGACAACCTGATGCCTTCTTATCAGGTGATGAAGGCTATGTTCAAGCACATCCCCGACCTG
Organism: Acutalibacteraceae bacterium; assembly: GCA_045544815.1. GTDB lineage: Bacteria > Bacillota > Clostridia > Oscillospirales > Acutalibacteraceae > UBA5905. Next base: position 13,995 of record JAZPZT010000094.1, on the reverse strand, counting down.
CAGGTGGACCGCGACCATCTGATGGTCATCAGCCCTGACGAGGGCGCTCTGAACCGCAATATGTACTATGCGGTGAATATGGGCGTTGAGATGGGTATGTTCTACAAGCGCCGCGACTATTCCCGCGTGGTCAACGGCCGCAACCCCATCGTGGCTCATGAGTATCTGGGCACCGACGTGGAGGGTAAGGATATTTTCATCGCCGACGACATCATCGCCTCCGGTGAGTCTATGCTGGATTTGGCCTATGAGCTGAAAAAGCGCAAGGCACGCCGCATTTTTGCCTACGCTACCTACGCCATCTTCACCGCCGGTCTGGAGAAGTTTGACCAGGCCTATACCGACGGCATTATTGATGGTGTGTTCGGCACCAACCTGACCTATCGCACTCCCGAATTGTTGCAGAGAGAGTGGTTCCACGAGGTGGATTGCTCCAAATACGTGGCTTACTACATCGCCGCTTTGAATCACAACATCTCCATCAGCCAACTGATTGATTCTCACGACAAGATTCAGCAGCTGTTGGCCGAGAAGCGCGGTTAATTGCTTTTCCTCACAGCCTCGAGCGATCGCTCGGGGCTGTTTTTTTAACATTTCTGTAAATTTTTGGCGGATTGGTTGTATTTATGGGAACGGGGCAGTATAATAATCCTACAAACATCAATTTGAGGAGGTGTATGGGTATGAGCAAACGTTTGTTATTGATTCTCAATCCCATCTCCGGTAAAAAAGTAGGTAAGCGACATTTGTCCGACGTGCTGGAGCAGTTTTGCCGTGCCGACTATATTCCCACTGTGTTTGTGACTACCGGTCGTGGTCACGCCCGCTCCTTGGCCACCGCCCACGGCGGCGAGGTAGATTTGGTGGTGTGTCTCGGCGGCGACGGCACCTTCAACGAGGTGGTGGGCGGTCTGCTGGACGGCGGCCACACCACGCCGATTGGATACATTCCCTGCGGCAGCACCAACGATTTTGCCGCCAGTATCGGATTGGAAAAGACCATTCCTGCCGCCACCGCCGCGATTTTAAACGGCACGTCCCACACCTATGATGTGGGTGCTTTTGGTGAGCGGTATTTCTCCTACGTGGCGTCCTTCGGCATTTTCTCCCGTGCCTCCTATGCTACGCCACAGAACGTAAAAAACGCTTTGGGTCATCTGGCCTATCTACTGGAAGGCGTCAAGGAGTTGTCCGATATTCGTCCGTGGCACGTTCGTTTTGAGGTAGACGGCGACGTGGTTGAGGGCGATTATGTTTTTGGCGCGGTAAGCAACGCCACCTCGGTGGGCGGCATACTCACCTTAGATCCGCATACGGTGGATATGAACGACGGTATGTTGGAATTGTTGCTGGTGAAGATGCCCCGCAATCTCGTGGAGTTGAGTGAGTGCGTCCGTGCCCTGGCAGAGCAGCGGTACGATACCGACGCCATTACTTTCCGTAGCGGCTCGCATTTCACGGTGACCGCCGACCCGACCATGGAATGGTCGCTGGATGGCGAATGGGGCAGCGGTGCATCCACCGTTACCATTCGCAATCTGCGCGACGCCATTCGTCTGATCCATTGAGAGGCGATAATATGAAAAAGAAAGACGGTACAAAACGGAAGTGGTGGAGAAGAAGTAAGGAGGAAATGCGGTCTCGCCCCTATGCCACGGCGGTATATTTCGTTTTGCGTTTCATCGTGCTGGCTATGCTGATGGTCAACCTGTGGGAGAGGGACTATGAAAGCGCTTTCATCTGCGTGCTTTCGCTGATTTTGTTCTTTCTGCCTGCCTTCATCGAAAAGCAGTTTCGGGTGCAAATCCCCACACTGATGGAGGTGGTGATTCTGCTGTTTATCTTCGGCGCCGAGATTTTGGGCGAGTTGCAGAATTATTACACCCAGTATCCTTATTGGGATACGATGTTGCACACCACCAACGGATTTGTGTGCGCCGCCTTTGGTTTTTCGCTGATTGATATCCTTACACGCAATCGGCGGGAAAAGTTTCGCCTGTCACCGCTGTACGTGTCCTTGGTCGCTTTTTGTTTTTCTATGACGGTGGGCGTGCTGTGGGAGTTTTTTGAGTACGGCATGGACGTTTTGTTCTTGACGGATATGCAAAAGGATACGGTTCTCCATTCCATCGCTTCGGTGGCACTGTCCACCGACGGCACTGTTGTGGCGTTGCAGGATATTTCCACGTTGGCTGTCAACGGGCAGGAGTTGGCCGTAGCCGGCTATTTGGATATTGGCCTCTACGATACCATGGCGGACTTGTTCGTCAATTTCGTGGGTGCGGTGATATTTAGCATATTGGGCTATTTCTATATCCGCCATCGCGGTCGTGGCCGCAGTGGTTGGCTGATGAAATGGCTGCTTCCCAGCCTGGCAGAGGAGGCGGAATCCACCGCCGAAGAGGAAAGATCCGGCGAAAATCCATCCTAAAAACAAGCCGTTGCGGTCGTGGAGAGCGCAACGGCTTTTCCTATGCGCCAGTTTTTGGTTGATATTTGTGCAAATTGTACAAATGGAAGAGCATAAAACGCAGAATAGTACAAATTTTTCGTCATTATCAAATAACTATTGCATTTTTGGGAGGGGTAGTGTATACTTTGAAATAGTGGGGTTGTGTCGTCGTGTACCCATTGACTAATCCAACCATCCACAATCCTAAGGAGGAATCTCGTAATGAGCAAAGAAATCACCGCAAAAAAGACGGAGACCAAGCCTGCGAGCAAAAAGGCTGCTCCTAAAACTGCGGAGAAAAAGACCACGACAAAAAAGCCTGCCGCCAAGAAGGCGCCTAAGATAACCGAGCGTGAGTTGCTGAAAAAGCAGTTGGAGGAGAAGCTGCAGCAGCAGTTCTCCGTTGAAGGCAAGGACGCTACCGACGCCAATTTGTACAACGCTCTGGTGCTGGTGTTGCGCGACCGTATGCGTCGCAGCCGTGTGGAGTATATTCACAAGGCACACAAGCAGGACGCCAAGCAGGTCTACTATATGAGCATGGAGTTTCTGATGGGTCGTTCCCTCAAGAATACTCTGTTCAATCTAAATCTCACCGATGACGCTGCCGCCATCCTCAAGGAGTACGGCGCTAAGTTGGATAATCTCTTCGAGCTGGAGCCCGACGCCGGTCTGGGCAACGGCGGCTTGGGTCGTCTGGCCGCCTGTTTCTTGGACGGTTTAGCTGCCAACGGTATCCCTGCCATCGGCTACTCCCTGCTGTACGAGCTGGGCATTTTCCGCCAGAAGCTGGAGAACGGCTGGCAGACCGAGATGCCCGATTTCTGGCTGCCCGGCGGCGAGTGCTGGTTGCTGCCCCGTCCCGAGCTGGCTAAAGAGGTTATGTTTGATGGCCACATCGACGAGTGGTGGGACGACAACGGTTTCCATCACATCGTACATCGTGACCCTGCCGTCGTGATTGCTCAGCCCTACGACCTGATGGTCGCCGGCAAGAATGGTAACGGCGTTTCCACTCTGCGTCTGTGGAAGTCTACCGCCCCCGGTATGGATATGTCCCTGTTCAATCAGGGCGAGTATATGCGTGCTATGGAGCGTAAGGCGATGGCCGAGGTCATCACTCAGGTTCTGTACCCTGCCGATAACCACCGCGAGGGTAAGAGCCTGCGTTTGAGCCAGCAGTATTTCTTGGTATCCGCCTCCGTGCAGGACATCGTCCAGCGTCATCTGGAGAAGTACGGCACCATGGACAACCTGCCCGAGATGGCCGCCGTTCACATCAATGACACCCATCCCACTCTGGCTATCCCCGAGCTGATGCGTATCCTGCTGGATGAGTGCGGCTATAGCTGGGAGGCGGCTTGGGATATCGTTCACCGCACCTTTGCCTATACCAATCACACTGTTATGGCAGAGGCTCTGGAGTGCTGGCCCGAGGATCTCTTCCGTCAGCGCCTGCCCCGTATCTACCAGATCGTGCAGGAGATCAACAAGCGTTACAGCGAGGAGATGATGGCCGCCACCATGGGCGACCGTGAGAAGGTGAGCCGTATGGCCATTATCAGCTACGGCGTCATCAAGATGGCCAACCTCTGCGTGGCCGCTTGCCACTCGGTCAACGGCGTGTCCCAGCTGCACAGCGAGATTGTCAAGGAGACCGTGTTCCCTGAGGCATACAGCATTCATCCCGAGAAGTTCACCAATGTCACCAACGGTATCGCTCACCGTCGTTGGCTGTGTCAGTCCAACCCCGACCTGAGCCGCTTCATTTCCGAGCGTATCGGCGACGATTTCGTTTTGGACGCTTCCCATCTGTCCGAATTGGTTCCCTATGCCGACGATTCTGCCTCTTTGGCCGAGTTTATGGCCATCAAGCGCAAAAACAAGGAGCGCCTGGCCGCTTATGTCAAGAAGCAGACCGGCGTGGAGCTGGACGTAGACTCTCTGTTTGACGTGCAGGTAAAGCGTTTGCACGAGTACAAGCGTCAGCATTTGAACGCGCTGCACATCCTCATCACCTACCTTAAGCTCAAAGAGAACCCCGATATGGAGTTCACTCCCCGCACCTACATCTTCGGCGCCAAGGCCGCTCCCGGCTATCGCTTGGCTAAGGAGATCATTCAGTTCATCTGCAACCTGTCCAAGCTCATCGACAGCGATCCCGCTGTTCGTGATAAGCTGAAGGTGGTCTACATCGAGGACTATCGCGTCACCTTGGCCGAGTTGCTGATGCCTGCCGCCGATATCTCCGAGCAGATTTCTTTGGCCGGCACCGAGGCTTCCGGCACCGGTAATATGAAGCTGATGATGAACGGCGCTCTGACCTTGGGCACTTTGGATGGTGCTAACGTGGAGATTTGCCAGTCCGTGGGTGAGGAGAATATGTTCCTCTTCGGTATGCGTACGCCCGAGGTGGAGCAGCGCAAGCCGAGCTACAATCCCCGTTGGTATTATGAGAACAATGCGGATATCCGCCGCGCCATCGACTTTATGTACGAGGGCTTCTGCGGCCGCAATTACAGCGAGATTGCCACCTCTCTGATTACCAAGGATCCCTATATGGTGCTGGCCGACTACGAGGACTATGCCCGTGCGCAGGCTGAGTCCGGTCGCCTGTATCTGGATAAGCAGGCTTGGGCGAAGAAGGCGTTGCTCAATACCGCCCTCAGCGGTATCTTTGCCTCCGACCGTTCCATCCGCGATTACAACGACCGCATTTGGCACGCCAAGCCCGTGAAATAAGATATTCCGTAAAGACCGCATCCGTCAGGGTGCGGTCTTTTTCGTTACGAAATGTTTACATCCGCCCCTTGCAACCGCCGATGTGCCGTGGTATAATAAACCCATTACAGACCCTGAAAGGATGTCGTTATGGCACGTGAATGGTTGCTCCGTGGCGTAGACCCGGAAGAATTAAAACCGACCGAGAAAGTAGAAGTTCCCCAAACGCCTCGCAGTCGTGGGGAGAATTTTTGGTATCATCATAAGCTGCAGTTTTGGCTGATTCTCTTCGCCGTGGTAGTGGTGGTCATCGGTGTGGTGCAGATGGTCACCCGTGACGAGCCCGACTACCGTGTGCTGCTCATTACCGAAACCGCCTATACCCCCGATGAGTTGGCGGAGCTGTCCGCCGTTTTGACGCCCTACGGCACCGATTTGGACGGGGATGGTAAGGTGGAGATTCAGGTGGAGAATTGTATGTACGGAAAGGCCGTGGATTCCACTCGTAACGCAGGCATCCAGCAGGTGCAGGCCCATTTGGTGGCGGGCGACAGAATGTTTTTTATCTGGGAGCCCAAGACCTATCAGCAGTTTATGAAGTCCATTACCGACGGTGAGGAGGAGATTCAGTTCCTGACTCCCATCACAGTGGAAAGTAAGCGCCTCATCGAGGACGGCAAGGTGTATAACTGGAAGGGCGACCCCCGTCCCGACTCTGCATTGACCGAGCGTGCTCCTGAGCTGTATTTCGCCGTGCGTCTGCCCCAGGGCACCGCCGCCAATGCACAGGAGCTGCACCGGCAGAGTTTCGAACTGTTGGAAAACTTTATTGCAGATAAACCGACCGACGAATAATGCAAAGATCCCGTGTGTCTCGCCGTCACACGGGAATTTCTTTGGCTCACAATACCTGTAGGATCAGCCACGTCAACGCCGCACCGCCGCCGCCCCAGAGAAGGGCAAAGGCGCCCTGCCGCAACAAATGGCGCCATCGTTTGCGCCTCAGACCGCTGTAGGTGGCGGCTTGCTCCACCACCTTTTCCGCCATGCGGTGCAGTTTTTCCTCGTCGGCAATCGTACCTCCTCGCACCACCAAAAAGGCACGCTCAAAGTACGGGCTTCCCGTGTGGGTCACCTCGATCATCTGCCGATTTACGCCTTTTATCATATCCGTTTCCTCCGCTGTGTGATTTCACCCGACAGTATGCCCCGTGTGGCGGAAAGATATGCGATATTACAAATTGTAAACATTTTCCGCAGTGGAAAACTCGGCGTTTTCTCCCCCAACTCGGTGGAAAACTCAGTGGAAAATGTGAAAAACCCTGCATTTAGCAAGGCTTTTTCCAAAAACTGGGGTGTGAAAATTTTTGCATTTTGTCGAAAAAACGACCCGAAAAGAATACAAAAAGTTATCGCACCCTTACACGGTTTTCTGCGCATGAAAAAGTTGTGTTTTCACGGGCAGAAATTTGCAATAATGGTTGAAATCTACATAAGAATAGTATATAATACTATACTGTCTAAGTGTGCGGTCTTTTCACCGCAGAAAGAGAGGTCATCAAAATGGCAGAAAACAAGAAAATGGTGGAGGCCATCACCTCCATGGATGAGGATTTCGCGAAATGGTATACCGACATCGTGAAAAAGGCGGAGCTCATCGAATACACCAGCGTTAAGGGCTGTATGGTCATTCGTCCCTACGGCTATGCGATTTGGGAGAATATTCAGCGCATTTTGGACGGTATGTTTAAGGCTACCGGCCACGAAAACGTGAATATGCCCATGTTCATCCCCGAGAGTCTGCTGCAGAAGGAGAAGGATCACGTAGAGGGCTTCGCCCCCGAGGTGGCTTGGGTCACCTTCGGCGGCAGCGAGCAGTTGGAGGAGCGCCTGTGCGTGCGCCCCACCTCCGAGACACTGTTCTGCGAGCATTTCGCCAACATCGTTCACTCCTACCGCGACCTGCCTAAACTGTACAACCAGTGGGTCAGCGTGGTGCGCTGGGAAAAGACCACCCGTCCCTTCCTGCGCTCTCGTGAGTTCCTGTGGCAGGAGGGTCACACCATTCACGCCACCGCCGAGGAGGCGATTGCCGAGACCGAGCAGATGTTGAATATTTACACCACCTTCTGTCAGGAGTATCTGGCTATGCCCGTCATCCAGGGCCGTAAGACCGACAGCGATAAGTTTGCCGGCGCCGAGGCTACCTACTGTATCGAGGCTCTGATGCACGACGGTAAGGCGTTGCAGGCCGGTACCTCCCACTATTTTGGCGACGGCTTCGCCCGTGCTTTCGACATCCAGTTCACCGATAAGAACAACACTCTGCAGTACGTCCACGAAACCTCTTGGGGCGTGACCACCCGTCTGATTGGCGCCATCATTATGACCCACGGCGACGACAACGGTCTGGTGCTGCCTCCCGCCGTGGCTCCCATTCAGGTAGTGGTGTTGCCCATCGCCGCCCACAAGCCCGGCGTGCTGGAAAAGGCCGCTGAGATCAAGGAGCGCATTTCCAAGGTCGCCCGTGTAAAACTGGATGACAGCGACCAGTCCCCCGGCTGGAAGTTTGCCGAGTACGAGATGAAGGGCGTGCCCCTGCGTCTGGAGATCGGTCCCCGGGATATGGAGCAGAATCAGTGCGTCATCGTCCGCCGCGACACCCGAGAGAAGATTGTGGTGTCTCTGGACGAGCTGGAGACTAAGATTCCCGAGTTGCTCACCGCCGTGCGCGACGGCATTTATCAGAAGGCGCTGGCCAATCGTGAGAAGAAGACCTACGTCTGCCATACTATGGATGAGATCATCGCCTCTTTGGCCGAGAATGGCGACGGCTTCATCAAGGCTATGTGGTGCGGTGACGAGGCCTGCGAGGATAAGGTCAAGGAGACCACCGGTGTTGGCTCTCGTTGCCTGCCTTTGGAGCAGGAGATGGTGGGCGACGTCTGCGTCTGCTGCGGCAAGCCCGCCCATCAGTTAGTGTACTGGGGCAAAGCCTACTAATAGCGAAGTGAGGTAACAACTATGAATCAGTTAGCACTGCCCGTGAAGGGCGATTTGGTTGCCATTATGCACACCACCATGGGCGACATCTCCATTCGCCTGTTCCCCGAGTTTACCCCCAAGACGGTGGAGAATTTCACCACCCATGCCAAGAACGGCTACTACGATGGCATTGTGTTCCACCGTGTGATTAAGGACTTTATGATTCAGGGCGGTGACCCCACCGCCACCGGTTGCGGCGGCGAGAGCATTTGGGGCCACTCCTTCAAGGACGAGTTCTGCTACGAGTTACACAATCTCCGTGGCGCGCTCTCTATGGCCAATGCCGGCCCCGGCACCAACGGCAGCCAGTTCTTCATCGTCCAGGCGGATCAGGTGCACCCCGCTCTGCTGGCTCAGATGAAAGAGGATCCTCGTCTGTCCGAGGCTTTCCCTCCCGAGACCGTTGCCGCTTACGAGCAGGTGGGCGGTACGCCCCATCTGGATTTCCGTCACACCGTGTTCGGTCAGGTCTATGCCGGTATGGAGGTGGTGGACGCCATCGCTAACGTGGCCACCAACCCCAATGACAAGCCTCTGGAGGACGTGGTCATCCTGAGCATTGACGTCAAAGACTATGAGTAATCTGCTGGAGAGGGCCTACGCTCTGTTAGAGGACGTGACGCCCCTCACTACCGACTGCGGCGCGGTGTGCGACGGCCGTTGCTGCCGCGAGAGTGCCGACAGCGAGGGTATGCTCCTTTTCCCGGGTGAGGAAGTGTTGCTGGTGGATGCAGGCTATACCATTCGCCCTGCCGCGGGTGGCTATCTGCTCACCTGCAACGGCACCTGCGACCGTAGCCTGCGCCCCTTGTCTTGCCGTATTTTTCCGCTGTTCCCCATTCTGACGGAAGAGGGGAGAGTCAAGGCGGTGTACGATCCCCGTGGCTGGCGTATGTGCCCCTTGGTGCGTGCCTGTGCCAACGTGCAACTGGACCGTGAGTTTGTCCGCCGTGTGCGTCGTGTGGGCCGTATCCTTTCCGCCGACCCTGCCTGCGCCGCCTTTTTGCGGCTGCAGACGGAGGAGATTGCCGACCTAAACCGCTTGCTGGGCTTAGAGGAGGAACGCCCTCCCATCGCCCGCAGAAAATTAAAGTAAAAGGAGAAATTCCTATGAAGATGAAAAAATGGCTGGCTCTGTTTGCCGCTCTGTTGCTGTTGTGCGGTGGTATGACCGCCTGTGGCGAAGAAGATAATGCCGATCAAAATGTTGACAACACCCCTAAGCAGAATACCCTGACCTCCGCCTATGCGGATAAGGAGTACGGCTTCCAGCTGGAGGCACCGCAGGTGGGTGAGACCGTTGCCATTATGCACACCAATATGGGTGATATCTGCATTCGTTTCTTCCCCGAGGGTGCGCCCAAGACGGTGGAGAATTTCCTGACCCACGCCCGAAACGGCTACTACAACGGCCTGACCTTCCATCGTGTGATGAAGGACTTTATGATTCAGGGCGGCGATCCCAAGGGCGACGGCACCGGCGGTGAGAGCATTTGGGGCGGTAAGTTTAAAGATGAGTTTAACGCCAAACTGCTCAACCTGCGCGGCTCTCTGTCTATGGCTAACGCCGGCCCCGGCACCAATGGCAGCCAGTTCTTCATCAATCAGGCCGGCCCCGACGGTAAGAGTGTGGATAGCCTGAAGAGCCAGTACAGCTACTCTACGATGTATAGTCAGATGATGAATTACTATAGCCAGTACGTGCAGATGTACGGCCAGAGTTTTACGGCTATGTATCCCACTGCCGATTCCTTCATCGAGGCCAACGGCGGCATTTCCCCCGATAGCCGTCTGGTCCCCGAAGAGGTGTGGGAGCTGTACGCCCAGCAGGGCGGTAACATCCATCTGGACGGCGCTTGGCGTGCCACGGCAGGTCACACCGTCTTTGGTCAGGTTTACAGCGGTATGGACGTGGTAGACGCTATCGCCGCCGTGGAGACCGGCACCAACAATAAGCCTGTGGCGGACGTCATCATCGAGTCCATCGAGGTTACCACCTACACCGCTCCCGAAGCAAAGTAATTTTTCGCAAGTAACACCGAAAGGAGGCATCACCGTGACTGTGACCATACAAGGGCGCACCGTCGCCTATATCGACACCGACCCCGTAAATGAAGCGGCAAAACCCACGGTGCTGTTCCTCCACGGTTGGGGCGCTCCGGCCGAGACCTATCGGCTGGTGATTGACCACTTGGCGACCTATTGCCGTGTGGTGGCGCCCGACCTGCCCGGCTTCGGCGGCTCGGCAGAGCCTGAGACGCCGTGGTGCGTGGACGATTACGTGCAGTGGACGGTGGATTTTGCCGCCACCCTCGGTTTGACCGAAGTGGTGCTGATGAATCACTCCTTCGGCGGCCGTATCAGCATTAAGTTGCTGGCACAGCGTCCCTTACCCTTTAGGGTGAGCAAGGCGGTGTTTATGGACGCCGCAGGAATCCTGCCGAAGCGTACGTTGAAATATTATGTCAAGGTGTACAGTTATAAGGCGATGAAAAAACTGTTTCCTGCCCTTGCCGCCAAGCGGCAGGGAAAAGTGGGCTCCTCCGATTATCGCAACGCCTCGCCGCTTATGCGGCAGACCATGGTGCGGTGTATCAACGAGGACCTGACCCATCTGCTGAAAGACAATCCCGTGTCCACTCTGCTCATTTGGGGCTCGGCGGACACCGCCACGCCTCTGTCCGACGGACAGAAGATGGAGGCGCTTATCCCCGACGCCGGTCTGGTGGTGCTGGAGGGCGCAGGTCACTTCGCCTTTGCCCAGCAATGGGGCCAATGCAGTCGGGTGCTGGACGTTTTCTTGAAACCGAAGGAGGCGAGATAAGATGGAAGTGTGGATGAAACTCTTTGTGGTAGAGGCCGCTATCCTCAATTTTGCGGTGCAGGGTTGGTATTTCACCCATATGCTGCAGCTCAATTCCTACCGCCCCGAGCGGTATAAGAAATGGTGTCTCGACAATGAGAAAAAACTGGTGACACTGCCCCGTATGATGCCCGCCTTGTGCGTATTGTGCATTTGGCTGGCCACCTTTGCGGGCGAAGCGGTCGCCTATGCCGTGTGCGGTGCCATTTTACTGCTCACCGCCCTCATCAACTGGCCGAAAAAGGCGAAAAAGCCGCTGGTGGTCACCGCCCGTGTCAAACGCCTGTTTGTCACCGAGGGCGTGCTGTGTGCGCTGCTGTTGGTGCTGTTTTGGTTTTTGCCCCTGCGTGGCGCGGCGCTGCTGGGCCTTGCCCACGTGGTGGTGTGGCTGTTCGTGGGTCTGGCGAATCTCATCAATACCCCCATTGAGAACAAGATTGCCGACGGCTTCGTCAAGGACGCCCGGCGCCGTTTGGCCGAGCGCCCCGACCTCATGGTGGTGGGTATCACCGGCAGCTACGGCAAAACCAGTGTGAAAAATTTCCTCTCCGCTCTGCTGGCGGTGAAGTATAACGTGCTGATGACCCCCGGTAGTTACAACACCACTATGGGTGTGGTGCGTACGGTGCGTGAAATGCTGCGCCCCTCCCATCAGGTGTTTATCGCCGAGATGGGCGCCAAACAGCAGAACGATATCCGGGAAATCTGCGATTTGGTACATCCCACCTACGGCATCCTCACCTCCATCGGCGAGCAGCATTTGGAGACCTTCGGTTCGGTGGAGAATATCATCGCCACCAAGTTTGAGCTGGTGGACGCCATCCCTGCCGACGGTATGGCTTTCCTCAATTACGATAACGACTATATCCGCAGTCACGCGGTTTCCGTGCCCAACCTGACCTACGGCGCCGCTGACAGCGGCGCGGCCTATCGCTACAGCGATGTTGCGGTGGATATCCACGGTTGTCAGTTTACTCTGACCGCCCCTGACGGAGAATCCTGCCGCTACACCACCCGCCTGTTGGGTGCGCATAATATTCAAAACCTCGCCGGCTGTATGGCGCTGGCTCATCATTTGGGCATCTCTTTGCAGGAGATGGTGTATCCCATCCGCTTGCTCAAGCCGGTGGAGCACCGCCTGCAGTTGCTGCCCAACGGCTACATCGATGACGCCTACAATTCCAACCCTGCCGGTTTCCGCAGTGCGTTGGACACCTTGGCCGGCTTTGCCGCCCAGCGTGTGCTGGTGACCCCGGGTATGGTGGAATTGGGCGAGCGTCAGGACGCCCTCAACCGTGAGTTGGGCGAATACGCCGCCACCCGTTGCGATTGGGCGGTGCTGGTGGGGGAGAAGCAGGCGCCCCCCCTCAAGGAGGGTTTGCTGGCAGGCGGCTTCCCCGAGGAGCGCATTTTCGTGGCCGCCACCCTCAAAGAGGGGCTTAATTTTGTGAACAATCTCCCTCGTGAGGGAGAGCGTATCGTTCTGTTGGAGAACGACCTGCCCGATAACTTCTAATGTGGAGGTAATCAATTATGAAAACAAGAGTTGCTGTGATTTTCGGCGGCCGCAGTGTGGAGCACGAGGTGTCCATCATCTCCGCTCTGCAGGCGCTGAATGCTTTGAATAAAGATAAGTACGAGGCGTTTCCTCTGTACATTTCCAAGGATAATCGCTTTTACGTGGGCGAGAATCTCCGTGACATCGCCTCCTATCGGGATATGCCTGCCTGCTTGGCGGCGGCTACCCGTGTGTTGCCCGTCCCCGTAGAGGGTGCCGTGGAGCTGGTGCGCTACCCGATGAAAAAGTTTGGCAATAACGTGATGGCCGCTTTTGACGTGGCGATTCCCGTGGTGCACGGTACCAACGTGGAGGACGGCACCCTGATGGGTTATCTGGAGATGTTGGGCGTTCCTTACGCCTCCTGCGACGTGACCTCCTCCGCTTTGGGTATGGACAAATACGCGATGAAGGCGGTGCTGGCTCAGGCCGGTATTCCCGTCTTGCCTGCCCGTCTGTACACGGGCAAGCAGTACGCCGTCTACAGCGAGGCGGTGTTGCACCAGATTGAGCAGGAGATTGGCTATCCCGTCATCGTGAAACCCGTCAACTTGGGCTCTTCCGTGGGCATTTCCAAAGCAAAGGACCGCACCGAGTTGGTGGACGCCATGGATTTGGCGGTGAGCTTTGCCTCCCGTGTGTTGGTGGAGCGTGCCGTGCCCAACCTGCGTGAGATTAATTGCTCCGTTTTGGGCGATTACGAGAGCGCTCGTGCCTCCGCCTGCGAGGAGCCGCTGAATGCGGAGGATATCCTCACTTTCGGCGACAAATACCTGTCCGGTGGCGGTAAAAACGGCTCTAAGGGTATGACCGATCTGAAGCGTCGCTGCCCTGCCGACCTGCCCGAGGGTATGACCGAGCTGGTGCAGAAGATGGCGGTTGCCACCTTCAAAAAGTTGGGCTGTATGGGCGTGGCACGCATCGATTTCCTCAACGATAAGGAAACGGGCGAATTGTGGGTCAATGAGATTAACACCATCCCCGGCTCTCTGTCCTTCTATCTGTGGCAGGAGGTGGGCGTCAGCTTTGAGCAGCTGATGGATGAGCTGGTTTCTCTGGCCTTCAAGCGTCAGCGCGAGCGTGCGGCGCTGACCTTCAGTTATGAGAGCAACATTCTTTCCGGCACCACTTTCGGCACCAAAGGAAGCAAAGGCGGTAAGGCGTAAATACGCAATGAATAAGGAGCGCTGTCACGGTTGAGACAGCGCTCTTTTTCTATCTTTTTTATTTTTCCTCTTGCAAATCTTCAAGCATCGTGATACCCTAAAGTTAGCAAAGCGAGGTGTGCGGAATGAAAAAAGTGTTGTGTTGGATTCTGTCGTTGGTGCTGCTGTGTACCTGTGTATCTGTGGCGGC
>JAZPZT010000093.1:0-4183 GCA_045544815.1 Acutalibacteraceae bacterium | reverse complement strand
CCGCTGTTGTGGCGGTCGGTGCAGGCGTTGCCCTCTTCTTGGTACTGCGTAAGAAGAAATCCGAATTCTAAATAAAAAGAGACAAGCAGGATATCCTGCTTGCCTCTTTTCTTATGCTCAGCCTAAAGACGTTTTTTGATTGGTTACTACGGTTTCTTCGTAACAGCTGAATTTGCCTTCGACGTTGTCAGGCAGCGTTTTCTGCGTGAACAGACTTACGATCGGCACCAAAATCAGACCGCCAACCATGGCGAATACGCCGGAGTAGAGCGAGTTGGTAAACACGAATTCCAACACAGGGACACCCTTCACCGATATCAAACCCACGCCGATGGCCAATTGCACCAATTCCAGTCCCGTACCAAAGGCAAAACTGACTGCGACGGCGGCCTTTGTTACCTTTTTGCTGTACAGACCGTACAGGAAGGGAGCGAGGAAAGCACCGGCCAGTGCACCCCAAGACACGCCCATCATTTGGGCGATAAACACGGAATCTTTCCAAACGGAATCCTTCAGGATGGCAATCACTGCCGAAACAGCGATGAAGAAAACGATAAAGACACGCATTACCAGCACACTGCGCTTTTCGCTCATGGGGGTCTTTTTCTCCACCGCAGGCTTCACTACGTCCAGTGTTAGGGTAGAGGAGGAGGTGAGCACCAGCGAGGATAGGGTAGACATAGACGCCGCCAGCACCAGCACGATGATCAGCGCCACTACTATGGGAGCCAAATCCTGCAGCATAGTCGGCACGACCTTGTCAAACAGTACTTTGCCGTTGTCGGAGATGTAGCCATTTGCCTGCATATCGTCGTAGTACAGCTTACCGAAGCCGCCGAGGAAGTAGCAACCGCCTGCCACCACGATGGCGAAAATGGTGGAGATGACGGTGCCTTTTTTGATAGCGCCTTCATCTTTAATAGAGTAGAATTTGCCCACCATCTGCGGCAGTCCCCAGGTGCCCAGCGAGGTGAGCAGCACCACAAAGAGCAGTGCCAGGGGATTGGGGCCAAACATAGAGGTGTAGGCATATCCGGCGTGCTCACTTTGATTTAGCGCTTCTACCGCGGCAGTGAAACCACCGTTATCCATCAGCACCGCCGCAATCACGGTGACGATACCCACCAGCATAATGATACCCTGAATGAAGTCATTGATAGCAGTGGCCATATAGCCGCCGAAGATGACGTAAACACCTGTCAGTACTGCCATGGCCACCACAACCACCCAGTAAGGGATGGCAAACACGTTATTAAATAGGGAAGAAAGGCCGTTGTATAGCGATGCGGTGTAGGGAATCAGGAATACAAACACGATCACCGAAGCGATGACTTTCAGCGTTTTGGAATCGTACCGCTTTTCAAAAAAGTCGGGCATGGTTTTACTGCCGAGGTGTTGCGTCATCACACGAGTACGCCGTCCCAACACCGACCAAGCCAGCAGCGAGCCAATGAAGGCGTTGCCTAATCCAATCCACGTGGAGGCCAAACCAAAGTCCCAGCCGAATTGTCCTGCATAACCCACGAAAATAACCGCTGAGAAATAGGAGGTGCCGAAGGCAAAGGCCGTCAGCCACGGACCAACGGTGCGGCCGCCCAACACAAACCCGTCCACGTTGGTGGAATGCTTGCGACAGGCCAATCCGACGCCGATCATCAGCGCGAAAAAGGCGATAAGTAAGGGGATGGTTATCCACGCCGCAGTGGATAGTTGCAGGGCAATTTTAGGTAGGGAAGAGAGTGTCATATAGGGTCATCCTTTCGATTTAGCGCTTTAAATCGCTTTGGTGATGGCTACACTTTAGCACTTTAAAGCGAATATGTCAATAGTTTTTTTGAAAAAAGTGCAAAATCTCGAAAACATATGGGCAAATCCTTAGAAAACGGTTGACAAATACGCTTTAAAGTGTTAAAGTATGAATATACTTTTTGCGAGGAGTAAACGACTATGACTATTGTACATTTGTTGGAAAGAAACGCCCGTGAATTTGCCCATGAAACGGCGTTGATCGAGCTCAATCCCGAACAACCGGAGACCCGTCGTGCCACCTGGCATGAGTTTGAGTTGGTTGAGTCAACGCCTCGTGCGCGTTCCTATCGGCGCGAGATTACCTGGGCGGTTTTTAATGAAAAGGCCAATCGTCTGGCTAATCTTTTGCGACAGAACGGTATTGGAAAGGGCAAAAAGGTGGCCATTTTGCTGATGAACTGCATCGACTGGCTTCCCATCTATTTTGGTATATTAAAGGCGGGCGCTTTAGCTGTGCCGCTGAACTATCGTTACTCCTCCGACGAGATTGAATATTGCCTTTCCTTGGCTCAGGCAGACGTGCTGATTTTCGGTACCGAGTTTGTGGGCCGTGTAGAGGCGGTAGCGGACAAAATCAGCCGCTCCTGCCACCTCATCTATATGGGCGCAGGTTGCCCCGTGTTTGCCGATGATTACAGCGACCTGATTTCCGAGTGTTCGGGTATGTTCCCCGAATGCACCCTCACCGAAGAGGACGAGGCCGCTATCTACTTCTCCTCCGGCACCACCGGTTTTCCCAAGGCCATTCTCCACACCCATCGCAGCTTGATTCACTCCTGCCGCGTAGAGCAGGCCCACCACGGCCAGACCCGTGAGGATTGCTTCCTCTGTATTCCGCCCCTGTATCACACCGGCGCCAAGATGCACTGGTTCGGCAGTCTTTTGGCTGGCTCTAAGGCGGTTATCTTGAAGGGCGCCAAGGCGCGCCACATTCTTACCGCCGCCAGCGAGGAGAAGTGCACCATCGTGTGGCTGCTGGTGCCGTGGGCGCAGGAGATCCTCAATGCCTTGGACAGCGGAGAGATTTCTCTGGACGAATTTGATTTGAAGCAGTGGCGCCTAATGCACATCGGCGCCCAGCCCGTACCCCAGAGTCTCATTAAAAGATGGCTTGACTATTTCCCCAATCAGCAGTATGATACTAACTATGGTTTGTCCGAGTCCATCGGCCCCGGTGCGGTGCATTTGGGCGTGGAGAACGTCCATAAGGTGGGCGCCATCGGCGTCCCCGGCTACGGCTGGGAGGTCAAGATTGTGGACCCCGAGGGCAGGGAAGTGGAGCAGGGCGCCGTGGGCGAACTCTGTCTGCGCGGCCCCGGCGTGATGGTGTGCTATTATCGCGACGCCGCCGCCACTGCCGATACTCTGCGTGACGGTTGGCTGTACACCGGCGATATGGCTATGCAAGACCCGGACGGCTTTATTTATCTGGTGGACCGTAAGAAGGACGTCATTATCACCGGTGGCGAGAATCTCTATCCCGTACAGATTGAGAATTTCTTGGCCGCCCACCCGAAGATTAAGGACGTGGCCGTCATTGGCTTGCCTGACCCTCGTTTGGGCGAGATTGCTACCGCCATTATCGAGATTAAGGCAGGGATGACCTGCACCGAGGAGGAGATTAACGATTTCTGCCTCGACCTGCCTCGCTACAAGCGTCCTCGCAAGATTATTTTCGCCGATGTGCCGCGCAACCCAACGGGTAAGATCGAAAAACCCAAATTGCGTAAGATGTACGGCGGCGAAGGCTTGGTTGCCCTGCAGAACAAATCCTAATAAAGAGGTGTTGCGTATGGCTAGGTACAAATATAACTTTCCCGGTTCAACGGGATGTTGCTTGTTATCGTTGCTGTACTTTCCCATCGGCGTTATTTTGGAATTGAGCAAGAATTATGGCGGCACAAAGAAACGGCGTAGACGATAGTTATTCGCTAACAGTAAGGAAGGTACGTATATTATGAAGAAATTAATGATCGGCAATCAGGCGGTTGCCGCAGGCCTCTACGACGGCGGCTTGCAGGTGGTGTCCAGCTATCCCGGCACTCCTTCCACCGAAATTACCGAGTTTTTGGCGAAGTACGACGACATCCACAGCGAGTGGGCGCCTAACGAGAAAGTGGCCTGCGAGGTGGCCTTCGGCGCCTCTCTGGCAGGCGCTCGTTCCGCCTGCGCCATGAAGCACGTGGGCCTCAACGTGGCCGCCGACCCGCTGTTTACCCTGTCCTACACGGGTGTGGGTGGCGGTATGGTCATCTGCGTGGCAGACGACCCCCCTATGCACTCCTCCCAGAATGAGCAGGGTAGCCGCCATTACCCTATGGCGGCCAAGGTGCCTATGCTGGAGCCTGCCGATTCGCAGGAGGCGTATAGCTTC
>JAZPZT010000092.1:0-35427 GCA_045544815.1 Acutalibacteraceae bacterium | reverse complement strand
TCCGACTTGTGACGCCCCGAGAAATCGACCTGATGATCGCCCGTGGTGCAAAGTTGCTGGCGATGAGCATACACGCAGCGCTTCAGCCCGCCTATGCCCCGATGGACTTGGTGGCGGTGGCAAGGGGAACGTGAAAAATGAGGAATGAGGAATGAGTAATGAGTAATGTGACAAGGGCGGTGCGGAATTGTAGGGCGGCAATCTGCCGCCCGTTTTTCATCGCTCTGCGACCACCTCATCCACCGCCTGCGGTGACACCTTTTCGCTCAAGGGGAAGGCTTGACTAGTTTTGTACGCAAAAAACACCCTGTCGATTTGACAGGGTGTTTTAGTTTATTCATCATCCAACTTCAGCACGGCCATAAATGCCTCTTGCGGCACTTCTACGCTGCCCAGTTGGCGCATGCGCTTTTTACCCTCTTTCTGCTTCTCCAGCAGTTTCTTCTTTCGGGTGATATCGCCGCCGTAGCATTTGGCCAGCACGTCCTTACGCATAGCGCGCACCGTCTCACGGGCGATGATCTTACCGCCGATGGCGGCCTGCACAGGCACCTCAAACAACTGGCGGGGGATGTTATCCTTCAACTTCTCGCACATCTTACGAGCGCGGGAATAGGCGTTGCCGCTGAACAAAATGAAGGACAGAGCGTCCACCATCTCGCCGTTAAGCAGGATATCCAACTTGACCAAATCGCTCTTGACGTAGCCCTTCAGCTCGTAGTCGAAGCTGGCGTAGCCCTTGGTGCGGCTCTTCAGCGCGTCAAAGAAATCGTACACGATCTCGTTGAGGGGCAACTCGTAGTGAATGTCCACACGGGTGGGGTCGAGGTACTTCATATCAATGAACACGCCGCGGCGCTCCTGACAGAGTTCCATAATATTGCCCACGTAATCCTTGGGCGCAAAGATGTGGGCGTCCGCAATGGGCTCCTCCGCCATGGCGATGGTGGTGGGGTCGGGATAGTTGGTGGGGTTGTCCACCATCACCACCGTGCCGTCGGTGAGGGTAATGCGGTAGATAACGCTGGGGGCGGTGGTAATCAGGTCGAGGTTATACTCGCGCTCCAGGCGCTCCTGAAGGATCTCCATATGCAGCAGACCCAAGAAACCGCAACGGAAACCAAAGCCGAGAGCCACAGAGGTCTCCGGCTCCCACGTCAGGGAAGCGTCGTTGAGCTGCAGACGCTCCAGCGCCTCACGCAGGTCTTGATAGTGGGCGCCATCCGCAGGGAACACGCCGCAGAATACCATGGGGTTGACCTTGCGATAGCCGGGGAGGGGCTCGGCGGCAGGTTTCGCGGCGTGGGTAATGGTGTCGCCCACACGGGCGTCGCCGACGGTCTTAATCGAAGCGGCGAGATAGCCCACCTGACCGGCACGCAGTTCCTTGACCGGCTCCAAGCGGCCGGGGCGCATAACGCCCACCTCCACCACGTCGAAGGTGGCGCCGGAGGCCATCATCTTGATGGTGTCGCCGGCCTTTACCACGCCGTCCATCACACGGAAATAGACGATAACGCCGCGATAGGAATCGTAGTAGCTGTCAAAAATCAGCGCCTGCAACGGCTTTTCGTCGTCTCCGCTAGGGGGAGGAAGTTTTACGATGGCTTCCAGCACCTCTTCGATGTTCAGACCTGCCTTGGCGGAGATGTGGGGCGCTTCGGAGGCGTCAATGCCGATGATATCCTCGATTTCCGTCGCCACACGGTCGGGGTCGGCGGCAGGCAGGTCAATCTTATTGATGACGGGGAGAATCTCCAACCCGTGCTCGGCGGCCAGATAGGTGTTGGCGAGAGTCTGCGCCTCTACGCCCTGACTGGCGTCCACCACCAACAGCGCACCCTCGCAGGCGGCCAGAGAGCGGCTCACCTCGTAGTTAAAGTCCACGTGACCGGGGGTGTCGATGAGATTGAAGGTGTATTCCTCGCCGTCCTGCGCCGTATAGTTGAGGGTGACGGCGTGGGCCTTAATGGTAATGCCACGCTCACGCTCCAAGTCCATACTGTCTAAGAGCTGCTCGGACATATCCCGCAACGCCACGGTATTGGTCTTTTCCAGCAGGCGGTCCGCCAGCGTGGATTTGCCGTGGTCGATGTGGGCGATGATGCAGAAATTGCGAATATGCTTTTTGATGTCAGCCATCGGTTGGCACCTCTTTCAATGAGAAATGAGTAATGAGGAATGAGGAATGAGGAATGAGAAACGAAATCCATTTGCTACGATAAATCAAGTTATTATAGCATTTTTATTCCCCTTTGACAAGTAAAACCGTTGAAAAGTATGGATAAAGATGATAGAATAGAAAACGAATTAGAAACGAGCAATGAGGAATGAGAAAGGAACGTAGCTTTTGCCATCACGTAGTGCCTACGCTAATTACTCATTTCTCATTACTAATTACTCATTAACCGGAGGTTATAACTATGGATTGGACCGAAGTATGTATCCGTATCCCTGCCGCCGTGGTCGACGAGGCCGCCGCCATCGCCAATATGGTGGTGCCCTACGGCATCTACATTGAGGATTACAGCGATTTGGAGCAGGGTGCCCGTGAAATTGCCCACATCGACCTCATCGACGAGGACCTGCTGGCCAAAGAGCGTGACACCGCCCTCATCCACATCTACGTCTCCCCTGAGGAGAATCCGGCGGAGGCCATCGCCTTCCTGCGGGAGCGCTACACCGCCGTGGGCATCGACCACGTGGTGGAATCCAACACCGTCAGCGAGGCAGATTGGGCCAACAACTGGAAAAAATATTTTAAACCGCTCCCTGTCGGAGAAAAGATCCTCATCTGCCCCTCTTGGGAGACCACCGACAACCCCGAAAACCGTGCCGTCCTGTCCATTGACCCCGGTATGGCATTCGGCACCGGCGGCCACGACACCACCCGACTGGTACTGGAGACGCTGGAGCAGTATATCACCGACGGCTGTGATTTCCTGGACGTGGGTTGCGGCAGCGGTATCCTCTCCATCGCCGCCTGCCTGCTGGGCGCAGGCCGTGCCTTGGGTATCGACATCGACGCTCTGGCGGTCAAGACCGCCATCGAGAATGGTGAGCTCAACGGTCTCACCGCCCCTCGCTACGAAATTCGACTGGGCGATCTGGCCCGCGACGTGGACGGCAAGTATCCCGTCATCGCCGCCAACATCGTGGCGGACGCCATCATTATGCTCTCCCCTGCCATCCCCAACCTGCTGGCAGAGGGCGGCGTGTACATCGTATCGGGTATCATCGACACCCGTGAGCAGGACGTGCTGGCGGCTCTGGACAACTGCGGTTTCACCGTGGTGGAGCGCCACGAACACGGCGGTTGGCTGTGCATGGTGTGTAAGAAGGCGTAAAAACGACAAGGAGGCTTACCTATGCCCCGATTTTTTATAGATTATACCCCCACCGTGGGGGAAACCGCCGTCATTGAGGGCGGCGACGCCCGTCACATCGGCGGTGCGCTGCGCATGACCGCAGGAGAAGCGCTCACCCTCTGCGACGGCAAGGGCACCGACTATGCCTGCACCGTCACCGCAGTGGAAAAGGAGCGGGTCACCCTGGTGGTGGACGCCGCCACCCCCTCCGTAAGCGAGCCCACCTTGGCGGTGACTCTCTATATGGGTCTGCCCAAGGGGGATAAGATGGAACTGATTATCCAAAAGGCAGTGGAACTGGGTGTCACCGCCATCGTGCCCGTAGCAACCGCACGGTGCATTGTGAAACTGGACGGCAAGGACGCCGCCAAAAAGCAGGCACGCTGGCAGAAAATCGCCGCCGAGGCGGCAGGCCAAAGCGGCCGTGGTATCATTCCCGTGGTAGAGACGCCCCTGTCTTGGAAGCAAGCTTTGGTGCGTTTCGCTGAGGAGAAAACGCTCCTCTGCTATGAGGGCGGCGGCGCACCCATCGGCAAGCTGGTCTCCCCTGCCGACGAGGCCATCTCTCTCGTGGTGGGCCCCGAGGGCGGCTTTGACGCCGCCGAGGTGGAGGCGGTCACCGCCGTGGGCGGACAGATTGCCACCCTCGGCCCGCGCATTCTGCGATGTGAGACCGCACCTTTGGCCGCCATCGCCGTATTGATGGAAAACAGCGGCAATATGGCGTAATGACAACAAAAAAGAGCCTGCGGATGTTTCCGCAGGCTCTTTTCTTATGCCAAAATCACGGTTAGACAAGGGTTTTCGGCGGCGGCGTCTTGGAAGGTCTCCCAAAAGCCGTCGGCGGCGAACGACAAATCCTCTCGCCCCGTCAGGGTGACGGTGGTGTCGTCCAAATCCGTCAGGCAATCCATCAGGGCGTCCAAATTATGCCCGTACCAATCGGGAAAATCCAGCGCCGCCGCAATACGGGCGTGCAATTCCCGTCTATCGGCGCAACCGCCGCAATCAATGGTGATTTTCATGGTTATCGCTCTCCGTACAGCTGAATAAAGGTCTCGTAGTGGTCACCGGTGTAATAGACGATACCGCTCTTGGTCCACACCAAACGCTTGGCGCCGCGGGAGGTGATACCGTAGGTATCGATATCGCATTCGTAGTAAATCTCGCCGCTGGGCAGGCGCCCCTCTTTATTGTAGAAGCGGTCGCCGCCTACGCACTGGTAGCGGTCGTTTTTGTTGTACTGGCTCTTGGTGACGTAATTCTTGGGCAGTTTTCCGTAGATGTGGATGTACAGACCCACCTCTTCTTTCGAATCGTAAATACCATTCTCATCAATGGTGGCGCTGCCGCTACCCGTGGGTCGGGTGGTGGGCTTGATGGTGACCGCCGCACCGCCCACGTGGAGATAGTCGGCAGGGTAAAACTCGATGGTGCCCTTATAATTCTGGATGGTGCCCGTCAGGGTGAGAATATCGCCGACGGATACCTCGGTGCGGCCTGCGTCCGCAGGCTGGACACGGTAGCAGTAGATGGTCTTAGCGCCGCTCGTGCCCTCTACCTGCAGGTCGAAGGTGGCGTTATTATAGCCTGCGCTGTACCCCTGACTGGAGGTGACGATACCCGTCAGAGTGACGTCCTCAATTTTCGCCCCCGTAGCCAGTTGGAACGCGCGATCCACCAGCAACTTGTCCGCAGAGGAGGCAGTGGTGGCGGTGGTAGTAGTGGGCTTTTGGGTGGTTGTGGTGGGCTTTGCCGCCGTGGTGGTGACCACCGGCTTGACGGTGGTAGCCGTAGCGGTGGATACCGTGGTGGTGATCCCATCGCCGGTGGTGACGGTGGTGGTCGCGCCCTCGGTTGTGCCGTCGGTGGGCGCCCCCGTCACGGTGGTGGTCGTGGTGCTGTCGCCCACGGTGGAGACGGTGACGTCAAAATCAATGGTGCCCGAGGCGTTGCAGGCTGTCAGACCCAGCCACAGGGTGAGAATCAAAAATAGGGATAACAGGCGTTTCGCTTTCATAACGTCCTCCAAAAAGGCTTATTCGATGATAGTATAGCACACGGCGGCAAAATACGCAAGGGCGTGTTTGGATGAGGAACAAACGCAAAAGAAAAAGGATGGACTGGCGTCCATCCTTTTTCTTCGTCACGGGTTGGGTTTGGAAATCTTAAGAACCAAAGCCGCCGAGAGGGGTCACGGTGCTCAATGCGATATCGCCGTCCACACCATCGACACGGTACTGATAGGTGACGTCGTTCGCCACCCAAGCGACGTCGATGAAGGGTGCGTCGTTATAGAGATAGTACACAATCGTAATCTCTCCGCACTCCTCTTCGGTCACCTTGGCGGCATCCAGAGCGATTTGCAGGGCATCCCATTCATCAAGGCGGAAGTTTTGGATGGGAATATCTGTGGGCAACATAACAATTTTCGTCTCATCGCCGGTGGTAACGTCCATATAGAAGCAGTAGATGTATTTCTTGTAGATGAGATACACCGATAGTTCATTCCGATATGGATGATGACCCACAATAAGATTCTGCACCTCATCCTCTGTGGCGCCCAAACGGAATAAAACGTGTTTCTTCGCCTGTTCATCCGTAAGAGTGCCGTCTGCAAAAGTAGGACGGGTGACAGTCGGTGAGGTGCCCGTGGTGGTCGGTGAGGGAGAGGTGGTGGTTTTGGGCGGTTTCTGCGTGGGACGGTCGATGGGCACGGCGGTGCCGCCGCCCACCAAGGTGGAGCGGATAATGCCGTGGGGATTGGTGGTGGTGGTGCTGCCACTCGGGTTGAGGAACGTACCGTCCATAGCGTGGACGGCGTACTCGTAGAGATGCCCCAAAGACACCAACTCAATGCGATAAATCGGCTCTTCCTCCTCCCAAGAAAAATCAATGCGCACCACCAGTGCATTTTCGGCGATATGATCGTTGGGAAGCGCATCCAGCGCCAGTTCCTTAAGCTCCGATATCTTCAGCATAGAACCCCAACGGTGCTCCGCCTCGGTCAATTCGGCGGTGAGGGCGTTGATAATATCCTCCCACAGGCCGTCGGTGGCGTCGTAGTCCACCAAGTCGCCCAAAGGGACGTTCTCGTGCTGGGCGATGGCCGCCAGCACCGAAAAGGCGTGATCGGTCAGTGCCTGCGCGTCCAAGGTGGGCGCTTGTTCCACCAAATTGAGGATAAAGGCGGCCTTGCCGTTGGAAATACCGTGCTTTTGGGCAAACTCCGCCACCTCGTCAAAGGTGGTCACCGTCTGATTGGTCACCGAGACGGTGAGGCTATGCTGTGCCATGGCGGCGTCCACGCCGTTGTTGACCAGGGCGTGGAGGCGGTTGGCTTCGTTGGCGTCGTCGCTGCGCACGGTGACCAGCACCGGATTGTTGCCGTCGGTCACGTAGCCCTGGGCCACCATGGCACCAAACAGGGTTTGGACACCCTCTGCCAACGGCTGCTGCGTCAGGTCGAGGCGAGAGAGCAGCAGGGCGGCGTCGGTGTTGACGGCGGTGACAGTGGAAATCCGCTCGGCGGTGTCCACCGTAATCTCCACACTGGGATTGACGTCAATGTCGATGACGGCGCTCTCCGCCGTCACAGGCGGTAAAGCGATGGGCGAATCGGAATCGGGGCTTTTGGGGGTGGATAGGTGATACCACAGGCCGCCCAGTGCCAGCACCAGCGCCGCACAGGCGACCACCGCCACGAAACGGACGTAACTGCGCCGTGTCGGCGGTAGCGGCTGAGGGGCGGTGTCGGGAATCGCCTGCGCGATACGCGCAAAGGGCAGGTCGGTGGTCAGCGAGCCGACGGCTTCGGCGATACGCTGTTCCATAGATTGGTTAGTCATAGAAAGCATCCTCCTTTACGATGGATTGCAAGCGATTCAGCGCGCGGCGGTAGCGTGAGAGCACCGTATTCAGCGGTTTTCCCACCACGGCGGCCACCTCACGGAAGGTCAGGCCAATCGCCGCGTGAAGAATCAGGATCTGTCGGTCTTCCTCCGACAGATGATTCAGTAAAGAGTCCAGCAAGAGACGGTGGTCGGCACGCTCCACGGCACTGAGGTCTACCGCCTCTACCGTATCCGACAGAGATTGCACGGGCGGGCGGCGGCGCTTTTTATCCAACGCCACGTGGCGTGCGATGGTGAAAATCCACGCCAGGGGCTTGCCCTGGGGACGGTAACGAGGGGCGTGGGCGTGAATCCGCAGAAACGTCTCCTGCAACACGTCCTCCGCATCCTGCGGATGACGCACCAGTGAAAGGGCAAAACCGTAGACTTGATTGCCCACCGCATCGTATAAACGTTGCAGAGCATCCATGTCTCCGCTTGCAATCTGAGACAGCCACGCCTCGTCAATCGGCCGCTTGGCAGGCGCAGAGTCTGCGATTGTTTGCAAAAGCAGTAGCATGGTTTTCTCCCCCTTTCACCCTATTAACGCAGGACAGAAGCGATTTATTGCATTTCATTAAAAAATTGTATCATATCGTGTAAACAATCGCAAGAATAAGACGGATTCTATCGAGGTCGGATAGAGAAAGGCTTCCCCTCAAGGGGAAGGCTTGGTGGGCTTGTGCGTAATATGAAAACGGGCGGTCGGGGACGCCCGCCCCTACGGACTCTTTCGGGATCGGTGCGTGATTGTAGGGGCGGCAACCTGCCGCCCGCGGGCGGATAATATCCGCCCCTACGGACTCTATTCAACCTCGTTGTGGTGTCGTAGGGCGAGGCCTTGGTCTCGCCGCAAATACACAACGGTGGGAGCAAGCCTCCGCCCTACAATTTGGCACCGCCCTCGTCTCATTCCTAACTCCTCATTCCTAACTCCTCATTCCTCATTACTAATTACTCATTGTCCCGCATATAGTGTAGGGGTGATAGTATGAAACGAAAAGTATGGATAAACGTCCTGCGGCGGTGTGCGGCGCTGGTCTGCGTGGTGGCGATGGGTGTGCTGATGTCCCACTACGGCGTGGGAGAGCGCTTGGCGCTGGTGGCGGCGGGTCTGCGCCGCCCCGAAGGGGTGTTTTCCCTCATAGATGACGGTCTAACCGCCGCGCCGCCCTCCTATGAGGCGCCGCCTGCGGCGCCGTTTGAAGGGGTGGGTGACACCACCATCGTGGATATTCCCACGGTGGCGCCGCCGGCACAGACGGCGCCCATCACCATGACCGCACCACCCGGGAACAAAGGCGACGGCGGACGGCTGGTGACACGCAAAATGAATACAGGCGACCGCAGCAAGGGCATCGCCATCCAAAACCGCAGTGGCACGGCGGTGGATATTGCCTCGTTCCTATCCAACCCTCTGTCGCTGCACTGGGAGGACACCGACCTGCCGCAGGTGCTGATTCTCCACACCCACACCACCGAGGGGTATATGACCTATGAGGCGGACTATTACAACGCCGCCGACCGCCACCGCACCGACGACCACACACGCAACGTCTGTGCCGTGGGCGAAACGGTGAAGCTGACCCTCGCCGCCTACGGTATCACCGCCATCCACGATACCACCATCCACGACAGTCCCGTCTATTCGGGCGCCTACGGGCGCAGTGCGGAGGTGGCGAAGCGGTATTTGGAGCAATATCCCTCCATTCGGGTGGTGCTGGACCTCCATCGGGATTCGGTGATGGAGGGAGAGGCGATGGTGCGCCCCGTGGCAACGGTGGATGGCAAGCAGGCGGCGCAGATGATGATGATTACGGGTGTGGTGTCCACCGACAGCCTGCCCCACCCCCATTGGCGGGAGAATCTCACCCTCTCCGCCCACTGGCAGGCGGCACTGGACGCCGTCAGCCCCGACCTTATGCGTCCCCTCAACACGGTAGCCAGCCGCTACAACCAGCACCTCTCCCCCGGATGGGTGCTGGTGGAGATGGGCGCCGAGGGCAACACCGTGGAGGAGGCGGTGTATTCCGCACAGATTTTGGGGCGCACGCTGGCGCAGCTACTCGGTTGACAAAGGGCGCAAAGTTAGGTAAAATGAGAGCAATTAGTAATGAGTAATGAAAGCAGCGTCTGCGAAATGGGTTGGCGGTGCGGTCATTTCTCATTCCTCATTTCTCATTCCTCATTCTATCGGAGGTGCCCTATGTCCTACACCATCGCTGCCATCTCGACCCCTGCCGGCGCGGCAGGGCTTGGCGTGGTGCGCCTATCGGGTGACGACGCCATCGCTGTCGCCGCCAACGTGTTCCGCCCTGCGGACCCAAACCGCCCCCTCCCCTCCCTCAAGGGGTACACCGCCGCCTACGGCCACGTGTACGACAACGAGGGGGATATGGACGATTGCGTGGCGCTGGTGTTCCGTGCGCCCCACAGCTATACCGGCGAGGACGTGGTGGAATTGTCCTGCCACGGCGGTCGCTACATCCTGCAGAGGGTGCTGCGTGCCTGCTTTGCCGCCGGTGCAAAGCCTGCCGAGGCAGGCGCATTCACCCGCCGCGCTTTTCTGAACGGCAAAATGGACCTGACGGGTGCGGAAAGCGTGATGGACCTCATCGCCGCCGAGGGAAACTTGGCGGCACGCACCGCCTTGGCGGCACGAGAGGGCGGCATTTTCCGTCGGCTCGCCTCGGTTAGGGATAGCCTACTCGGGGTGGCGGCGCAATTCTCCGCCTACATCGACTATCCCGACGAGGATATCCCCGATTTGGACACCGCCGCGTGGCGTGACACCGTAGAAACGGCAATCGGTACGATGGAAAATCTGCTGTCCACCTACGACGCAGGCCGCATTCTCCGCGAGGGTATCGACACCGCCATCGTAGGCCGCCCCAACGTGGGCAAATCCACCCTGATGAACCTGCTGGCAGGGTGCGAGCGCAGTATCGTCACCGACATCGCAGGCACCACCCGTGACGTGGTGGAGGAGACGGTGCGGCTGGGGGACGTGACCCTGCGGCTGGCGGACACCGCCGGCCTGCGTGACACCGCCGACGCGGTGGAAACCGTGGGCGTGTCCCGTGCCCGTGCGAGGATGGAGCAGGCGACGCTGGTGCTGGCCGTCTTTGACGGCAGCGAGCCACTGCAGGAGCAAGACAAGGCGTTAGTCGAGACATTGAAAAACAGAGCCGCCATCGCCATCATCAATAAGGCGGACAAGCCCCTCGTCATCGACGGCGATTGGATTGCCGCCCACTTTGCCTATACCGTCACCCTCTCCGCCAAAGAGGAGCAGGGCGTGGCCGACCTGACCGCCGCCGTGGCGGCGGTGACGGGGGTGGAGCGGCTGGACGCCGCCCAGCCCGTGCTGTCCACCGAGCGACAGCGACAGTGCGCCGCCGATTGCCTCGCCTGCCTCAAAGAGGCGCAGGAGGCGCTGACGTTGGGATACACCCCCGACGCGATAGCGGTGAGCGTGGACGGCGCCATCAACGCCCTGCTGGAGCTTACGGGTGAGCGTGCCACCGAAGCGGTGGTGGAGCAGGTGTTCGCCCGCTTCTGCGTGGGTAAATAAACGCAAAAAAGGCTGTGCAAGCGTTGCTTGCACAGCCTTTTTACATACTTACACGGTGACTTTTGCCTTTTTGCTCTTACGGATGAGGGCGGCGACGCCGTAGAATGCGCCCATATACACCACAAACAACACAACAACCAGCAGGGGATACCACAAGGGGCTGCCACCCACCAGATTATAGAGAATGTCGTAGGGGGTGCCGTCTCCACTCACCAAAAACATATAGTTGTAGTCTAACAGATGGTTGGCGCCGTAGGCCACGCCGCAGAAGCCGAACAGCAACACCAAGCAGGGCAGCACGCTACGCTTACGCAGTTTGGCCAGACCCACAATCATCACGTACAGAGAGGTAAAGCCCGAAATGGAATGGGTGAAGCCACTGACCATATTGTCAAAGCCAAGCACGGGGTAGGCACCGTAGTTCTGTGCCGCACCGATGGTGCCGGCGATGGCGCCCAAGATACCGAACATGGCCACAAAGTCCTCGCACACTTCACGCAGACGGCCCCTTGTAAAGGCCGCCAACGGAATGGCGATGAGCATAATGCTGCACAGGAACAGGGGCAGGTTGTAGAGGATACCCTCGTACCACGGCTCGCCCGATACGTGTTTATTGTAGCAGGCGAGGCCGATTTTAATCAGTTCCAGACCGTCGATGAGAAGCGCCGCCCCAATCATCACCCGATTTTGGGTCGTAAAATCCCGCTTTTTATTCCGCAGGCCCAGCCACACCGCCAGAATCACCATCACCGCCAGCAGAGAGCCGACAAAGGTGAGGTGCTGCCAGGAATAGGCTCCCTCAGGGGCGCGCTGATAGCCGCCGATACCGAAATATTCTCGAATGATCTCCATTTTAGAAACCTCCTTGCGGAAGCAACCGATTAGGTGTTCAAAATGCGCTGGAGAATAGCCAAATCACGGTTGTTGACACTGCCGTCGCCGTTGACGTCCAGCATTTCCGCCACCACGACCACTTCCCAATCGTTGAGGTGGCGCTGCAACAGAGCCAAGTCGCGGTTGTTGACGTTGCCGTCGCCGTTGATATCGCCCTGCTGATAGGCAGGCTTCTCAGGCACTTCACGCAGGTCGCCGCACTCGTCGCACTCCTCGTCGTAGTCGTCCTCATAGATATGCTCGCCGGTGGCAGGGATGGCCTCGTCGTAGCTGTCGCCGCACACCGCACAGATATGGGACAGCACGCCCTCTGCGCCGCAGGTAGGCTCGTAAACCACCTCAGTGAGGCTGTAATCGTGGTCACCGGTGGCAGGGATGATCTCGGTGTATTCGTCACCGCAGATGGTGCAACGATAGGTGACGGAGCCGTCCTCGCCGCAGGAAGCACCCTGACCGGCGGCCTCGACGTAATCGTGGTCGCAGGGCACGTAGGCGCCGGTGTAGTAGTAGGTGGTGCCGCTGGCACGCTTATACAGTTTATTGGGGCCGCCCACGTTGGTGTTGGTAGCGTAGGTGGCAAAGCCGATATCGGCGTTGCGGCGCAGCAAGGGGTTGATACCCTTTGCATCGTTACCCACGTTGGTAAACTCGTAGCCGGTGGACTTAACCGCGGCGGTCCACAGGGCGAAATCGGTGGCGGTGGTCAGCAGAGCCGCCTTATTCTTCACACCGGAGCCGCCGGCATACACCTTGGCGGCGGTGTTGTACATGGTCCAGTTGGAGCCGTTGGGAGCGAAATGCCACACGATGGAGGCGTCGGCAATGATGTTGCCGTTGGTCTCGGTGACGTGGGTCACCTGCAGACGGCCCTGGTCGGTGAGAGCGGCGGTCATAGCGCCGCCCTCGAACACCACGAGGTAGTCACCCTCCACCAGCGCGCCGGAGAAGGGCTCGAAGATATTGCTGTTGGACTCGCCGCCTGCCTCGTTGCGCGAGTACAGGGCGTACAGCATAACGTCGTCGGAAACGGTGTACTTACTGCCTGCGGTATAGAAGGCGGGCAGGGAGGTGGTATCCTCCACCTGCGCTTCTACCCAGCCGATAAAGGTGACGCCGTCATTCAGCGCACCGCTGTGGGCAGGCAGGGTCAGGCTGTCACCGCTGTACACCTGCCGATTGCCGACCACGGTGCTACCCTCCACAAACTGAATGGTCTTCAGCTCACGGGCAGCAAAATTGATGCGGATGCTCACGTCGCTGTCGGCATTCACCACAAAGACGTTGCCGTTGCGCACCACCGAGGCAGTACCGCTGAGAATGGTGTAGCCCACGGCCTCGTAGCCGGCCTTGGGGGTGGCGGTGATATTTTTGCCGCTGACGGTGACAGAGCCGTAGGCGCTGTTGTTGACAGAGGCGGTGATTTCATAGGAAGAGGCGGTGCCGTTGCCGGAGGGAGAAGCATAATCAGCAGGCACGGCGGTGCCAAACAGGGTGAAAATCAGCTCGGGATAGTCCACGAAGATATTGCGGGTGCCGGTGATGGACTCGGTGGAGTCGTTACGACCCAACTCCCACGTATCCACGGGGTCCTCGGTGACCCACTTGAGCAGGATCTCACGGCTCTCCATAACGCCGGAGGAGCCCCACATCATACCGGTATTGCCCCAACGGCAATAGACGAACAGCATAATACGGGCCACGTCGCCGCGCAGGTCGTACTTACCGCCCGACTCAGAGTTGGGGTGGTAGAGGCTGCTGTTCTCGCCGTAGGCCTTGTTGCCACGGGAGGAGTTCTCGCTGGTGGAGGTGGGACGCAACATCATAATATCGTTCTCACCGTTGCCGGAGGCGTCACCCTTACTGTTGGGCCAGGTGTGCTCACGGTTCCAAGAACCGTCCCAGGAGGGGCCGATGGCCTTGCCGGAGTAGAAAGAGGAGATCTTGCCGCCGCTGTTTTCACAGTCGGTGTACTTGAACAGATCCTTGGTGGCGCTGTAAGAGGTCTCGTAGCTGTGGTTGGACTTCATCAGTCTCTGCAGCTCTTTGTACAGCGCGCTGGAGGGCACGCTGTTCACGGCGGTGGAGCCGGACAGAGCGGACAGCTTCTCGTAGGAGGTGTCGTTCTTCTCATACCAAGACTCTGCCATAGGCGACATAAAGGTGGCCACCTCTTCACGGACGCCCCAGTTGTAGACGTATTTGCCGGAATAGACGTAGTCCACGTCGGCGGCCTCGGCAGGCAGCACGACAACCGCGCTGATGAGGCTGACCATCATCAGCAGGGAGCAAAGCCACGCCAAAGAACGCTTGTTGAAAATCTTCATAGCAATTTCTACCTTTCCTTTGTTTTTACCCACGCCATGCGCGCGCATAATTTCCATAATAGCATTATAGTATATATTCCTACATTATACAATAGGCAAATTGTATGAATATTTGCGTGTTTCGAGGGTGTAATGGGATAGAAAACCCGCTTAGGCTGTGCCTAAGCGGTTTTTTGTGCCTTGGGGGAAAACGTAGAATTCGGTGAGTCAAGAACCTCAAAGCGCCGCTCGAAATAAAAAGGCGTATAATAGCAAAATGGTTGCATTGAGGGTACAACTCTATACAAACATAGTCAATTTCCCCTTAAAATCGAAGCTACATTCTTTGCAACATACCAGAACATCACAGGTGGTATTGCATTACCCAACGCTCTGTATTGTGCCGCTTCGCTTCCAACGAGTTGGAACTTTTCGGGAAATGATTGGATCCTTGCCACCTCTCTAGGAGTAAATCTGCGATATCTGTCGCCGATAAGCAAAACCGGGTCTGTGCTATTAAGAGAAACCTTGGCAAGGTGCGCGCCAACTGTGTTGCATGGTTTGGTGACATCCTGTGCGCGACCTTTGTTCATGCTTTCTCGGTTCCTCATCATTCCGGCAACAGCCTTTTCACTGAAATAATATTTTTCCTCAACTTCGGTCTCAATAACGGACTGGAGAGGCTCATATTCATCCTCCGTACTTATAGTCGGAGTCGGAAATGTGAAATCAATACCTAAATCCTTACGAAACCCAACAATGATAACTCTTTCTCGCTTTTGCGGAACGCCATATTCGGCTGCATTCAGAATGGTATATTTCACATCATAACCGCTATTCTCAAACTCCTGTAAAATGAGTGGGAATGCCCCCTTTTTGTTTGCGGTCAATATGCCCTTAACATTTTCTGCAATAAAGCATTTCGGCTGTCTCTCTCTAAGAATTCTACACATCTCAAAGAACAACATTCCTCGGTCATCTTTGATTCCTAACCGAGGAGGGTTTTGTGCAACGATGGAGAAAGACTGGCACGGAAATCCGCCTGTCAGAATATCAAATGCCGGCAACTCCTCAGAGGCAACCGTGCGGATATCTCTGTTGTCTGGAACAAGACCAAAATTTTTTTCAAATATGGCACAGGCATTTGCATCAATGTCATTGGCATACACAATCTCAATGCCGTTTGCGTCATAGTGTTTGCCAAGGAAAACAAAATCTCCAATCAGGCCAACATCTGTTCCGCCACAACCGCAAAACAACGATGCGACTTTTAATGTCTCCATACTAACAAATCCTCAAATCTTCCTACCGTTTTCGGGTCAAATGTAATATCCGCACCATCATTCGGTATCATATTGATTTTATCCTGCTTATAGAGACCAACGGGGTCCTGCAACAGGAACAGTTTTGTTCCGCCTTTGCTTATCATCAAACGATACACATAATATGCATCTCTTGTTGTATTTGCGGTATTCCATTCGTTTCTGGTGAGGTGAATGGAATTGAAATGCAACGGTTTAGCACTAATGGTTGTTTTAACTTCGATGTATCTTTTTCTCTCATCCAGCTCAACGGAACTGATATCATAACCAACTGCAAACTGGGTTGGGATTCTCTTGATAAGATGGATGAGATCCTCTCGACCACCAAGTTTAACTCTCATGCACTCATGACCATGTACGAGATTTTCGCCCATATCGCCAATGTCTTTGGTGGTGAAATCATCCTCAGATTCAATTCGTTCAGTGATTTCTCTGCCAGTGTTTTTGAGCGCCTCATATTCCTGTTGGTCTCCGGCAATGTATGCAAGGATGTCTGTCTTAAAGTCAGTGGTGTCCATATCACGGTTCACATATGCAAACCAGTCACAATAAACACTATTGATTGCATCCAGAGAGCCCTTTCTCCTTGCAATCATGCAGTCATAGCCAGTGAACCATTCTTTTGATTCGATGAACTTTACGATGGTTTCTATCTCTAAATCGTTGAGATAATATGTTCTGCTGTCCCATGTTTTCAAGAGGTTTGCAATTTCCATATAATCCATTATGTCTCCGGCATAACGGATAACATCCCCTGTCATATCATAGGTGAGTTTATTCTTTCTGTTTGCTTTGATTCTTTCCCATACAAGCGAGACATCTTCACCATCTCTGGTAACTCTCAAATCATTAAAGACACAATGACAAACTTCGCCCTTGGTCAGACCGATATTTGCTCCCTCAACCTCTTTG
Source organism: Acutalibacteraceae bacterium (assembly GCA_045544815.1). Taxonomy (GTDB): domain Bacteria; phylum Bacillota; class Clostridia; order Oscillospirales; family Acutalibacteraceae; genus UBA5905. The sequence continues at coordinate 19,161 of JAZPZT010000092.1, read as the reverse complement.
ATGTGAGAGAGCAATTTTAGAATGTACTGAGCAGGTTTGAAATGAATTCCATACTCAATCTGTTCCAGAATGGCATGGGGCTTTATGTGCGCACCAGGATACTGGAACGAATAAAGATATGTTTTAAAGAAGGCAACCAGGTCTCCATCTTCTGCAAGTTCTTTTGCTCTCCTGCCAGCTTCAGCAACGTCATTGTCGTTGTGCTGAACAAAACCAAACAGAGAGGAGATTTCGGTTCTCCAGTTGTTGATGGTTTTTAATTCTTTGTGAGCATTGCCCGGATAACCATAAATTGCTTGGTTTAATCTCTGGGCAAAATCTGCCTCTGACATCGGATTGAGTTTTGCAATGCTTTCAGCAACATAAATCAAAACGTTCTCAACATCGTTCTTAAAGCGAGGTCTTGCATGGTGAATTCTAAAATAAAACTGTTCTGGTATCTTGTATTCCATTATTAACCCTCACTTTCTAACAATTTACGGACTTGGTCTGCAATTCGCTGTGCCATAATCGGCGGAACTGCATTGCCAACCTGTCTGAATTGCTGAGTTTTATTCCCTAAGAAAATAAAATCATCGGGAAAAGACTGCAACCTTGCACACTCACGAACAGTTGGAACACGGTTATACTTGTAGTGGAAGTGATGGCGGTGTCCAGTGTCAATGGTTGGTGCAGGTTTTTGACTATTGAAACGGGTCCATGCAACATGGAAATTCCTCGATTCTCTGAACTCCGCAGGCAGATCCTTATAATTACCACCATCTGGAACAAGAGAAATGATGTGCTGAACCTTTTCGCTATGTGCGGCAGCAACATGGTTGCGAACCTCACCAGACTTTTCTCTCATAAGTTTTTGATAGGCATTTTGAGGAGCAGTTGCATAACTCTGAATTTCTTCGCCAAGAATACCAACCAGCGGAGGCAGGTCACTCAATGCCATTTCACAAGTTACCTGTTCTGTTTGAATTGCCGGATATTCAAAGGCATTCTCTCCTTTGACGCCAACAAATACAACTCTCTTTCTGTTCTGTGGAACACCATAGTCCGCTGCACACAGAATTTGATATTTTACCTCATAACCCATTTCGGTAAACGTTTTGATGATGTTGTCCTTTACTTCGCCATTGAACAGACCGACAAGACCAGGGACATTCTCAATAACAAATGCTTTTGGTTGGATTTCTTCAACTAAACGGATATAACTGAGGTACAATTTGTTTCGGGGGTCATTAAAATTGCGAGGACCAGACAAGGAAAATCCTTGGCAAGGAGGTCCACCAATAATGACATCAATCCTCTTGCCATCCAACAAAGGGGCGATGTGGTCCTTATAGGTGATTTCGGTAATATCGCCGCAGATGGATTTTGCTCCGTTGTGGTTTCGTTCAAAGGTCTCCAATGCTTTTGCATCGTTGTCGATACCAAGCAAGACATTGAAACCAGCTCTTTCAAAACCATAAGACAAACCGCCTGCACCGCAGAATAAATCCAAAACATTATATGTGCTCATTGTTGTTTTCCACCTTTTTTCCTTTTGTCTACGGGTTTTGCGGTATCTACAGGGATTGCCCATGCATCACCCAACTTAAAAACACCAGGAATGCGACCCTCGGCACATAAAATCTGCACTCTGCGCTGTGATATTTTCCATAACTTTGACGCTTGACTTGCAGTCATGTAATTCATAATAAGCCTCCTATTATTCCACGGGGCGAATAATATCATTATTATAGCAGACATACATTAGAAAAACAATAAATTTTAATAAATTAAAAGAACTAATTTGATTTGTAAAAGTGTCAAAAACCTTGCGTCAAACCGATTTTTACAAAAAAGAAATGGGCGGTTGCGGACTTGAACTCCCGTTTGTGGCCGAGGTTAGTTTGCGCGCCGATGTAGGTGCCCGCTTCGGCCAAAACGCTGATATTTTCCGCCGATGGCGGAAAATATGGCTCGTCAAGGGCCTCAGAGCACCGCTCGAAATAAAAATAGGGAGTGCCCGATGGGCACTCCCTATTTTTGGTCCGAGTGGCGAGACTTGAACTCACGGCCTCTTGACCCCCAGTCAAGCGCGCTACCAACTGCGCCACACCCGGATGCGATTGCAAGCGGTATTATAGCACGCTGTTGCATAAATTGCAAGCATTATTTTTGCTTATTTCGAAAATTTTTAATTTTTCTGCCGCGGAAAGCGATTTTTCCTTGTAACCACGCCGCTTTTGTGCTATACTAACCCCGAAAATGGGGCAGTAGGGTGAGAATTTAACTGCTCACCCTAACGCCTCATACCAAATCCCTAACAGATAGGAAGCGTAAAATATGGCGAAAAGAGAAAACCTGCGCAACGTGGCCATCATCGCCCACGTTGACCACGGCAAGACCACCCTGGTGGACCAAATGCTGCGCCAAAGCGGCACCTTCCGTGAAAACGAGTCGGTGGCGGAGCGTGTGATGGACAGCGGCGACCTGGAGCGTGAGCGCGGTATCACCATCCTGTCCAAAAACACCGCCGTGCGCTACGGCGATACCAAAATCAACATCGTGGACACCCCCGGCCACGCCGACTTTGGCGGCGAGGTGGAGCGCATTCTGCTGATGGTGGACGGCGTGCTGCTGCTGGTGGACGCCTTTGAGGGCTGTATGCCCCAGACCCGTTTCGTGCTGAAAAAGGCCCTCTCCCTGGGCAAGACGCCGGTGGTGGTGGTGAACAAAATCGACCGTGACGGCGCCCGCCCCTTAGAGGTCATCGACGAGCTGCTCGACCTATTCATCGAGCTGGACGCCGACGAGGACCAGCTGGACTTCCCCGTCATCTTCGCCTCCGGCCGCGACGGCTACGCCGGCCTGACCCCCGACGTGCGCGAGGGAGATATGAGCGCCCTGTTTGAGGCGATTCTCAAATACGTCCCTGCCCCCGAGGGCGACGCCGACGGCCCTCTGCAGATTCTCTTTTCCAACATTGACTACGACGACTACACCGGCCGTATCGGTATCGGCCGTGTGGAGCGCGGTAGCGTGAAATCCGGTCAGCCCGTGGTGCTGTGCCGTCAGGATGGCACCACCAAGAACGCCAAAATCGGCAAACTGTTCCAGTTTGAGGGGCTGCGCCGTGTGGAATGCACCGACGCCGCTCTGGGCGATTTGGTGTGCGTGACGGGTATCACCGACCTGAACATCGGCGAGACCGCCTGCGACGTGGAGCACCCCGATGCGCTGCCCTTCGTGCGTATTGACGAGCCGACGATTTCTATGCTGTTTATGGTGAACAATTCGCCCTTTGCCGGCCGCGAGGGCAAGTTTGTGACCTCCCGCAACCTGCGCGACCGCCTCTTTAAAGAGGTGGAGACCAACGTGAGCATGCGTGTGGAGGAGACCGACACCACCGACGCCTTCAAGGTGTCGGGTCGTGGCGAATTGTCCCTCTCCATCCTCATCGAGACCATGCGCCGTCAAGGCTATGAATTTGCGGTGAGCCGTCCCCAGGTCATCTACAAGCACGACGAGGACGGCACCCTGCTGGAGCCTATGGAGCTGTTGGTCATCGAGGTGCCGGAGCAGTACGTGGGCTCCGTCATGGAGCGCCTTGGCTATCGCAAGGCGGAGATCGTGAATATGGGCACCCGTGACACAGGTATCAGCCACTTGGAATTCCGTATCCCCTCCCGTGGCCTGATGGGTTATCGTCAGCAATTCCTCACCGATACCAACGGAAACGGCATTATGAACAGCCTCTTCGACGGCTACGAGCCCTACAAGGGCGAGATTCCCCAGCGTGTGCAGGGTTCTCTGGTGGTGCACGAGACCGGCGAGACCTGCGCTTACGGTCTGTGGGGCGCACAAGACCGCGGCGCCCTGTTCGTAGGCCCCGGCGTGCCGGTGTACGAGGGTATGATCGTGGGTCAGAGCCCCAAGGACGAGGACATCGTGGTGAACGTGTGCAAGAAAAAGCACGTCACCAACACCCGTGCCAGCGGCTCGGACGAGGCGCTGCGCTTAGTGCCGCCCACGATTCTCAGTCTGGAGCAGTGTCTGGAGTTTATCAACGACGACGAGTTGCTGGAGGTCACCCCCGAAAGTTTACGTCTGCGCAAGCGTATTCTCAACCGAGAATTGCGTATGAAAGCCGAGGCCAGAAAAAAGGGTAAATAAGCGAGATGAAAACAGCCTTTCCCGTAAGGGAGAGGCTGTTTTTTTATTTGTGGGGAAATGGACGGGAGGTGCTCCGTCTCCTCCCCTACGGATTCTATCCAAGGTTGGTATCATTTCTCATTCCTCATTACTAATTTCTCATTATCCTTGCATATTCCTCGGTGGTTGGCACACACTACCACCAAACCAAAACAATGGAGGTAATACCTATGAAACGAAACGTTCTGCGGCGGAGCGTGGCCGCCCTGCTGTGCCTGACCCTGCTGACCCTGCTGGTGGTGTCCTTGGGCGGTTGCCGGCGCAAAGATAAGACCCTGACGGTGCGGTATCTCAACTTCAAGCCCGAGATTGCGGCAGAGTACGAGGAACTGGCGCGGATGTACGAGGAGAAAACCGGCGTGAAGGTGGTGGTGGAGACCGCCGCCAACAACATCTATGAGCAAACCCTCGCCGCCAAGATGGCCACCGACGAAGCGCCCACCCTGTTCCAAATCAACGGCCCCCGTGGGTATGCGGCGTGGAAGGACTACTGTGCCGACCTGTCGGGCACCGAACTGTACAAGCACCTCACCGACAAATCCCTGGCCGTCACCGATGGCGCACGGGTGGTGGGTATCCCCTACGTGGTGGAGGGGTACGGTATCCTCTACAACAAGGCGTTGACCGACAAATATTTCGCTCTGCCCGACCGCAAAGCGCAGGTGTCCTCTATGGACGAGGTAAACACCTATGCCGAACTCAAGGCGGTGGTGGAGGATATGCAGGCACGCAAGGCGGACTTGGGCATCGACGGCGTATTTGCCTCCACCTCTATGAAGAGCGGCGAGGACTGGCGCTGGCAGACCCACCTGCTGAATATGCCCCTCTACTACGAGTGGCAGGAGGGCAAGGTCAACCTGCACGACGCCACCGCTATGGCGGAAATCGGCTTTACTCACAGTGATAAATACCGCAATATATACGATTTGTATTTAAATAATTCGGTCACCGACCGCAAACTCATCGGCAGCAAGACGGTGAGCGACTCCATGGCGGAGTTTGCGCTGGAGAAATGCGTGATGGTGCAAAACGGCAACTGGGCGTGGAGCCAGATTAAGGACGTCAGCGGCAACAAGGTCAAGGCGGAGAATCTTCGCTATCTGCCCCTCTATATCGGCGCCGAGGGCGAGGAGAAGCAGGGGCTGACTGTCGGCACCGAAAACTTCTACGCCATCAACCGACAGGCCAGCGACGAGGAGCAAAAGGCCGCCGCCGATTTCATCTGGTGGCTGTATTCCTCCGAGGAGGGCAAAAAGCACGTGGTGGAAAAACTGGGTTTCATCGCGCCCTTTGACACTTTCTCCGAGACGGACGTGCCCAACGACCCTCTGGCACGGGAAATCAGCCGCTGGATGGCCAAAGAGGACACCATGGTGGTGCCCTGGCACTTCACCCTCTTCCCCTCCGCCCGATTCAAGGAGGATTTCGGCGCCTCTCTGCTGAAATACGCCCAGGGCAACAAGGACTGGGAGGACGTGGTACGGGATATGAAGGAAAGCTGGAAGCAGGAAAGCGCCAATATTCACTAATTCAAAGGAGGCCGTTCCGTGTATAAGCGATTCTACCGGTGGTTTCCGGTGTTTGTGTTGCCCACACTGGCGGCCTTCACCATCGCCTTTCTCATCCCCTTCGGGATGGGCATTTGGCTATCCTTTCACCGCTTTACCACCATCACAAACGCCCGTTTTGTGGGGCTGGAAAACTATCTGCGCGCCTTTTCGGACAGCGATTTTCTAAGTTCCTTAGGGTTTTCCGCCGCGTTCACCGCCGTCAGTTTGGTGGCGGTGAATCTGCTGGCGTTTCTCCTCGCGCTGGCGCTGACACGCCCTCTGCGCGGCGTAAATCTGTTGCGTGGTGTCTTTTTTATGCCCAATCTCATCGGCGGCATCGTGCTGGGCTACGTATTTAGCCTCTTGGTCAACGGTCTGCTGGGTTTTTGGGGCGTGGACGTCACTTATGCCGCCACCTACGGCTTTTGGGGGCTGGTGGCGCTGAATACCTGGCAGTTGACGGGGTATATGATGGTCATCTATATCGCCGGGTTGCAAAACGTGCCGCCCTCTCTCATCGAGGCGGCGGCCATCGACGGCGCAGGGGCGCTGTCCACCCTGTGGCACGTGAAACTGCCGCTGGTGATGCCCTCGGTCACCATCTGCACCTTCCTCACCCTGACCAATTCCTTTAAGATGTTCGACCAAAACCTCGCCCTCACCGCCGGCGCACCCGACCGACAGACCCAAGGGTTGGCGCTGGACATCTACAACACCTTTTACGGCCGTATCGGGTGGCAGGGTGTGGGTCAAGCCAAGGCGGTGCTGTTTTTCCTGCTGGTGGCGGTCATCGCCGCCGCCCAGCTATGGATCACCCGTCGAGGGGAGGTGGCTCAGTGAGCAAACGCCTGCACCCTGTCTGGGTGATTCTGCTGCTTCTGTTGGCGGCCCTATTCCTCTTGCCCATTGGATTGGTGCTGCTCAATTCTTTCAAATCCCGTCTGTATATTTCCGCCGCACCCTTCGCTTTGCCCGACAGCACCACCTTCGTGGGATGGGAAAACTACCGCACGGGGCTTCAGAGCGCCGGCTTCGCCGCCGCCTTCGGTCGCAGCGTGTTCATCACCGTCGGGTCGGTGGCGCTGTTGGTGGTGGGGTGCAGTATGACGGCGTGGTATCTGGCGCGGGCGAAGGGAATTTTGCCAAAAGTGCTGTATCTCTTATTCGTGTTTAGTATGATCGTGCCCTTTCAGATGGTGATGTACACCATGACCTACGTGGTGGGGCAACTGGGTCTGGACACGGTGGTGGGGATTCTGCCCGTGTATCTCGGATTCGGGTCGGGGCTGTCTGTGTTTATTCTGTCGGGGTTCGCCCGTGCTATCCCTCGGGAATTGGAGGAGGCGGCCATGATGGACGGCGCAGGACCGCTCCAGACTTTTTTTCGGGTGATTTTCCCCGTTATGCGCCCTACGGCGGTGACGGTGTCCATCCTCAACGCCATGTGGATCTGGAACGATTATCTGCTCCCCTATTTGGTGCTGGGCACCGACCAAAAGACGGTGCCTGTGGCGATACAGATTGCCATGCAAGGCGCCTACGGCTCCACCGACTACGGCGGACTGATGGCCATGCTGGTACTGGCGATCCTGCCTATTATTGCGTTCTATCTGGTGGGGCAAAAGTATATTATTAGCGGTGTCGTCGCCGGCGCCGTCAAGGGATAAGAGCGCAGGCGATGAAAACGGGCGGTCGGGGACGCCCGCCCCTACGGATTCTATCCAAGATTGGTGCGGGATTGTAGGGGCGGCAACCTGCCGCCCGCGGGCGGATAATATCCGCCCCTACGGTCTCTATCCGAAGTTGGTGCGGTGTCGTAGGGCGAGGCCTTGGTCTCGCCGCAAATACACAACGGCGGAAACAAGCCCCCGCCCTACAAACCCCATCCGCCCTTGGTGCATTACTCATTCCTCATTGATTCGGAGGTTAACTATGAATACCATCACCCGTGAACTGACACGATACGCCCACGACCGCTGGCAAGCAGATCCCGACGCCCTCTCCCCTGACCAACTCCACGAGGCGCTGGCCCACTGCGTGCACCACCGTATCGCCGCCGCCCGACGGCGGTCCACCCACCGCCACGACAGCCGCCGCCGCACCTATTACCTATCGGCGGAATACTTGATGGGGCGGCTGGTCCACAACAATCTTCTGTGCAGCGGTCTGCTGGACGAGGCTACCGAGGCACTGGTGCAACTGGGCATCGACCCTGCCCGACTGGAGGAAATCGAGGACGCCGCCCTGGGCAACGGCGGTCTGGGACGGCTGGCGGCCTGCTATCTGGACGCCGCCGCCACCTGCGGCCTGCCGCTGGACGGCTACGGCATTCGCTACCGCTTCGGTCTGTTTCGCCAGACCTTTGTGGACGGCTTTCAGCGAGAATACCCCGACGATTGGGCGCGGCTGGGCGACCCTTGGTCGGTGCGCCGTGAGGAGGACGCGCTGACCATCGTCTTTTCCGATCATACGGTGCGTGCCGTGCCCTACGATATGCCGGTCATCGGCTACGGCGCCAAGCATATTGCCAATCTGCGGCTGTGGCAGGCGGAGCCCTTGGCACCCTTTGATTTTGCCCTCTTCAACGACCAAAAATACGACCGCGCCCTACAGGCGAAAAATCGGGCGGAGGACCTCTCCCGTGTGCTGTATCCCAACGATACCACCGCCGCCGGCAAACTGTTGCGCCTGAGCCAGCAATATTTCTTCGCCTCGGCCTCTATGCAGGATATTTTGCGGCGGTACGAGGCCACCTGCGGCTGTGACTTTACGCTGCTGCCCCGTGCGGTGTCCATCCAGCTCAACGACACCCATCCCGTCATTGCCATCCCCGAATTGGTGCGCCTGCTGGTAAAGCGAGGGCTGTCCTTCGGGCAGGCGGCAGAGATTGCCGCCGAGGTGTTCAACTATACCAACCACACGGTGATGGCGGAGGCGCTGGAGGTGTGGGATATGGCGGTGGTGCGCAAGGTAAATCCCGAAATCGCCGCCATCCTCCGCAAATTGAGCGCTCGCTTCGACAAGGAATTGGACCGTATGGGCGTGCCTGCCGACGCGCGGCCGCACCTGCAGATTGTGCAGGGCGAACGGGTGCATATGGCGCACCTGGCCTGCCGCTACGGCAGCCACATCAACGGCGTGGCGGCACTGCACACCGAGATTCTCAAGTCCGACGTACTGGGTGAGTGGCACAAACTGTATCCCGAGAAAATCGGGAACGTCACCAACGGCATTACCCCACGGCGGTGGCTGAAACTGTGCAACCCTGCCCTCTCCGCCCTGCTGACCGAGCTGTTGGGCGGCGAAGAATGGGTCACAGACCTGACGCAGTTGGCAAAACTGGCGCCCTTTGCGGCGGACAACGCCGTGCTGGACCGCTTTGTCGCCATCAAGCAGGAGAATAAGCGGCGTCTGGCGGCGCACCTCGCCCAAAAAGAGGCGACGGTGGTGTGCTCGGATTGGATGTTTGACGTGCAGATTAAGCGCCTGCACGAATACAAGCGGCAACTGCTGAATATCCTCTGCATTTTGGAACTCTACTTTGAAATCAAGGAAGGGTCGCTGACCGATTACACCCCCACGGTGTTTTTCTTCGGGGCGAAGGCCGCACCCGGCTATGCCCGAGCCAAGGGCATCATCAAACTGTGCCACGAGGTGGCACGGCTGATTGCCGCCGACCCCGTGGTCAGCCGCTATCTGCAGGTGGTGTTCGTCACCGACTACAACGTCTCCTACGCCGAGCGTATGGTGGCGGCGGCGGACGTGTCGGAGCAAATCTCCACCGCAGGCACCGAGGCCTCGGGCACGGGCAATATGAAGCTGATGTTAAACGGCGCGGTGACCCTGGGCACCTACGACGGCGCGAATATCGAGATTGTCTGCGAGGCGGGCGAGGAAAACAACTATATCTTCGGCGCCCGTGTAGAGGATTTGCAACGGCACGACCACGATCCTAAGTCTCTCTACGAGCAGGACCACCGCATGCGCCGCTGTGTGGACGCCCTCACCGACGGCACACTGGACGACGGCGGCACGGGGTATTTTCACGAACTGCGTACCGCCCTCTTGGAGGGGGCGTCGTGGCACGCACCCGACCACTATTACGTGCTGGGGGATTTCGCCGCCTGTCTGGCGGCGAAAAAGCAGGTGGCGGCGGACTACGGAAAACACCGCCGTGAGTTTGCGGCGAAGCAGTGGCGCAACCTCTGCGCCGCAGGATTTTTCTCCGCCGACCGCGCCATCCGCGAATACGCGAAGCGCATTTGGAAGATACGATGAGTCTACCAAACAAAAGCAACCTTGACCGCATTGGTCAAGGTTGCTTTTTTCATACCATCTTATTTTGCTCGCGCCCAAGAGGGACATTGCTTGCAAGCCACCATATTTTTGCCGGTTTTGGTGCACTTGCCGTCGGAAGAAGAATCCAAGCGGAAATAGTCACCGGAACCGGTCAGGTCTCGGTCACCGTTCCAATACTTGCAGGTGCCACAGTAACGGGCACCGGTAGGATACTGAATCACTGGTATCATTCCTTTCTGTTGATTAACGCAGCAGGGTCATCAAAGCATCGCCTTTTGCTACCACACGGCCGTAAAAGTCGGTAGTTTCGTTGCGGCTTCGGATGTATTTGCCCAGAATACGGCCGGGAAAATCCCGCAACACCTTATCTCCGTTGGGCGAAGTCTCCACCCAGCCGAGAATCTTGCCGGAAAAATCGCGAATCGCTTCTTTTGCCATAAATATTCACTCCTTTTTTCTGATACTGCGCTTAGTTCATAGGATACTTTTTCTTGAGGGCGCGAATCTCATTGGCTCTGAGATTGGAGATGGTCTTGGTATTTTCCAGTGTGCGCTCAAAGTTGTACAATTTTCCGTCCTCATCAAACACTTCTTCGCCGCCGGACTCCTTCATAAAGACGTTGATCCATTCCTTGGTGGCGTCGTCTCTGACCCATTCTTTCAGGCTGTCTACGCACACAAACATAGGGAACCAGCTCTCCAACTCTCGCAGACGCATTAAGCCGTTGCTGTCGCTGTCGTCAAACCGACGCACGTAAAAGCACATTTTATAGGTGGTGCCATCCTTCATCGTCAGCTCGAAATAATAAGAATAGTCGCCGTATTTTTCATCAAAGCGGAACTCGTCGATGTCCATCATATCCAGCTCGGTCACATACAGTTTTTTGACCACCTTGCCGGTCAGATTGGTCTTCTCGTGGAAGATCAGAATGGAGGTGTCTTTAAGAGCAAAGACGGTACGATAACTTTGATCGGTGGGTTTCGGCAGCGTCTCACCGGAAATGCTGCCCTGAGAGGTCAGATCGGCGATCTTGGCCATTCCCTCCGGATCGGAGCCTGCTTCTTCCTCGGCCTTCATCTTGGCGCGATTTTCGGCAGCCTCATCCCAGATTTCGGTAGCTTTCTCCTTAATCTCTTTCAATTTGTCCATAAATCCCATAACTACGTCCCTCTTTCTGAATTTTCTAAAAACGATTTTTTGAACCGTTCTTACGGTTTATTATACAAATTTACTTCCCCAAAGTCTTATGCGCAGAGCATAGTTGAAAAATAATGTCGAATATGGTATGCTGTTAGCAAAGTGTTTGAGGGAGATGGTTCAGATGAATAAGGACACCGCCAGAATTGTGGAGGAATTGGCGCTGTGCAACGATTTTACAATCTTTTACGACGAAAACCGTGACTATATGGTCACCGCATCGCTGGTGGATATGCTCCGCGACCTGCAAGAAAAAAAGGGGCTGCGCAAATCCGACGTCATCCGCCGTTCCGAATTGTCGGAGGTCTACGCCTATCAGATCTTCTCCGGCGTCCGCCATCCCGAACGCAAAAAACTGCTGTGTCTGGCGGTGGGTATGTCTCTCAATCTGGAAGAGACCCAAACCCTGCTCAAATGCGCCGGCTATGCGCCGCTGTACGTCAAAATGCCCTTTGACAGCGTGGTCATCTACGGCATCTGCAAGCAACTGTCGGTTATCCAAATCAACGAGATTCTCTTTGATAACGATTTAGAAACGTTGGGGTAAACAACCGTGAAACACTGTCCGCATTGTGGGGCTGAATTGGACAAAAACGCCCGATTCTGCGCCCACTGTATGACCGTGCTGAGCGAAAAGCAGGTCATACCCACACCTAAATATTTCCCCCTACGGTGGCTGTCTGCGGCGGCCGCCGTATTGGTGTTGTGCGGCGCGGTGTGGGGCGGTTTGCGGTGGAATCCTCAGGAGGAGCAAGCGGCGATTACGCCGCCCGTCACCACCACAAATACCACCACAGCCGCCACCACGACAGTGAAAACCACAACGATGACAACGAGCATACAAACGACTACCACGTCGGAGGCGCCGTCTCTCACCACCTTGGCAGAGTCCTTTGCCTCTGACCCACTCCATACGACCCCCACGACGACGGTGAATACCACCATTCCCGTCACCACGGGACGGGTGCCGCCTTTTTTGACCACCACCGCCACGCGGCCCACGACCGCGACCACCAAAGCAACGACCACCACAACCACGAAAAAGCCTACCACCACCACGGCAACGCCTACTACCACGACCACCACCCGTCCCTATTGGCAGGACGTCACCCCTGCCTCCGTAACCGAGGACGGTCTGCCCATCGAGGAGGTGGAGTGGTATTATGAGCCGATTACCAAAAACTCACTGGGGTTCTCCCGCTGCGACAGCGTGGATTATCCCAATATCATAGTGCTGGGTACCTCCCGCACCGCCACCCCCTCCGGCGTGCCGCTGAATCAGTGCATCAAGGTGACCGGCTGCAGCGCCATCACCTCCAACGGCATCTATCGCGTCCCCGCCATAATCGACGGAAAGGTGGTAGCGGCGGTGGATTTCGGCGACACCTTTGCGGACAAGGCGGTGGCGCAGACCGTCAAACGCATTTATCTGCCCCCTGACGCCATCGCCCTTTACGGCGGCATCGAAAACTGCACCAACTTAGAGGGATTATACATTACCTGTGTTGAGTGTTGGTTTACACCCGACACCTTACCCGACTGCGGCACCTATTCTTGGGGTGGTGTGACGATATATAACCTGGAGATTTTTACGAATCAATGGTTTACCCCCATCTACATACAAAGTTTCAGCACAGGATGGGACCACGTGGTATATTATGCCTTCCAGGGCAAAGTGTACGATGCTCAGAACAAACTCCTCACGGACGCACAATGCCAAATACTCTACGGCGGAGGTGGCGTATGACACAGAAAGAGTATTTAGACACCCTGCTGGAGACCTATCGCCTCGTCCATGTGATGGCGGATAAAAACGACTGCCGTGTGTTGCGCCTGCGGCATAAGGACTTGGGGCGGGATATCGTGGTGCGTCAGCTCCCCTTCCCCGTGGCGGCCTATACCGCCCTCGCCGATATTCTCTGCGAGAATCTGCCCCAGGTGTACGACGTCATCGACACCGACGACGGGCAGACGGTGCTGGAGGAGTACGTGGAGGGCGTCACCGTGGCCGAATTAGCCGAGTGCGGACGCATTCGCTATGCGCAGGCGGTGAAAATCCTCCGCGGCGTGTGCCACGCCCTCTCCGTCCTCCACGAAAAAGGGTTCGTCCATCGGGACGTGAAACCCGAAAACGTGGTGGTGCGCCTCAATGGGCAGGCGGTGCTGGTAGACCTCAACATCAGCCGCAAGGTGAGCAACGCAGGACGGGACACGGTGATTATGGGCACCGTAGGCTACGCCTCCCCCGAGCAATTGGGACTGACCCAAAGCGACGCACGCACCGATATCTACGCCTGCGGCGTGCTGCTCAACGTTATGCTCACGGGTAAGCACCCCAGCGAGCAACTGGCACGCGGACGGGCAGGGCGCATCGTGCGACGCTGCACCGCCGTCAACCCCGACGACCGCTATCCTTCCGCCAAGCGCCTTGCACAGGTGCTGTGAGGAACAAATAAAAGAGCCGACCCAAACGGGTCGGCTCTTTTTGCGGTTACAGCGCTAATTTTAAATCGTTTCGTTTAATCCAGCCCATCTTGCGGAGAATCTCCGAGAACAGCAGGCTGAGAACGGCAGGGGCGACAATACACACCACCAGCACGCCCCACCAAGCGGTGGCGGAAAAATCCATATCCTTCAGCACGCCCAAGGGGCCCACCAGACCGCAGGTGCCCATACCGGCGGACACGCCGGTGCAGCGCAGGCCGAAGGCCAGCGTGGACAAGGGGCCGGTGATGGCAGAGGCGAGGGTGGCAGGGATCCACACGCGGGGATTTTTCACGATGTTGCCCATCTGCAACATGGAGGTGCCGAGACCTTGCGCCACCAGGCCGCTCCAGCGATTCTCACGGAAGGAGATGACGGCGAAACCAATCATCTGGGCGCAACAGCCTGCGGTGGCGGCGCCGCCGGCCAAGCCCGTAATACCAATCATCGCGCAAATCGCCGCCGAGGAAATGGGCAGGGTCAGCACCATACCCACCACCACGCTCACGAGGATACCCATCAGCAGGGGTTGCAACTCGGTGGCGGTGTTGATGCCGTAGCCCAGCCAGTACATACCGTAGGCGATGAGGGGACACAGCAGTTTCGCCACCAGCGCACCCGACAGGATGGTGGTCAGCGGCGTGACGAGGATGTCCACGGGGGTCTCCTTGGACACCAGTTTGCCCAATTCCACCGCCACGATACACACCACGAAGGCGCCGGCAGGGCCTGCGGTGAGGGTGGTATCGCCAAAGGTGGCGGCCATACCGTTGCCCATCATACCCGCCACGGCGGCGCACAGCATAACCAGGGGCGGCGCACTCAGGCTGTGGGCGATGGCGATGCCCAGCGCCGCGCCGGTGCACCCCTTGGCGTAGCCGGCGATTTCGGTGAGCAGCGCCCAGCCGGTGTACTGGCCGAGGGTCTCCAAAATTGTGCCGATGAGCAGAGTGGCAAACAGACCGAGCGCCATACTGCCCATGGCGTCCACAAAATACCGCTTGGCGGACAGTTTGACGCCCTTTTTCTCACAAAAAGCCTTAATTTTCGACATAATATCGCTTCCTTTGGGAGATTTTTCCTTATTGTAGCACCACAAAACGAAAAATGCAAGGAGATAGCCGCAATAAAAAAAGCCGCTCGTGTGCCCGAGCGGCTTTTTTCGTTAAATCTTGGTGTAAATGACGCAACTGCAGGTGCAGGGATTGCCGCACTGGGGACACTGAAATCCCTCCCGCACACTGGCGTCGTACCAATAGTTGGGGATATCCGTCTCCTTGCGGAAGCCGGCGTTTTCCAGCACCGAGCCGATGTTGATGATACCGTAGTGCTTCCACGCGGTGCTGATGAAATGGGTGACGCCCTTTTCCCGCATATTCGCCAAACTCTTATCCACCAACGCGGTGGCCACGCCCAAGCCTGTGAAGCCCTCCTTGGTGGCCACGGTGGCGAGATAGCCGATTTGCTCCTCAAACACCATATCGCGGAAGGCGTAGCCGTTGCCCAACTGCATCGCCTCGTCATAGGTGATGTGCTTATAGAGGCTAAAGGCAATCACGCTGCCCGTAGCGGTCTGCACCGCCACCAACAATTCGTCCGTAGTGGATTTGTCCAGCGTCTTTTGCAGGCGCTCCTTGGTAAGATATCCCTTGCCCAACTGGCGGTCCGCAATCTTAATCACGGCGGCGAAATCGCCCACGGTGGCACGGCGAATGGTGTAGCCCTTATATTTGCGCTTAAAGATGTATTTGCCGGAGGTCAGGGTGTTGTTCTCGTTGTCATAGCCCGACCAAAAGCCCTCCATGGTATTGGCGTCCACGATATTGAGGAAAAAGGTGCCGATACCGTCGTCAATGCTGGACTCGGCAAAATAGGTGCCGACCAGGCGGCGCTTGCCGTACAGTTGGGCGCGAATGCGCCAAGACTGGGCGTCGCCAAACCAGGTGCGGCCGGTGATACGGCCGCAGAAATTGTGCAACACGGCAGGGGCGCGGCGCATGACCACGCGGCCGTTTTCGATATCCTCGTAATAGGACATATATTCGTCGGCAATACGGAAGGTTTTGTGCTGACGGGTGGAGTAGATGGGCCCCTCTTTGTGGGCGCGGCGGCGCTGCAACATCTCGCACACCGTCTCCATACGGGAGGATAGGGTCGTCTCGCCGTATTCCACCGCCTGCAACATCTTCAGGGTCTCCAGCTCGGCAGGCAGGTCGGCAGGATAGGTGAATCCCTCCTCCTTGAGCACCACGATATTCAGATTGTGGTGCAGGGCGGTGGTGATTTCCTTGCGCACCCAGTCCTCCTCGTCCGCGCAACGGTCCAGAGCGCCCTTGGATAGCACCACCACGATATTCAGCGCCGCAATCAGGTGGGTGCGCAACTGCTCGTCAAAGCGGCCGGCGCCCATACCCGTGATGTCGTAAAAGGGATTGTACCCCTTGAGCTTGAGATAATCGTGAAGGCGTGCCGCCACGGGGCCGCCGCCCACACGGCGATAGCTGATGAAGGTATCAAACATATTTCTAACCTCCGTACCCTACAAGTTGATGTCGTGAGGGTAGTATAGCACATATCGCCGCCCTGTGCAAGGGGCGGCGGCAAGAAGAATCGTAACAGCGTGAAGGTGGCGCGTGGGCGTGGGGACGGGTGTGGCCTGTCCGTAAGCTGGTGCGTGAGGGTGGTTTCGGGGGACTCTCGTCGGATGCTACGCATCCTTCTGCAGTTTGCTCTCGGCGATTTCAACAACCGCCGTTTCGCTTGCCGCGAAACCGAGCAAACTTGCGCTACATGTTCTTTAATTGGTGCGAAAAACTACGGCTCGTGGGACTCTGAACCCCGGTTTTGCCCCACATCTCTACTAATCTTACTCCCTACTGGCAAAACCTAAGCAATCCCTGTGGGATTGCGGGGGTTCGGTCGCACAGCAACAGACACAAAGGAACAGGCACCACCTGTTGGTGGTGCCTGTTCCTTTGGTGACCCGTCGGGGACTCGAACCCCGGGCCCTTTGATTAAAAGTCAAATGCTCTACCGGCTGAGCTAACGGGTCATCTGCAATTTGCCTACCTATTATATCCAACCATCCGCAAAAAGTCAAGCATTAGTTCACGATTGTCTTTAGTTTTCCCCATTTTTCATTTTTGAAACGGAAAATTCACATTTTGTCTTTACCTTTTTCCGTTTCTTTGCTACAATAGGCATAGAGACTCCCATCTACCAACCCAAAGGAGATTACATATATGAAAACCATTGCCGATTACATCCGTACCATCCCCGATTTTCCCGAACCGGGCATTATGTTCCGTGACATCACCACCGTGATTCAAGACGCCGACGGCCTCCATCTGGCTGTCGACGAAATGGCGAAACTGCTGGACGGGCTGGATTTTGACGTCATCGCCGGCGCCGAGAGCCGTGGCTTCATCTTCGGCGTGCCGCTGGCCTATAACCTGCACAAGCCTTTCGTCCCCATCCGCAAGGCCGGCAAACTGCCCTGCGCTACCATCAGCAAGACCTATGCACTGGAATACGGCACCGCCACCATCGAAATGCACAAGGACGCCATCAAACCCGGCCAGAAAGTGGTGCTGGTGGACGACCTCATCGCCACGGGCGGCACCATCCCCGCCGCCGCCGATCTGGTGGAGGAACTGGGCGGCGAAGTGGTGAAAATCCTCTTCCTTTTGGAGCTCAAGGGTCTTAACGGCCGCGAAGTACTGAAAAAGTACGACGTGGCGAGCGTGGTGGCCTACGATGGAAAATAAGGATATTTTGCACATCGACCCCTTGGAAAACGATGTGTTTCGAGAGCACTTTCAGAGTTTTGCCAAGCTGATGGCCTACTACCGTTGCGCTATGATGGAGATCGAGACCAAGTTTAACGTGCTCAATCAGGAGTTTTCCTTGCGGTACGACCGCAACCCCATCAGCAGCATCAAAACTCGCCTCAAAACCCCCATCAGTATCCGTGAGAAACTCACCCGCCGCGGCATTGACGTGACGGTGGAGAATATCGAGGCCTACCTCAACGACGTGGCAGGCGTGCGGGTCATCTGCGCCTTCCCCGAGGACGTGCGCACCCTGGCCAAGGCTCTGCTGAAACAAGACGACGTGGAACTGATTGAGCAAAAAGACTACATCCTCAACCCCAAGCCCAACGGCTATCGCAGTCTGCACCTCATCGTAACGGTGCCCATCTACCTCGCCCACGAAAAGAGAAAAATGCGCGTGGAGATTCAGTTGCGTACCATCGCCATGGACTTTTGGGCCAGTTTGGAGCACCAACTGCGGTACAAAAAGGACGTGGAGTTCACCGACGAGATGGCGAAAGAATTAAAATTCTGCGCCGACCTCTCCGCCGAATTGGACCGCCGTATGGACCACCTGCGCGAATCCGTGCACGAGGGGAAATAAGCGAAGCGAAAACACCGCTGCCGATGGTAGCGGTGTTTTTTGGTTGATGGTGCGTACACAAATTCCTTGACAATAGCCGTCTATCGTGGTAGACTATACGTATATCACCCGAGGAGGGACACATTATGAAAGAAAAATGGTATCGCTTATGCAACCGGCACCGTTGGATTCCCGTGGTGTTCACCATTCTCTTGATGGTGTTGCTGTGGATTCCCACATTCTTACTGGACGTGCACGAGGACGGCTCTATGGTCGTTTTCTACGTCTGCGCCGGCATTACGGTACTGTGTTCCTTTTTCGTTGGCTCGGCTCACGTCGGCCACCTGATGAATCCTGCCACCAACTATATGCACAATTTCTGCGACCCCTATCCCCTGCTGCAGGAGTGCGACGACCAACTCTCCTACGTGAAAAACAAGCGCGACCGCCAGCTGATTACCGTCAACCGTGCCGCCGCCCTCATCGCACTGGGATACAACGAGGACGCCCTGGCATCGCTGGAGGCGCTGAATATCGACGAGCCCTATTGCCTGCCCCTGTGGCGGTACATCTATTATAACAACATCGCCTCTGCGGCGCTGGCCTGCGGTCAGCGAGAAAAGGCCATGGTCTATCGCCAAAAAGCGGACCAAACCGCCGCCACCATCACCAAACCGAAAGAGCAGGCTCTGGTGCAGATGACCACCTACGATTGGCTGACCAACCTGTGTCTGCTGGACGGCGATTATCCAGGCGCCGCCACCTATCTCTCCCATCAGGCGCCGCCCGAAAACACCTATCAGCAGGTGAATCGTGCCTATCTCATCGGCCGTGTGGAGATGGGATTCGGCAACCTCGCCAACGCCCAATTCCAGTTGGAGTTTGTGGTGCAATACGGCAACCGCTTGGCGGTGGTGGCTAAGGCGCAAGAGTTGCTGGCGAAAATCAACGCACAAGAGGGAACGTAATGAATAAAAGAACGCTAACCTGTCGGGTAGGGGCCTTTTTTGTTTGGGATTTTGCTTTTTCCTCCGTGGGGTGCTCTGC
>JAZPZT010000091.1:0-48859 GCA_045544815.1 Acutalibacteraceae bacterium | reverse complement strand
CCACCATGGTCATGAAGCGATCGCCCTCGGTGATCAGACCGCAGGAAATACCGGCAACGGGAGCCTTAATCGGCACACCGGCGGCCATCAGGGCCAGAGTAGAGCCGCAGATGGGAGCCTGGGAGGTGGAGCCGTTGGAGGGCAGCACCTCGCTCACCAGACGGATGGTATAGGGGAACTCCTCCAAAGAAGGCAGAACGGGCACCAGAGCACGCTCGGCCAGAGCGCCGTGACCGATCTCACGACGACCGGGGCCACGAGAGGGCTTGGTCTCACCCACAGAGTAGGAGGGGAAGTTGTAGTGGTGCATATAGCGCTTCTCACGCTCGTCGTCCAGGCCGTCCAGCAGCTGGGCGTCCTTAGCGCCGCCCAGAGTACAGGTGGTCAACACCTGGGTCTGGCCACGGGTGAACATACCGCTACCGTGGGTACGGGGCAGCAGGTCAACCTGAGCATCCAGAGGACGCATATCGTTGATGCCGCGGCCGTCCACGCGCTTGCCCTCGTCCAGCAGCCAGCGGCGCACGACAAACTTCTGCAGTTTGTACATACACTCGTCGATCTTCTCGATCTGCTCGGGATAGATCTCGTCAAACTTGGCGTGGACAGCGTCGTACACGGGCAGCAGACGCTCGTCGCGGATACGCTTGTCGTCGGTGTCCAGAGCGGCCTTAACGTCCTCGATGGCGAACTCCTTAATGGCCTCGAACATAGCGGGATCGGGATCGTTGGACACGAAGTCGAACTTGGGCTTGCCGATCTCGGCAACGATGCTGTTGATGAAAGCCACGACCTCCTGGTTGGCGGCGTGACCGGCCATAATGGCGTCGAACATGGTATCATTGTCGATCTCGTTGGCGCCGGCCTCGATCATAGCCACCAAATCGGCGGTGGAGGCGACGGTGACGTGCATCTCGGAGCGCTTCTCCTCCTCAGCGGTGGGGTTGATGACGAACTTGCCGTCCACCAGACCAACCACGACACCGGAGATGGGGCCGTCCCAGGGGATGTCGGAGATAGCGATGGCGGCGGAGGCACCGATCATAGCCACGGTCTCGGGCTGGCAATCGGGGTCAACGCTCATCACGGTGCAGACCAAAGTCACGTCGTTGCGCATATCCTTGGGGAACAAGGGGCGGATGGGACGGTCGATCACACGAGAGGTCAGAATGGCCTTCTCGCTGGGGCGAGACTCACGGCGCTGGAAAGAGCCGGGAATCTTACCCACGGAGTACATCT
This sequence comes from Acutalibacteraceae bacterium, assembly GCA_045544815.1. Lineage (GTDB taxonomy): Bacteria > Bacillota > Clostridia > Oscillospirales > Acutalibacteraceae > UBA5905. Next base: position 47,620 of record JAZPZT010000091.1, on the reverse strand, counting down.
TCTCCTCATAGTCCACGGACATGGGGAAGAAATCCACGCCCTCACGGGGCTTAGCAGAAGCGGTAACGGTGCACAGCACGACGGTCTCGCCATAGCGCACCAGGCAGGAACCGCTGGCCAACTGAGCCATCTTACCGGTCTCGATGACCAGAGGACGGCCGGCCAGGGTGGTCTCAAACTTACGGAAAGTCTCGAACATAAGAATTACCTCCTAAAAATTTTAATATTCCAAACGGAGAGGTAACCGGTTTAGCAAGGAAATCAACCTCGAAAATGGCCTTTTCGGGGCTCATTTCGCTGCTAAAAAGGTGTTTCTCTCCGTTATGGGCAAGGTTTCATTTCGCAACACGAGGCAGGCGGAACAAATCCGCCTGCCTCAAGTTTGCAAAATTATTTACGCAGACCCAACTTCTCGACGATAGCACGATAACGGTTGATATCCTTCTTCGTCAGGTAGTTCAGCAGGTTGCGGCGATGACCAACCATCTTCAGCAGGCCGCGACGGCTGTGGTGATCCTTCGGATGATCCTTCAGGTGAGCGGTCAGGTCGTTGATGCGCTTGGTCAGGACAGCAATCTGAACCTCGGGGGAACCGGTATCGCCCTCGTGGGTAGCATACTGCTGCATAATGGCGGTTTTCTCTTCGGGTAACATCATGGTATATACACCTCTTCTAAAATATTTTCGTGCATCTCAGCATTGGGAAAGGGTGTCTCCCCATCGGGGCGTCCTCCGCAATCCGAGAAGCCGAATTGCCCTTCGCAGGCAGAATATACTATAACACAGCGAAAGTAAATTGTAAAGAGGAAAATTTGCGAATATTAATTTTTCTATATATATTACAAAAACCGCCCTCGCGAGCCGAGGGCGGTTGTGGGTTATGCGTAGATTTTGCGCTTCTGCGTTGGGGTAAGCAGAGCACGGATGCCCATAGCGATGAGCAGAATCAGATAGGCCGCCAAGGTGAAGGCGGCGATATAGACGATGAAGTTCAAGGGGTTGTCCACGCCCAAAGCATTCTGCACGTCGGAATAGACGGGCAAGTGCGGGTCGGTGTAGGGGCTGAAATAGAACATATTGAAATAATGCTCCTCCAGCAAGCCGGTGCGATACGCCCACTCGTTGAGGCCCACGGCAATCAGCACCATAGTGCAGAAAACCGGCAACGCCTTGAGAATGGTCTTATGCTCCGTCTTGACGTAGCCGCTGCCGAACAGGTAGATACCGACGGTGAGCATAGAGCCGTGGCAAATCATAGTCTGGATATTGATGCCGATGGTATCGATGAACACGTCGCCGGGATAAATCATCACGCAAAGGCCGGCAAACACCGCATAGGTAGCCAGATAGGCACACAGGCTTTCGTGAACACGACCTTTGCGCAACAGACCGGCCGCCAATCCCACATACATCGGCGTAGAGCAGAATTGGAAGGGAAATGCGTACCACTGGAAACGGTAGGCCAACTGCGTCGTGTAAGAATCACCGTAGCCAAAATTGATCATCTTATACACTTCCAGCAGCAGCACCACGATAGCGGTGACCAACACCACGTTGGGGGCGTGTTTTTTACCGTCTTTCAAGATAAAGCACAGGGCAACACCGACTGCGATGGATAAAACAAAGAAGAAAATATGAAACCAACCGTAAGATTCCGGCGTCACCATAGCGGTGTCGAGAATCTGCAACACCTTGGCCCAGCTCATAAAAACATCCTCTTTCTTTTTAATGATGTTGACATCAGTATAGCACTTTAAAATTAAAAAGCAAGTGGTATTTTCTACAAAAAAGCGCAGACGGAAATCCGTCTGCGCTTTTCGTTTTTCTTATTTGCCTTTGCCCTCTTTGATGACGTACACGTTCAGATTGCGGCGGCCGAAGGTGTTCATCTCCACCACGGAGTCCATATACAGGTCCACCACCGTCTCGCTGTTATGAATAAATCCGCCGGTGTCGCCTGCAATGGCATAGCCATAGACGAAGCTGCCGTCCTTGGACACAATCCACAGCACGCTGCCGTAGGGGATCTCGCGAGGATCCACAGCCACGACGCCCACGCCGGGCTTACGACCGGTGGAGGTGGCGGTGTCACCGTGATAGGCGGTGCAGCTGCCGTAAATCTTACGAGAGTAGTTCAGGGGTTGGTTCTTCGCATCCAACTCGATGTCTACGTTGGACGGAATCGCCGAAATCGGTGTGCCGTAGGAAGAACCGCGCAGGACGATCTTATTGACCGCCTTCTTAGTGATTTCTTCATCGACTTTATCCACCGACACAACCTCGCCGTTGACAATACTCTTGCGATAGGTAATCACCTTTTCGCCGTTGCGACCGGCGCGATCCACCTTGGTCTTATCGGGCTTCAGCACGCAGGAGTAGCGATAGGTCGTTTTGTAGGAAATGGTCTCGGTGACGGTGTACTCCTCGTAGGCCACACGATCCACCTGCACCAGCATACCATCGGTGACGGGAGCGTCCAACTCGGCGTTGACGCGATCCAGTTTGCCCACGGTGACGCCGGCCTGTGCAATCACGTCGGAAACGGTGACGTCGGGCTCGGTCACCTGCAACAGAGTGGACAGGCCGTCGGCGGTAATCTCTACGGAAAGGTTGGTATCCTCTTCCGGCTCTACCTCCACATCAGGGTCTACCCACATTACGTCCTGACCCTCTAAGGTCAGGTAGGGTGCGTCGGACAGGGTGATCATCACACGGCTGGCATCGCCCTCATTGACGGTATAGACACGCATACGGCTGGAGACACCCATCACCATGGACAGGGTCACGGCGCACATCAGCAGGGCGGCAAACACGCGGCTGCACACCGAGCGGCAAAACACGTGCCACACACGGGCGGTAATCTTCTTGATTCGTTCCATCTTCTCTTCCTTTCTGCGGTGGCGGCTCCAAATCTTTCTATCGTATAGTGTGGTGCATCGTCCGTAAACTTATGCACCCAATGCATCGCGCGTTGGCAATGCGGCTCGCCACAGGGACGGACTTTCTCTCGCACGAGAACGTCCGTCGGTCGTAAATTGGGTCAAATCCGGTACTTGGCACATTATACTCACACATGTTGGTGCTGTCAACCAAAAGGAGGGGGTTCGTTTTTGTGCAAAGTATACAAAGAACAGCGGTTTTTTCGACCTTAGTAGCGAAGCCTCCCCTCCCCATTTTCGCTCTCCGACAAAAGTAGCGATTTCATCGAAAACCACGCCCTTTTTGGAGAAAATGCAAAGAAAAAGGGAACTTTTTAAAGAAAAAACAAGAGTTTTGCCATCGAAAATACCATTTTAAGACATAAATGGTAATAATTTTGGCGATTTTTGAAAGAGGCGAAATTTTTGTGCAACCAGCCGAAATGTGCACCCAAAAAGCCGTCCAAAAGAACGTAAAACAGTGGTTTCGGGGCAAAAATCGGCGATTTTACGGCAGTCAGAGTGCATATAGTTTCTTTTTACAGAATAAATATTCAAAACGAACAAAATTACCATTTTATTTTGGCTTTCAGCAACAAAAAAACGCCCGAGGACGAAAACCGCCCTCGGTCGTTTGGAAAAATTGGCGGATTATTTGGACACACAGCCGTTTGCGGTGTGCGAACAGTTCTATTATATAATGGTATAATATTAATCCTCGTCGCCGTCTTCTTCGGTCGCCAACTCGGCGGCAGGACGCAGACGGCGCTCGCTGTCAAAAGCCATTACGGTAGCCTCCGAGCGAGTGTATTTGAGGATGTCGCGCATACGATACTTGTCCTGCTCGGTCATAAAGGTGTAGGCAGCACCCTGTCGCTTGGCGCGACCGGTACGGCCGATACGGTGGAGGTAATACTCGTTCTCGTCGGGGATGTCATAGTTGAACACGGCCTCCACGTCCTCGACGTCGATACCACGGGCGGCCACGTCGGTGCAGATAAGCATTTCCAGCTTATTGTCACGGAAGCGCTGCATCACCTTATTGCGCAGGGACTGGGGCATATCGCCGTGGAGGCAATCCACCGAGCCGTGACGGCGCTGTAAGCGCTCGGTGAGCTGCTTGACCGACACCTTCATGTTGGCAAAGACGATGACACGATGATAGTCCTCTTGCTTGATGATGTCCAGCATATCCTCCATGCGCTGAGATCCGGAGGAATAGATGAGATACTGGTCAATCTTGGGGCGAGAATCGCCCTGAGAGGCCACCTGAATCTCCACGGCGTCGTGCTGATACTCCCACGCCACGTCCATCACCTCGCGGCTGATGGTAGCGGAGAACATCACCACCTGGGTGTCACCGGGGGTGGCGTTGAGAATGCGGCGCACGTCCTTGATAAAGCCCATTTTGAGCATTTCGTCCGCCTCGTCCAGCACGGCGGTGTAGAGGTTGCCCAGCCACACGTTGCCACGGGACATATGGTCCAGCAGACGACCGGGGGTGGCCACCACGATGTGGGGGTGCTTCTTGAGCGCCTCCACCTGCTTTTTCATATTGGCGCCGCCGTAAATGGAGGCGATACGAATGGCAGGATTATAGCGCACCAAAGCCCGCAGGTCGGCGGCAATCTGCTCGCACAGCTCACGGGTGGGGCACAACACCAGCGCCTGCAAATCCTTCATATCGGGGTTAAGGCACTCGATGAGGGGAATGCCGAAAGCGCAGGTCTTGCCGGTGCCGGTAGGCGCTTTGGCGATGACGTCACGGCCATCCATCACCAACGGGATGGTCTCTTTTTGAATCGGGGTGGGCTCGGCAAAGCCCATGGCCTCCACCGCGCGGAGGGTAGCCTCGCTGAGGCCTAAATCGGAAAAGCCGACGATTTCATTGGACATAGATTGGGATTCCTTTCACATTTTCATACAGCAACTGAGGTATTATAACAAAAAGAAGGAGAAATTGCAAGAGGCGGAATGAATGGTAGCGGTATTATCAAATCCCACTCTTGACAAGAGGGAAAAGGATGATATAATATATAGGTTGATATAGGGGCAGTAGGCCCCTGCGAACGAATACTCCGAAAGGTGAGTGACTGTTATGAAAGAAATCATTATGACCAGCGAGAAGTTCGAGGAACTGAAAGCTCGACTGGAATACCTCAAAACCCAGGGCCGTGACGAGGCCGCCGCTCGCATCAGCGAAGCACGCAGCTACGGCGACCTGTCCGAAAACAGCGAGTACGATGAGGCGATGAACGAGCAGGCTAAGATGGAGGCTGAGATCGCCGACATCGAGGCGCAGCTGAAGAACGCCCGCATTCTGGAAGAGTCCGAGATGAGCAGCGAGCACGTGCACATCGGCTCTACTGTGCGTGTGTCCGCCAATGGTAAGGAGTATACCTACGTCATCTCCGGTGCCACCGAGGCCGACCCCTTCAACAGCAAGATTTCCGACGAGTCTCCCGTGGGTAAGGCTCTGATGGGTCTGAAGGTGGGCGAGAGCGGCGAGGCGATCCTGCCCAACGGCTCCATCGTCATCTACACCGTGATCGAAATCAGCAAGTAAATACATGGAATGAAAAATGAGCAATGAGAAATGAGAAATGGTGGTGTCGGCTACGCCGACGGATTCAAAGTCGTGCCGCATAGCGGCACTCCTTCATTACTCACTACTCATTACTCATTATTCATTTTCCAAGCGTTTTCTTTGAAAGGATGTGCCCCCAATGAGCAATCAGAACAACACGCCCGATACCGCCCCCATGACGGAGCAGCAGGTAAACGAGCTGGTTCAGGTTCGTCTGGACAAGCTGGCCGCCCTCTGCGAGGCAGGCCAGAACCCCTATGAGATTACCAAGTACAATGTCACCGCATACAGCGCCGGCATCCGCAAGGAGTTTGAGGCGGTAGAGGCGGCCTATATTGCCGAGAACGGCGCCCTTGAAGAGGGCACCGGCTTTGAGCCCGCCACCCCCATCGAGGTGTCTGTGGCCGGCCGTATGATGAGCCGCCGCATTATGGGCAAGGCCAGCTTCATCGACCTGCACGACGCCGACGGCCGTATGCAGGTGTACGTCAGCCGCAACGACGTGGGCGAGGAGGTCTACGCCGGCTTTAAGAAGTGGGATATCGGCGATATCATCGGTATCACCGGTTGGGTTTTCCGCACCAAGATGGGCGAAATCTCCATCCACGCCACCGGCATTAAGCTGCTGAGCAAGTCTCTGCGTCCCCTGCCCGAGAAGTACCACGGCCTGAAGGACACCGACACCCGCTTCCGTCAGCGCTACGTAGACCTGATCGTCAATCCCGAGGTGAAGCGCAACTTCATCATCCGCAGCCAGTTCATCAAGTATATGCGTAAATACTTGGATGACCGCCGCTACATCGAGGTGGAGACGCCCGTGCTCAACACCATCGCCGGCGGTGCCGCTGCCCGCCCCTTCATCACCCACCACAACACCCTGGATCTGGATATGTATATGCGTATCGCCACCGAGCTGCCGCTGAAGCGCCTGATCGTGGGCGGTATGGACCGCGTGTACGAGATCGGCCGTATCTTCCGCAACGAGGGTATGGACCCCAAGCACAACCCCGAGTTCACCACCGTGGAGCTGTATGAGGCCTACGCCGATTTTCACGATATGATGGACATCGCCGAGGGTATCCTCTCCGGCGCCGCCAAGGAGATTCTGGGCACCTACGAGGTGGAGTGGCTGGGCGAGAAGATCGACCTGACCCCCGGCTGGCGCCGCCTGACCATGGTGGAGGCCGTTAAGGAGTACGTGGGCATCGACTTCGGTGCCATCACCGACGATGCCGAGGCTGTGGCCGCCGCTAAGGCCATCGGCGTGGAGCTGGCCGACGCCGCCGAGCCCACCTGGGGCAACGCCCTGTACGCCTGCTTCGACCAGCGTGTGGAGGAGAAGCTGATTCAACCCACCTTCATCACCATGTATCCCGTTGAGGTCTCTCCCCTGACCAAGAAGTCTCCCGTGGATCCTCGCGTCACCGAGCGCTTCGAGCTGTTCGTGTGCCACAGCGAGCTGGCCAACGCCTATTCCGAGCTGAACGATCCCATCGATCAGCGTGAGCGCTTTATCAAGCAGGCGGAGCAGCGTGAGCGCGGCGACGACGAGACCGAAATGCTGGACGAGGATTTCCTCAACGCGCTGGAGTACGGTATGCCTCCCACGGGCGGCATGGGTATGGGTATCGACCGCTGTGTGATGTTGCTCACCGGCGCCGACACCATCCGCGAGGTTATTTTGTTCCCCACGATGAAGCCCATCGACTAACGGCTCATCGTTCAATAAAATTTGAGAGGTGCAATAGTATGGAGAAGAAACTGTATCGTTCGATCACCGACAAGAAGCTGGCCGGCGTGTGCGGCGGTCTGGCCGAGTATCTCGGCATGGATTCCACCATCATTCGCCTGATTCTGGTGCTGGCGGTCCTGTTCGCAGGCGTAGGCATTCTGGCCTACATCATCGCCGCTCTGGTGATTCCTAACCGACCCATGTAATTAGAAAAAGACACCCTATGACCGTAAAAAGTCATAGGGTGTTTTTGCATATTTTTATTAAACTGACCGACAAATTGGAATTTTAACGATTGTTAAAAATGATTCGCTGCTTTCCAATCGTCACAAAACTCAGCAAATGTTTGATAACGCTCATTTTTATTAAGGTTGACAGCCTTGGTTGCAACTTTATAGGATTCTTCACTTAATTGCCACTTATCTATTGAACAAGGTGAAAATTGATTGCTACGGTATCTTTGTTGGATTTCTTCTTCAGAAAATCTCCCGAAAAACTCAAAAATCAATGCCCCTAATGTGAAAATATTCGTCTGTTCGTCAATAGCAGAACCTTCTATGTATTCCTCTGGTGCTTTCAACCGCTTCGTTCCAAACCAATCAATCCCTTTATCATTGACAACTGGTGTTTTTCTGAACAAATCAATATCGCAGATAGTGGTTACATCTGTTGAAAAATCGTACATAATGCTTCCATCATAAAAATCAACAGCAACATATCCCTTTTTGTTTACATTCTGCAAGAAAGAAAACAAAACATCAACCGCTTTCAGCTTTTTACTGACAGGTAATTCTTTGAATCTTTCCTTAGGACTTTTCATGGTGGCATCCCTTTGGTATGCTTCAAAGTTCCAATGGTCAAATAAGCATTCGCCATCGGCCCATTCAAAAACCACAACATAGAATTGCCTATAATCATATTCTTCAATAATCTTAATTAAATTGGGATGTGCTAAGTCATGATACAGATGAACCGCTTCTTTCAGAATTTCGACAGACTCTTTCGGCGAAACGTCTGCTTCTACTGTATTTACTCCTGCAATCTTGCAAAAGTATTTTCTTTCAGCATCTTCCATCCCAATACAAATACAGCCTGAGCCAGTTTCGTCTACAACCCAAAAAGCGGTACCATATTTCTTTAGCCAAGTAAAATCGTGCAGTTCTTTCAGTCTGAATTCAATAGAATCAAGTTTGTTAATTACCATTGTTCCTCCTTAATTTTGTGGAGGATTATACTGTTTGTTCCTCCACTATATTTGTAAACCGACAGACATTTCTATTTTTCATTTACAATCATCTCCTTTGCTATTTAATGATTACTTGATGCACTAAGACAAATTCAAGTTTATCGAATTGATTGCATTATACCATAAATCATTCAAAATTTCAATATTCCTGCAATCTTTATGAGTTATAACGATTCTTATAGAATCTTTATGACTCTTTTTCTTTTATATAAGACCCTTATTAATCATGATGATTATATCTCCGACCAGACCTAATTTCTTCTCAATTTCTCGATGACTCATTCCTTTTCTCAGCATTTCTTTGATTTGAGGTAGCAGTGATAACGTGTGTTGATATTGTCTTGGCATAGTTAAACCCCCTGTCGTAGTTATTATCCTACAACAGGGGGTGTTTTGTCTATTGTCCGTTTTTACTGGACCTGTTCAAAACGCCATAGGGTGTTTTTTGTTTGCGGATTATTTGCGGCAATAGGTTTCGATAGCGGCACGGATAAAGGCGGCGGTACCGGCAGCGTGGCGGTCGATATTGGCACAAAAGCGGTCGTCCGCCACGTACATCTGACCAAGGCCAAACAAAATCTCGTCGGTGCAGTGATAATAATGGGCGGTGATATGCTCCTGCAGAGCCTTCACCAAAGTCTGTGCCGCGGCCGAATCGGGCGTAGCACCCGACTGCATACAGGCGGCAAACTGCGCCATCAGCCCATCCATTTGGGCGGCAAAACTTTCCGTCTCAGCGGCGGTGGCAGAGGCGGTTTTCTCCTCATACTCCCGATAGGCGGCGGTATCGCCCCAACGGGCGGCGGCCTCTGCCCGATATTGCTCAAAATCACGGTTATCAAAAGCAGTCATAACGTTTTCTCCTTTCGCGGCGCTGTCAATGGCGGCAATCAGCCGCTCCAATCGCTCTTTTTTGAGGATGAGCAACTGTTTTTGCTCGGTCAGCGCTTGCTCTTTATTATAATGTGGAGAGGATAGCAGATTTCTAATACGCTGTAAGGGAAAATCCAGCTCACGATAGAAAAGAATCTCCTGCATACGCAGAAGGGATTGCTCGTCGTAATACCGATAGCCGGTGGCGCTATCCACATCAGCGGGACGAAGCAAGCCGATCTCATCGTAGTAATGAAGGGTGCGTACACTGACACCTGTCAAATCGGCGAATTCTTTAATGCGTATCTTCAAGTCCATCACCTCACACAACACAGTGTACACCATAACGGTACGTGAAAGTCAATAGGTTTTTTCAAATTTTTAGCATTACCCGCAAAAATCACAAATGCGCCCCCTATTTGTCATAGTAAACAAATATGCAATCTCATTTCTGTGAAAATGCAAAAAAGTGAGACAACTCGAACAAAAGCCCTTGTATTTGCAATTTCTTTATGTTATACTTGCTTAGTGTATTACCGCATTAAAGCGGTATAGCGCGGAAAAGAGGTTTAGAGGACTCTCTTTCCACCTCATTTTGAAGGAGGTTTTCGTATGAAAAACGTCAAACGTTTTATCGGCATGCTAATGGCTTGTGCTATGCTGATGATGGTTATGCCTATGACCGTCGCTGCTGAGGGCACCCAGGATAACCCCATCAACGCCAACGACAAATGGTTTGGCAACGGTGTGAACACTTATCTGCTCAACCCCACCATCGCCGAAGGCACCACCGACGGCGTGTGGTACGAATTGACTGTGGAGCAGGAAGGCATCCTGTATCTGGAGCACAAGTATAAGAACGTAGACTATACCATCACTCTCACCACCGACAACGGCCTCTCCTATGAAGGTGGCTGCGAGAACGGCGTCATCTACAACGGCCCCATCATGACCCTACCTGTGCAGGCAGGTGACGTGGCCACCGTTCAAATCGTCACCAAGGACGCTGCCGCCGGCACCGTCTATGCCAATATGAACATCGTTGCCGGTGATTCCACCAGCCCCATCAAGGTCAAGTCCAACGGTATCGTGGTCTACGTGGGCGCCGGTGAAACCGTCTATTTCCAGGACGATACCCTCAACGCCGAATACGCCGCCAAAGGTTTGTTGGTGGACGGTAGCGTGGACGATACCGTTTTCTACACCGTTTCGGTAAACAGCACCTCCGGTGCCGTGACCAAAAAGGCATTCACCGACAGCGATAAAGACAACATCATCGAGGCTACACTGGGCGGTAGCCTGGGCTCCGCCGGTGCACCTCCCGTGAAACCTATGTGGGCCATCGAGAACAACTCCACCGATGGTATTGGCACCCTCTATACCCTGACCATCGTAGACAGTGCCCACGAGTGCGTCTATGACGACGACGCCGACACCGACTGCAACACCTGCGGTGCAGAGCGCGTACCGACCTGCAACCACACCTACGCCAACCCCTTTGCCACCGCCTGCACCACCTGCGGCGAGGAGCGCTGGGTGGACCTCGGCCAGTGGTTTAAGAAGACCAGCGACTCCAAATCCGAGGACGTCAACGGCTTTGCCTTTAAGTATGACGTGAAGGTGGACGGCATGGAAGTGAACAACACCACCGCCATCTACGACAACGCCACCATCGAGGGCTACAAGCTGCTCGGTATGGGCGCTGTGGTTTCCAACGACAGCACCATGACCCATCCCACTCTGGAGGATGTGAACGGTAGCCGCGTGATTGACGTGCCTGCTGTGTATCTATGCAACGTCTACGACGAGGCTGAGGACACCGTTTCCTTCGCCATCCGTGTGAAGAACATTCCCGACGAGAGCAAGGATACCTTGGTTTGGTTCCACGGCTATTTCATCGTGGAGATCGACGGCGTTGAGACCATCCTCTACGACACCGGTTCCGCCGCCGCTTACAACTGGTTTTAATCTGCAATTACCATCATCGCCGACCGCCCCTCAGCCGAGGGGCGGTCTTTTTTGCGCCTTTGATGTATATATACATCCATTATGCATAAAAATTGCAAACTTTCGCAAAAATATACAGAAAATTCCGTAAATTCTATTGACAAAGCCCTTTTTGGTGGTATAATATGCACTGTTGCTAATGCTTGGCATATAAATGTGCCGCATAAATATTCACAATGCGTATCTACAAGGAGGTTTTTCCTATGAACAAAGCTGATATCAAAAAAGTGGTGCTCGCCTACTCCGGTGGTCTGGACACCTCGATCATTATCCCGTGGCTAAAAGAAAACTACAACAACTGCGAGGTCATCGCCGTGGCCGGTAACGTGGGCCAGGCGGATGAGCTGGATGGTCTGGAGGAGAAAGCCATCAAGACCGGCGCCTCCAAGCTGATTGTGGCTGACCTGACCGACGAGATGGTGGATGACGTCATCATCCCCTCCCTCAAGATGGGCGCCAAGTACGAGACCTATCTGCTGGGAACCGCTTTTGCCCGTCCCATCATCGGCAAGGCGCTGGCCGAGATCGCTCTGGCCGAGGGCGCCGACGCCATCTGCCACGGCTGCACCGGTAAGGGTAACGACCAAGTGCGTTTTGAGCTGGCCATCAAGCGCTTCGCTCCCGATATGCCCATCATCGCCCCCTGGCGTGAGTGGGATATCAAATCCCGTGACGAGGAGATCGACTATGCCGAGGCCCACGGCGTACCGCTGAAGATCAGCCGGGAGACCAACTATTCCAAAGACAAGAATTTGTGGCACTTGTCCCACGAGGGCTTGGATCTGGAGGATCCTGCCAGCGAGCCCGACTACGATAAGCCCGGCTTCCTGGAGATGGGTGTTTCCCCCTTCCAGGCTCCCGACGAGCCTACCTACGTGACCATTGAGTTTGAAGCCGGTGCGCCCGTGGCGGTCAACGGCCAGAAGATGAAGGCCTCCGCCATCATCGCCGAGCTCAACCGCTTGGGCGGTGCCAACGGTATCGGTATCATCGACATCGTGGAGAATCGACTGGTGGGCATGAAGGACCGCGGCGTCTACGAGACTCCCGGCGGCACCATCCTGTACTTTGCTCACGAGCAGCTGGAGATGTTGACTCTGGACAAGGATACCCTGCACCTGAAGCAGAAGTTGGCTATCGATTTTGCCGACCTGATTTACAACGGCAAGTGGTTCAGCCCCGCTCGCGAGGCCCTCTCCGCTTTTGCCGATGAGTCCAACAAGTACGTCACCGGTATCGTGAAGCTGAAGCTGTACAAGGGCAACATCATCCCTGCCGGTATGACCTCTCCCTACACGCTGTATTCCGAGAATCTGGCCACCTTTGACGAGTCCGACTACGACCAAAAGGATGCCCAGGGCTTCATTAACCTGTGGGGCCTGCCCACCCGTGTGCAGGCGCTCCGTGAACAGGGTAGACTGAAATAAATTTTCACTATGAGATAGTGGGCGAAAACCCACTATCTCATTACCCATTTATTGAGACTAGTAAGAAAGTGTGATTATATGGCTAAGATGTGGGCCGGCGTGACCGACGGCAACACCGCGCAAATTGCAGACGATTTCAATTCCTCCATCCGCTTTGACAGTCGGATGTATAAGCAGGACATCACCGGCAGTATGGCACACGCCGCCATGCTGGGCGCACAGGGTATCATTACTCAAGCAGAGGCTCAGACGCTGATTGACGGCCTGCAGGGTATTCTGGAGGATTTGGACAGCGGCAAACTGACGTTTGATATGACTTGCGAGGACATCCATATGTTCGTGGAGCAGGTGCTGACGGGGCGGCTGGGCGACGTGGGCAAGAAACTGCACACCGCCCGCAGCCGTAACGACCAGGTGGCGCTGGACCTGCGCCTGTATCTGGCAGAGAAAACGGACGACCTGACCGCTCTGGTGAAGGGTTTAGTGGTCGCCGTCACCGACAAAGCCGAGGAGTACAAGGACACCATTATGCCCGGCTACACCCATCTGCAGAGAGCACAGCCCATCACCTTTGGCCACCACCTGATGGCCTATGCCATGATGCTGCTGCGTGATTTGGACCGTTTGGCGGACGCCAAAAAGCGCACCCTCGTCTCCCCCATCGGCTGCTGTGCGCTGGCCGGCACCACCTATCACACCGACCGCCGCTTTGAGGCGGCGCAGTTGGGCATGACCGACATCTGCCGCAACAGCTTAGACGGCGTGTCCGACCGTGACTTTGCGGTAGAGTTGTTGTCTGCATTGTCCATCTTGATGATGCACCTATCCCGTTTTTCCGAGGAGATCATCCTGTGGAGCAGTTGGGAGTTTAAGTTTGTGCAGTTGTCCGACGCCTACACCACCGGCTCCTCTATTATGCCCCAAAAGAAAAATCCCGATATGGCGGAATTGGTGCGCGGCAAGACCGGCCGTGTGTACGGCGACCTGATGGCGCTGCTCACTACCCTAAAGGGGTTGCCCCTTGCCTACAACAAGGATATGCAGGAGGACAAAGAAGCTATCTTCGATGCGGTGGATACCGCCGAGATGTGCCTGAAGGTCTTTGTGGGCATGGTGGAAACGCTCACCGCCATCCCCGAAAATATGAAGAAAGCCGCCCAGAAGGGCTTTATCAATGCCACCGATCTGGCCGACTGGATGGTAAAGAACGGTCTACCCTTCCGCAGCGCCTATAAGATCGCCGGTCAGTTGGTGGCCCGCTGTATGGCAGAGGGCAAGGTACTGGAAGACCTGCCGCTGAGCGTGTACAAAGAATACAGCGACCTCTTCACCGAGGACGTGTACAACGCCATCGACCTTGCCACCTGCGTGGCCACCCGTATCAGCGAAGGTGGCACTTCCGTTGGCTCTGTAGAGGCACAAATTGCTTACGTGCGAGACGTTTTGGCATAACCGGCCGTTACGCTTGCCGTAAAATAGGAATAAAAAAGCCGAGGCAAATTGCCTCGGCTTTTTTGCGTTTGCACTTGACTTTTTCATAAAATATGATAAAATAACAAAAGATATATAACGCTTGTTATTTTATGGAGGTGTCCTATGCCACCCAAAGTGAAAGTGACCAAAGAAGACATTATCGTCGCCGCCATGGAGATCGTGCGCCGCGAGGGTGCCGCCGCCATCAACGCCCGTACCATTGCGGCCCGATTGGGGTGCTCCACCCAGCCGATTTTCTCCAATTTCGCCACCATGGAAGAGTTGAAAGCGGCGGTGATGGCCCAGGCCGAGGCACTGTGCAACCAATACGTGCAGGATGAGGTGGAGAGCGGCGCATACCCTACCTACAAGGCCAGCGGTATGGCCTACATCCGCTTTGCCAAAGAGGAAAGCGCGCTGTTTCAACTGCTGTTTATGCGGGACCGTAACGGCGATACCGAGGACGGTGCCGACAATCTCTTCTCCCGTATGGTCACCGTGGTGCAGAGCAACACAGGACTGGATTTCACCGACGCGCAAACGTTCCATCTGGAGATGTGGGCCTACGTCCACGGCATCGCCACCATGATGGCCACCGGCTTTTTCCTGCCCGACTGGGAGTTGGTCAGCCGTATGCTGTCCGACGCCTATCTGGGTCTGCGCAAGCACTATGGAATGGAGGGGTGACGATGGACGCCATCCGTATTGAAAACCTAACCAAGAAATACAAGGACGTGGTGGCGGTGGACACCCTCAGCCTGACGGTGCGGCAGGGCGAGCTTTTCTCCCTCTTAGGAGTCAACGGCGCAGGCAAAACCACCACCATCAAAATGCTGTCCTGCCTGACGGCACCCACCGAGGGTGACGCCTTTCTCCACGGCCACAGCATTCGCACCGAAGGGGTGGCGGTGAAGCGGATCATCGCCGTATCACCCCAAGAGACGGCGATAGCCCCCAATCTGTCGGTGACGGAGAATCTGGAGCTGATGTGCGGTGTTCACGGATTTGATAAAGAAAAGCGGCAGGCGAAAATCGCCGAGCTGACCGGGCTGCTTGGTCTGGAATCCGTGGCGAAAAAGCGAGCAGGCAAGCTGTCCGGCGGCTGGCAACGACGGCTGAGTATCGCTATGGCGCTGATTAGCGAACCGGCTATCCTTTTCCTCGACGAGCCGACACTGGGGCTTGACGTGCTGGCGCGCAGCGACCTATGGGATTTGATTCGCTCGCTGAAAGGCAGGGTGACCATCCTGCTGACCACCCACTATATGGAGGAGGCAGAGGCCCTCTCCGACCGTATCGCCATTATGAAGGACGGCAAATTGTTGCTCTGCGACACGGCGCAGGCTATTAAAAAGGCCGCCGGCGTGGACAACTTTGAGCAGGCCTTCATCCGTATTGTGAAAGGGGTGGCGGAATGAAAATGCTCACCTTTGCACGGCGTAACGCCAAAGAGATTCTCCGCGACCCGTTGACCCTGTTCTTCGGCCTCGGCTTTCCGTTGGTACTGATTCTGCTACTCAGTGCCATTCAGGCCAACGTACCCGTGGCATTATTCGAAATCGACCACCTGACACCGGGCGTCACGGTATTCGGTCTGGCGTTTATGAGCCTATTTTCCGCCACCCTGATTGCCAAAGACCGCAGTAGTTCCTTGATGCAGCGGCTGTACACCACGCCGCTGACCTCAGCGGATTGTATCCTCGGCTATACCCTGCCCATCCTACCCATCGCCGTGGCGCAGTGTGTCATCTGCTACGTGGTGGCTGTCGTGTTGGGCTTGGACGTGACGGTGGGTATCCTATATGCCATTTTGGGTATCCTGCCGGTGTCGGTGCTGTATATCGCTCTGGGTCTACTGTGCGGCAGTGTCCTTACCGATAAGCAGGTGGGCGGCATTTGCGGCGCCCTGCTGACCAATCTGTCGGCGTGGCTGTCAGGCGTGTGGTTCGACTTGGATTTGGTGGGCGGCGCTTTCAAAAAGATTGCCTATGCCCTCCCCTTCGTCCACGCTGTGGATATGGAGCGTGCTCTGCTGGGCGGGAATATTGATGGTATCTTCCCCCATCTGTGGTGGGTGGTGGGCTATGCCGCCGCCCTGCTGATCGTCGCCGTGGTGGTGTTTCTGCGGCAGATGAAAAAACAATAGCGGAATCAAAATCGGTACTGCCAAGGCAGTGCCGATTTTTTTGCAAAAAAGTATTGACAACAACAAAATCCTGTGGTACTATACAATTAACATTTAAGTTAAATGTTAATTGTTAGAAAGTGAGGTGCAGTATGGGACTGCAAAAGACCATGAAAGCTCTGTCGGATCCGATTCGGCGCGAAATACTGGGTATGCTCAAAAACGGGCGTATGGCCGCAGGAGATATTGCAGATCGTTTTGACATCAGCGACGCGGCGATCTCCCGTCATCTGTCGGTACTCAAAGAGGCCAATCTGATTCGGGATACCCGAGAGGGCAAGTTTATTTTCTATGACCTCAACGCCTCGGTGTTGGAGGAGATTCTGCTGTGGATCAGCGACCTGAAAGGAGAGAGCGACAATGCGTGATTTTTTGAAAAAGAATAAGTGGACGTTGGTGATTACCTCGGTGATCATCCTGCTACCTATGGTGATAGGACTGCTGCTGTGGGATAAATTGCCCGATCAGGTGCCCTACCATTGGGGTGTCAACGGCGAGGTGGACGGCTGGGCTACCAAGACGCAGGCGGTGTTTTTAATGCCGCTGTTTATGTTTGCGATGCAATGGTTCTGCACGCTGATGACCGGTCTTGACCCCAAAGCAAAGAACGCCACCGAGAGCAAGCTCATGGGACTGGTGCTGTGGATCATCCCCGTGCTGAATCTGTTTCTTCACGTGATGGTGTATCTGGCGGCCTTTGGACGCAAGGTGGATATGGCGGCGATTATGCCGCTGTTTATGGGTGCGCTGTTCGTCATCATCGGCAACTATCTGCCCAAGTGCAAGCAGAGTTATACTCTGGGCATCAAGCTACCCTGGACGCTGAGCGACGAAGAAAACTGGAACAAGACCCATCGCTTGGCAGGTAAGCTGTGGGTGGCAGGCGGTCTGCTGTGTATGCCCTGCGCTCTGCTCTCCGGTGTGTGGGCCTTCATCGTGATGATGAGCATTCTGGTGGTGATGTGTGCGGTGCCTACCGTGTATTCCTATCGCTTGTACAAGAAGAATAAGACGAATGAATAACAAAAATAGCCGAGGCTGACGCCTCGGCTATTTTTTATCATTTCACATAGGGTTGGATGCTTTGAAGACCGCTTTTCATAATCAGTTTGCGGGTAAACGGTGTGCAGAGAAAGGTGCGTTTAACCGACTTCATACGCAGTTTCCACCGTAGAGAACGAGTCGCTTTGCGATACCGCTTCTGCGTTTGCGCAAAGGTTTCGCCGGCGACAAAAGCGTCCGCCAACATCTTGCCGCTATACATAGCGCTGCTCAAGCCCTCGAAAGAGCTGGCACTGATAAATCCGGCCGCCTCGCCAAGAAGAAACACGCCGTCTGCACCGGTGCAAAAATCCTTGAAGGCACGGGGGCTGGACACCAAACACGCCTCGGTCTTAATCTCCTCACCAAAGGAATTGCCAAGGAAGGTTTCCAATCGAGACTTTTGCTCATCAAAGGCTTCGCGGCACTTCTGTGGTGCAAAGGCGCCGCCGAAGATGACGTAATTGCCCTTATGAATAGTCCAAGAACAACTGTCGCTGGTCTTGGCATCGAAAATGCAGGAGTAATAAGGCAGACTCTGACCCTTGTTTTCAAACCACTGCTGGATAGCCACATACTGCACCCGCATCGGCTTAAAAAACGCACGACGCACCACCGATCCGCCGCCATCGGCACCCACCACGGCACGAGCGGTGAGGGTGGTTTCTTCTTCCCCGTTTTTTATCAAAACCGTGTACAGTTCCACGTCTTTTTGAACGGATTTGCAGCGACCTTTCATCATAGTAACTTGGGAGGGAACAAGGGACAACAGCCATTGATCAAAAGCATAGCGATCCATATTGAGATAGTGACGCTGATAATAGCGCACAATATTCTGGTCGATGTCGATGGTCTCCACCGCGAAGATCTGAGGATCCTCCAACACACTCTTAGGAAGCACCAAATCAAAGCGCGCCAACAATTTCTGCGCGTCGGGTGCCAACAAGCCACCACAAGGCTTGGCGGATTCAGGGGATTGGCCGTCCACAAGCACGATGGACAGATCGGGGCGTGCGGCAGCTAACTCCTTAACAAACACCGCTCCCGCAGGGCCTCCGCCCACCACGGCAACGTCGTAAATATGCTTCATTTTCATCCCTCCTGACAAACATCGGCCGAGCTTACATCCCCACTATAACACAAAAACCGCAGAAAAGCAATCTGCGGTTTTTGTATGCGTTATTTCACCTCAACGGCTTCACCCAAAGCAAAGGAATACAGCAGCATTTCGGCGACGGGCAGGCCGAAAATCTTTTCCAGCGCCTGCTTGTAGAACAACATCTGACTGCGGTAGCGGTCGATGAGTTCGGCGGCGGTATCCACCTTATCCGTCTTATAGTCCACCAGAATCAGGCGGTCGCCCTCACGGAAAACGCAGTCGGCGATACCCTGCACCACCACCGTCTCCCCTGCCGCTTGGGCAGGCAGGTCGGGAGCCAACGTGGTGGCAGGCACCTCCATAACGAAGGGGAACTCACGCCACAGACCCTGTGCCGCCGTCATACGGCGGTAGAGAGCGCCGTCAAAGAAACCGCGCAGTTTCTCCTCATCGAGTACCTGCGCCTGCTGAGCCGTGATAAAGCCTGCAGCCAACAGGCGCTGTGCCTCCACCATCGGGTCGGCGGCGGCCGCGGCATAGTCCGCATACTGCATAAAGGTGTGGGTCGCCGTGCCCTTCTGGGCGGCGGTCATACCCTCCTTTTGCAAGAAAGCAGGGGGATTGGCGGCGATAAATCGGCGACTGAGCCGCTGATGGGACAGACGGGAGGCCGGCAGATGGGCAGGCACGCCCAAAAGCGGCGCATAGGGGTAGGTATAGCCGATACGCTCCCGCAAGGTAGCGGTGAGGGCGGTATCCTCCTGCACGGCA
Organism: Acutalibacteraceae bacterium; assembly: GCA_045544815.1. Classification (GTDB taxonomy): domain Bacteria; phylum Bacillota; class Clostridia; order Oscillospirales; family Acutalibacteraceae; genus UBA5905. Next base: position 28,261 of record JAZPZT010000091.1, on the reverse strand, counting down.
TTCTCCGCCTGGGCCACGGTGGCAGGCGCCACCTCGCCGCACACCGTCACCTGCCAAGCCGTTTCGGCGGACAGGTTGGCCACCTCGCTACGGTGGCGATAGGGACGGAAATTGGGATGGCGCAGGGCGGCGGTAAGCAACATCTCGCCGGGGGATTTGGCCTGACACACCACCGCAGGCAACAGAGGGCCTGCTACGGGGAGATTCATCTCCGCCTTGCGCATGGCAGCGTAGGGGTCTTTGGCGGAATAGACCATCACCAGCTTTTCACGGGCACGGGTGAGGGCCACGTACCACACGCGCAACTCCTCGGCGCAATCGTCCAGTCGGCGAGCGGTTTTCACCGCGCAATAAGGCAGAGGCACGTGCTTTTCGCCCTCGGCGTCGTCGGTGAGTTTCATACCAATGCCCAAGCGATGATGGAACAAGAGCTTTTTGCGGCTGTCCTCGTTGCTGCCCTGACCGCCGAGGCGAGCCAGAAACACCACGGGGAACTCCAAGCCCTTAGAGGCGTGGACGGTCATCAGGCGCACGCCGTTCTGGCACAAAGTGTCGCCACCGCCCAAATCCACGCCCTGCTCCTGCAGGCGATCCAGATGGCGAACGAAAGCGGACAAGCCACGGAAGCCGCCCTGTTCAAAGCCACGGGCGATACGATCCAACTGATGGAGATTCGCCACACGCTGACGGCCGCCGCTACGGGCGGCAAACACCGCCTCCACGTCCAAATCCCGATACGCCGTCTCCAGCAGACGGTCGGCAGGCAGGGACACCGCCAAGGTGCGCAGACGGCGCAAATGGGACAATAGCAATCCGCAACGGGCGGACAGGTCGGCAAGATCGACATTGTCCTCCCCGGACATCCTTTCCACCGCCACGTACAGCGGCAGATACTTGCCGTAGATGACACGTAACAGCGCCAAATCGTCGGCGGTGAAGCCGAACAGAGGCGACAACATCACGGCGGTCAACTCCACCTCACGCAGAGGATTGTCGATGACACGCAGTAGGGACAGGGACGCCTGCACCTCAGGGGTGGAGAGGAAATCCGCGCCCTTATCGGCGGCGGCAGGGATCCCTAAACGGTCCAACTCCTTCACGTATTCCCCAATATGGGTGCGACCGCGCAGAAGGATACAAAAATCGCCGTATTCCACAGCACGCAGTTTCTTGTCGTCCACAATCTGCATGCCCGACTCTTTCATTTGACGGATACGCAGGGCAATCTGCCGTGCCTCCGCCTGCACGTCGGTGATACCCTCGGCGGCGGCCGCTTCTTTATCCAGCAGCAGCCACTCGGTGGCGGTGTCCGCCTCGGTATAGGCGGCGGTGTATTTCAGTTCTTCATCGTCACCGTACACCACGCCGCCCAAACGCTCGCTCATCAGCTGACGGAAGAGAAAATTCACCGTATCGGTAACGGTGCGGCGGCTGCGGAAATTGTTTTTCAAGGTAATGGTGGCAGGATAGTCAGGGGCTTCCTCGCAATAGGGTTTATACTCACCACGGCGGCGGGTGAAGAGGAAGGGCATCGCCTGACGGAAGCCGTAAATGCTCTGCTTGACGTCGCCCACGAAGAAAAGGTTTTCCTCCTTGCGAGAAATCGCCTTAAACAAGGCTTCCTGCGCCGCATTGGTGTCCTGATACTCGTCCACCATAATGTGAGCAAAGCGGCGGGAAATCTCCTCCGCCAACGGCGTAGGATGACCATCGGCGTCCGCCACAAGGCGCAAGGCCTCGTGCTCCAAATCGTTGTAATCCAACAGTTTTTCCTGCCGCTTAAGGGTCACGTAGCGGTCGGTAAACTGGCGCACCAGTGCGCCCAAAGCGTCCACCAGAGGCGCCATCTGCGCCAGGTCGGCACGGCACTCCGCCTCGGTGCCGCAAAATAGGGCGGCACAACGCGCAAGGGACTTTTTCGCCGCGTCGCGCAAGGCCTTGACCTCTTCCTTTGCCTCGTCGAGAGCCTCGTCCTTGGCGCGGACGGGCGCTAAGCGGCCAAAGGCGAAGCCGCACACCTTGCTCTGCATTTCGTCGTAGGTGGCGGTGGGTAAAAACTCACGCAGGCGGGTGATCTGCTGAGATTCGCATAAAAGGGTGTCCACGTAGGGCTCCAAACCGGCCGCCACGCTGATCTCGTAGGCACGATGACACAAAGAGGCGGCGTATTCCAGTTCCATATCCAGCGCCTGCAGAATGGTCTGCATCCACTCGGTCTGCTCCAACGGCACCACGGCGGAATAGGCGTCAATCTGCTTCTGCAGCCACTTCTCGGGGAAAGGCTGTGCCTGCATAAAGGCGTAGGCGCTCTCCACGGCGGTGCGCAGAGCCATATCGTTGCGCCCCGAATTCAGCTGTGCCGCCAACGCCATAAAGGCAGGGTCACAGCGGCGATAGTTTTCCTCCAGTACCTCGTCCAGCGCCTGTGCGGCCAACAGGCCGGACTGGCTCTCATCCGCCACACAGAAGCCCACGGGCAGACCGGTCTGTCCTGCGTATTCCTGCAACAAACGGGTACAGAAGCCGTGGACGGTGGAGATGTAGGCACGGGGCAACAACATCTGCTGGCGCTGATAGTAGAGGTCGTCGGGCTTCTCCGCCATCTTCTTAGCCAGTGCGTTGCTCAGGCGCTGGCGCATCTCGGCGGCGGCGGCACGGGTGAAGGTGACCACCAGCAGTCGGTCCACGTCCACGGGATGGTCGGGGTCGGTGATGAGTCGGATGATACGCTCTACCAGCACGGCGGTCTTACCCGAGCCGGCGGCGGCGGAAATCAGCAGAGAGCCGCCACGAGCCTCAATGCTCTGCCGCTGTTCCGGCGTCCATTTTTTCTCACTCATCCTCGCTCACCTCCTCTTGCTCCATCTCGGCCAACACTTGCTTCATCGACTTAGCGGCCAACTCCCGTACGGGCGCCTCCGCGTCACGGGCGCACACCGCCCGATAATCGCAATAGGTGCAGGGGCCGTGCTGGCCGCTCTGCAGGGGCAGGGCGGTAATATCGCCCTGTACCAAAGAATCCGCCATACCCACTAACAGAGATTCCACCGTCTTGCGGAGCAAATCGAACTGGTGGAGGGTGACCACGTTGCCCGTGGGCTGACCCTCTTTGTTGAGCTTAGCAGGGACGAACAGATTGCCGCCCTCCTTCTCCATGGCCATCACCACGGAGGGGTCGTCCAGCAAAATGCCGCTCATACGCATCTGCTTGAGTCGCTCGGCAGGGTCCTGACCACGGTCCACCACCAAATCGGACAGAGGATGGTACAGCACGCCACCGGGGCGCAACACGCCCTCCTGCTCCAAATAGCGGCGGCTGTTATCGCACACGATAAACAGATACAGCAGCATCTGGGTGCTCAAACCGGCCACCACGTCCCGCATTTCAAAGGTCTTGGTGCCCGTCTTATAGTCCACCACACGGACGTAGACGGTGCCGTCGAAACGGCGGAACAAATCCACACGGTCCACCGAGCCACGCACCTGCACGCTGCCCACGGAGGTGGGTAGGCGCAGAGAGATCACGCCCTCGGCATCCTCATCCTCCTCGGGATGGATGCCCAGCTCGAAGTCCACGGGAACGAAATCGCTCTGGCGCAACTCCATCAGGGTGTGCCACAGCATATTGCAGGCGGCACGCTCCGCCAAACTGACCTGATACAGGAAGCGGCCGCTCTTTTCCTCGGTGCCGCCCATCTCACGATTGATGTACTCTGCCGTAGCGGCACGCACGTCGCCCTGCAGACGGGTCATCAGGGCACGGTCTGCCGCAGGCGAGGACGTTTCGTCGCGCAGAGTGTCCACCAGACCGCCCTCGGCGGTATAGACAGGGAGCAGCACCTCCATCAGATAGTGCACCAGCGTGCCGAACACGGAAGCGTCCACCTGCGCCACACGGCGGGGCTGAATGCGCAGGCCGTAGCGACAGAAATAGGAGAAATGGCAACGGTAGAACATCTCGGTCTGGCTGGCAGACAGGCACATCTCGGTGCCGAACAGTTGTTGCGCCACGTCGGTATTCTCAATATGGAAGGGTGCGTTGGTGGCAGAGCGCTCCACGGCGGCTATGCGTGGGGCGTATTCCGCCTGCTCGCCCAGCACCTGCTCCAAACTGAGTTTCAGAGCCGAATGGGCGGTATAATCCCGCGCAAAGCGATCAAACATCTCGGGGGCGGATTCCAAATCGCTGCCGTCTGCCTGCGTCGCCACACCTGCGGTGTGACGGGGCAGAATACGGCGCACCGCCTCTACGATAGGCGAAGGGGCGTTATCGCCGGCGGTGTGATAGGCAATCACCAGCCGCTCCGATGGTGCGGACAGCGCCAAATAGGCGTAATAGCGCTCCTCTACGCACTGGCTGAGCACGTCACCTGCCAGCAGGATATCCTGCTCCTTCAGGATACGGCGCTCCTCCTCCGAGAGAATGCCGTTCCCCATAGGATAGGCAGGGAACACGCCCTCGTTGGCGCCCAACACAAACACGGCGCGAGGGGCATTGTAGCGAATGCGGTCGGCACTGCCCACCGTCACGGCATCCAAACTCTGGGGGATGTTGCCCATATCCATGGTGCGGCACAGCATGGTGAACATCTCTTCCAACTGAGCGGCAGGCATAGACTGGTCGCCCAGCGCCAGCACGAAGCGGTCGAGAATCTCCATCACGGCGTCCCACAGCCGCTCGGCGTGTGCCGCCAGCACGGGCTGCGCCAAGGATTCCAGGGCTTCAATCTGTTCACGCATACGGGTGGGCAGCGTTTTCTGACCGCCCAGCCACGTATACACCGCCGTAGCGAACTGACGGCCGTTGACACGGCCGCGCAGGCTCTGCCGCAGGGCGGTAAGAGGCTCCATCAGCGCCTCACGATGGATGTTCAGCCGTGCCAGAGCGGCTCGGGTGTAGGCATTTTCACGGCCACTCAAGCCGGCAGGGCTCTCGGTCCATTCGCGCTCCCACTGGTTGCCCTCAATACCCCAAGTGTAGACGTAATTCTCCATTTCCGCAATCTCCACGGGAGACAGCGGCCACAAATCGGTTTTCATCAGACGCAGCATTTCCTCGGTGCGCCAACCGCCCACCGCCAAACGCAGGGCGGCACGGATGTACACCACCAAGGGCTCGCAAAGGATATCCTGACGGGTATCCATATAGCAAGGGATCCCATGACGGGCCAGTGCTTCGTCCAGAATGCCCTGATAATCGGGGAGATTGCGCACCACCACCGTGATGTCACGGCAACGATACCCCTCCTCACGGAGCAGGCGGCGGATACGGCGCGCCACGTAGGCGCATTCCTCGTACACGTCCTCGCAGGGCGTAACGATCACGTCGGCGGTCGCCTCCTCATACACGGCAGGGGACGGCGCATAGAGACCGCGCTCCAGCGCCTGCAAAGCGGCGCTGTCGGTGCGGCGGTTATCGCCGAGATAGGTCACTCGGGGCTCGCCGTAGGGTGCGGCAACCTCGTACAGGGTATGGATGGTGTCCACCACAGGCTGAAACAGCGGAAACTCACGGCTGTGATCCTGCGGTACGCCTGCTACGTCCTTCTCGTGCTTGGCACCGATGGTGTCGGTGCACAGGGAAATGGTCATCTCCTCCACACGGGGCAGCAGAGCGGCCAGCACCTTCATCTCCTGCACCGTAAAGCCCTTAAATCCATCCACAAATACGGTAGCGCCGTCGGGCAGGTGGCTGTCCGCCAACTGCTCCGCCAAGCGGGTCAAATCGTCCAATTCGTCCAAACCCGTGGCGGCGGCCAAGCCTTCGTAGGCGGTGAAAACACGGTAGAGCGCCTCCGTCTTTTGGGACAGCACCTCTTCCTCGGTGCACAGTGCGGCCGCCGCACGCTCTAAGGCGTCGGTGGCAATATCGCACTGGCGCAACTCCTCCCACAGGGTGAGCAACTGCTCCACGTAGGCGCTATCGGTGGCCAAACGCACACGCACGCCACGCAGAGGGCTGTCGGTGTCCTCTGCCAGTGCGGCTACCTGCGTCACAGCACGACTCATCAGTAGGGCACGGGTACCCTCGTCCAGCCGCAGGCCGGCCAAGCCGCCCACCTCACGGGCGACCAAATCCGCCAGACGAGAAAAGCTGACCACACGCACCTTGGCCGCCTGCACGGGGCCTAAAGCACGCAACATAGCCCGCTCGCTCTCGAAAGAATACTGCTCCGGTACCAACCAAAACAGCTTCTCCTTCCCCTGTGCGGCAAGGGAGGACAATCGCTCAACAATGGTATGCGTCTTACCGCTGCCCGAAGGGCCAATCAGCAGATGCAACATAATCATTCACTCCTCAATCGGGTGTAGTATCACTATAATCCACATTATACCATATTTTCGCAAGAGAGAATAGGATTTTTTGAAAAAGAAAAAGACGATTCGTTGAATCGTCTTTACTCTTTAATACGTGCCACGCTTTATCGCCTGACGGACGTGGGCGAAAGTGACGTCCTCGCCCTGCTCTGCCAGCATACGCAGCCAACCCTCCAGCAAATCCGAGGTTTCGGGATGGATGCGGCGGCGTGCCTTAGCGCCGAGGAAATATTCCAACGGATGGCTGTCCACGTAGGCCTTGCCCCGATAGATCTTGCTGGCGGCCACACGGTCGCAGAACATCTCCGCCACGAATCGAATGGGCATTTTAATCGGTTCTACTTGCTTGGTCTCTAAGCTGTAGTCCGTCCAATATTCGTAGTGGTGGCGGTTGCGCCCCTTATGGTGCATCCACGCCACGGAATAGCCGTGGACGGCACGCTCCTCCTCGTTGGGGCTACGGGTGCCCTGATAGTAGCGAGCTCCTGCCCAAAACTCGGTGGGAGAATACTTGGACAGGTCGTGAAACAGACCCTGCCAGCCGATACCCACACGGAAACAATGGGCCATCACACGGTGGCGATGACGGGTGATGGTGCAAAAATGGCGAAACGGGTGCATACTTGCAATCCTCCGTAGAATGTGTTAAAATGCTATCAATTGGACACTTTCGGGATATTCGGCAACACGGGGCGGAACATCTCGCTGACGCCGGGTGTCAGCGACATACACAAGCAATCGCCGTCCGAAATAATCAGGTGATCCACCACACGGATATCCAGAGGACGGAGCACCTCGATGAGATGCTCGGTGGTGTCTGCGTCCGCATCGGAGGGGAAGCAGAATCCGTTAGGATGATTGTGCGCCAGAATAATCTGCGTGGCGTTGTCACGCAACGCCTGTTGGACGGCAAGACGGGTGTTAAACTGGGCGGAGTTGACGCTACCTCTAAAAATACGGGTGGTATTCAGCACCTTACGCTTATTATCCATACTGACCATCACCACCGACTCGTTCTTCTCACCCAAAAACCACGGGATGAGATACTCCGCCATTTGGTTGGTGTTAAACAGCTGTACCACGTCGCCCATAATGATATCCCGATAGTAGCGGGTGGAAGTCTGCCCAATCAAGGTCAGCAAGGTAGCCACATTCGGCGTGACACCGGGGACGGCCAATAAATCCTGATAGTCGGCGCTGATAATCTGCGTCCAACCGCCAAAGTGCTTGGTCAATGCGTGGGCAATCGGATTGGTATCCCGATAGGGGATCGCATAATACAGTAGCAATTCCACAATCTCGTGGTCGCTGAATCCCTCTAACCCATTGGCTAAGAAGCGCTCTTTCATCCGTTGGCGGTGCCCTTCGTGCTCCGTGCCGGGTTTATGCGATTGCGCCATACGCTCCCCTTCTTCCCTTAGTAATCTATTTCATTCTATCATATTCCCACCTGTTTGTAAAGAGGAGGCCTCTATGAAAACCACCATTATCGTCGCGAAAAACGACGCCGGTCAACGATTGGATAAGTTTCTCACCAAAACCTATCGCAATCTGCCCATGTCGCTGCTGTATAAGGCCATCCGCAAGAAGGATATCCGCCTCAACGGCAAGCGGTGCGAGGCCGCCGCGCGCCTGAGCGAAGGGGATGAAATCTACCTATTCCTCCCCGACGACGCTCTGGAGATTGCGCCGCCCACCTACGAGTTTATGCACGCCTCCAAGCAGTTGGACATCGTGTATGAGGACGAGCACGTGCTGCTGCTGAATAAAAAAGCAGGCCTTTTGGTGCATCCCGACAATCACGAGTTTGCGGATACCCTCATCTTCCGTGTGCAGCGGTACCTGTATGAAAAAGGGGAATACGATCCTGCGGACGAGCAAAGTTTTGCCCCTGCGCTGGTCAACCGCATCGACCGCAACACCAGCGGCATCGTCATCGCCGCCAAAACGGCGGTGGCGCTGCGTATCCTCAACGAGAAACTGAAAAATCGGGAGATTCAAAAGTATTACCTCTGCATTGTTCATGGTATTCTGCCCAAGAAAGAGGACACGCTGGAAGCCTATCTGGAGAAAAACGAATCCCAAAATCGGGTGTACGTCTCTGCCACCCAAAAGCAGGGCGCGCGCACCATCCGCACCCGCTATCGTGTTCTGGAGGAGAAAAACGGGTTTTCTCTCTTGGAGATTCACCTGCTGACGGGACGCACCCATCAGATTCGTGCCCATCTGGCCAGTATCGGTCATCCTCTGCTGGGTGACGGTAAATACGGCACCAACGCCCTCAATAAGGGGACCGGCTTTAACAAACAGGCACTATGCTCTTATCGCCTGCAATTTGACTTCACCTCTGACGCGGAGGAACTGTCCTACCTCAACGGAAAAGAGTTCACCCTGCAGAACGTGTGGTTTGCCGAGGCATTCCGCAACGGTGAAATCGGATAAGGAAAAACGCCCTGTGCTAATGGCACAGGGCGGTTTTTTATGCAAAGACGAGCTGACCGTCACAGACGGACAGGCGGACGGTGTCCCCTTTTTGATAGGCGCCTGCCAGCAGTTTTTCCGCCAGTGGATCCTCCACCCGATTGCGCACGGCACGACGCAAGGGACGGGCGCCACGTTGGGAATCAAAGGCGGTTGTCGCCAAAAACGCCGCCACGTCCTCATCGCAGGAAAGGGCGTAACCAATGGAGTGTAAGCGCTTACACAATTCGTCTAACAGGCGGCTGACAATCTGCTCGGCCTGTGCCGTGGTAAGAGGATGAAACAGCACGATTTCATCCACGCGACCCAAGAATTCGGGGCGGAACAAACGGCGCAATTCTCCCATCACCTCGCTGTGGGTGGATACGGTATGCGTCGCAGCGGCGAAGCCGACAGCGCCCTCCCCTGCCAGTTTGCGCGCGCCCACGTTGGAGGTCATAATCAGCAGGGTGTTGCGAAAATCCACCCGCCGCCCACGAGAATCCGTAAGCTGTCCATCCTCCAAAACTTGCAGCAACAGATTAAACAAATCGGGGTGCGCCTTTTCGATTTCGTCCAACAAGACGATACTGTAAGGGCGGCGGCGCACCGCCTCGGTGAGTTGCCCTCCCTCATCGTGTCCCACGTAGCCGGGCGGTGCACCAATCAGACGGGACACGGCGTGCGCCTCCATATATTCCGACATATCCAAGCGGATGATGGCCTTTTCGTCGCCAAACAGCGTTTCTGCCAGCGCCTTGCATAATTCGGTCTTGCCTACACCCGACGGACCGAGGAAGAGAAACGAACCGGCAGGGCGGTTGGGGTCTTGCAGACCTACCCGTCCACGGCGGACAGCCCGTGCCACCGCCGTCACCGCCTCCTCCTGCCCCACTAAACGGCGGTGAAGGGTATCTTCTAAGGATTGCAGGCGCATACCCTCCTCACAAGTGATTTGTTGCAACGGAATACCCGTCCAGCCGGCCACCACGGCGGCAATATCCGAGGCGGTCACCTCATCGCCACCGCGCAAGCGCACCTGTGCGGCGGCTTCGTCCAACAGGTCGATGGCCTTATCGGGCAAAAAGCGGTCGGTGAGATACCGTACCGACCATTCCACCGCCGCTGTGACGGCTTCCTCGGTAATGACTACTTTATGATGGCCCTCGTATTTTTCACGCAGGCCACGCAACACGGCGCAGGTTTGTGCGGCGGTAGGCTCCGCCACCATAATCGGCTGAAAGCGACGCTCCAGCGCCGCATCCTTTTCAATGTGTCGGCGGTATTCGTCGATGGTGGTAGCGCCCACCAACTGCAATTCGCCCCGTGCCAGCACGGGCTTGAGAATGTTGGCGGCGTCCACCGCGCCTTCGGCGGCTCCGGCGCCGATGAGGTTGTGCAATTCGTCGATAAAGAGCAACACGTCACCCACACGGGCTACCTCTGTCAGAGCGTTTTTCACCCTCTCCTCAAAATCGCCGCGGTATTTGGTGCCTGCCACCATACCCGTTAGGTCCAAAGATAGCAGACGTTTCTCTCGTAGCGGCTCCGGCACATCGCCTGCGGCGATGCGTTGCGCCAAGCCTTCCGCTACGGCGGTTTTGCCCACGCCCGGCTCTCCAATTAAACAAGGATTGTTTTTCGTGCGGCGGCAGAGGATACGGATGACCCGCTCGGTCTCCTCCTCCCGCCCAATGACGGGGTCCAGTAGCCCTGCCCGCGCCATGGCGGTGAGGTCACGGCCAAACTGGTCCAGCGTCGGGGTACGTCCCGCTTTTGGTGCCGCCTTCACCGCCGGTGAAGCGATGGGGCTATTCGCCCGTGCCAATTCGCCCAGCAACTCCTGCGGACGGCCGTCCAGTTGCGTGAGCAGGCGCACCGCCACGCCCGTATCGTCCCGCAGGATGGCGGCAAGCAGGTGCTCGGTGCCGGCCAGCTTCTGCTGTGCCATCGCCGCCTGCGCCGTAGCATTTTCCATGGCCGCCTTGGCCCGTGGCGTAAAATCCTCCACCGTCAAGAGGCTGTGATGGCCGCGGCTCTCTGCCGCCATCAGCCGCTGGCTATACCTCTGTGCGGTGATGCCACGGCCACTAAGCACCGCCGCCGCCACACCACTGCCCTCACGGAGCAACCCCAACAGAATATGCTCGGTGCCCACATAGGTATGCCCCATCTCCTGTGCCGCCTCCACAGCCATGTTGAGCGCCGTATTGGCCTTATCCGTAAATCGTTTGAACCGATACATGCCATCCCCTCCCTATCTACAATATAGGGCAATTGAAAGACGGATATACATAGATTTTTATCACCATACGCCCGTGGGCACATACACTGACAATGAAAGGTGATGACGGCCGCCAAGTGGCCTCTCACCAATCGGAGGGGGTGAAGTATATGTGTCTGCGCAACTTGTTCTGTGGCAGTGATTGCAACTGGATTCTGCTGATCATCATCGTGCTGCTGCTCATCGACGAGGGTGAGGGTGGCTGTGGTTGCCACGCAACCACCTACCCCGCCGGCAACGGCTGCGGCTGTGGTTGCGGCTGCTAACCGCCCCAAGGAAATCGGGAGGTCACCTGTGTGCCCTCCCGATTTCGCTTGTTCGAGTGAATAATTGTCACTTCGCTTATTTGTGACATCTATTGACATATTTCCCGTTTTTTGGTAATGTTTTTTCACAACCAATCTAACGGGAAAGGATGTAACGAACCATGACTTCTACCGGAATTGTACGCCGCATCGACTCTGCAGGCCGCTTCGTGTTACCCATCGAATTGCGCCGTACCTTGGATATCGGCGACGAGGATGCGCTGGAAATCTTTTTGGAGGACAACACCATCGTGCTCAAAAAGTATCAGCCTGCCTGTATCTTCTGTGGTAACGCACGAGACGTGAGCGGCTACAAGGGCAAAAACGTGTGTATGAATTGCCGACGTGAGTTGGGCGATTCGATTTAATGGTGCAAAAGAAAAATCCCGAGGCAATAGCCTCGGGATTTTTTACTGTTATCACGCCCACTGACTCCAATAGACAATGCGGCAAGCACCAAACTCCAGTTTGGTCGTACCCTCCGGAAGGGCGATGGTGTAGGTGTCACGCTCACTAACCTCCAACATACCGATGTAGAGCGTGCCAAAGTATTTGTTCTCCAAGGTGAGTACGTTGCCCTCAGCATCGGTGCAGGTATACTCCACATAAGAGGTCTCCTCCGTCATCCACTTGGTGCTGGTATTAACCAGCGTCAGGGTGACCTCGTAGCCGTCTTGAGAAATTGACTCGATGTAAACACGCTCGCGGCCATCCAAATCGTAGCCAACGGCGGGCAATTCTGCAGGAGGCACCACCGGCTTTTCCGGACCCAACTGAACGTCAGAGCCATTCAAATATTTCTGCAAGATACCCAAGTCGCGGTTATTCACCTTGCCATCGTAGTACACGTCAGCGGCCTCTACGTCAATATCCACGTCACTGCCGTTCAAGTGTTTCTGGAACAAACCCAAATCACGATTGTTGATTTTGCCGTCACCATTGATATCGCCGTACAGCACCGTGTCGGCAGAGGTAACGGTAGCGGCGGTAGCCGAAACGGTCAGCAGCAACACGGCAGCCAGCAAGGCGGACATTACTCGTTTCATAGACAATTCCTCCTGGGGAACGATTCGCCTGTCATTATAGCAAAAATCCCGTGCGCTTGTCAATCGCTTTTGCATAAAAGAAGCCCCGAAGCCTGCGCTTCGGGGCTTTTATGAATTAGTTGTTTTCTGCCAAAATAGCGTCCATTTGCTCATTGAGAGGCTCATACCAAGAATCCAGATTGACGTTAACCATAGATTTGGTGAAACTTTCGTCAATAATATGTTTCTGGATGGCGTCGGCGGAATAGGTACCGCCATAGGTGAGAATGCCCACCGAATTGAAAGATTGCATTCTCTGCGTCCACATCCATTCCACCACTTCTTTACCTTCATCAACGGGGAATACATCAGTTTCGGCGAAGTAGGCATCTCCCAGATAATAGTGCAGATACCATATTGCCGCCTCCAGTTTCTCGCCGGTTACACCGGTGGGGAATCCCCAAACCGAGCCCTCACAGGCGGATACGAAAGGCGAGCCCATCGGCGAGGGGAAGGGAACAACGCCCCAGTCATCCTGCATATCCTCGGAGAGCGTGCCACCAAAACGGGACAGCATGGCGTAGGCGCCATCGCCCAGCATAGCCGCCTGACCATTCACAAACTTTTGATAGGCCGTATCCGTAGCGGCAGGAATCACCTTTGTGGTGTGTACGGTATCCCACGCATGGAGCCAAACTCTATACAGCTTAGCGTTGCGGACATTATTGGTCAAGCCGTCCAGCGTGGGCAAAATCGTATCCTGACCGGCAGACAACATCCAATAATTATGGTTGGTTACAGCCGTACCGCAAATACCCTTGGCCGAATCGGTATACTTATTCGCCAATTCGCTCCACGTCTGCCAGTTCCAATCACCCTGCTTCCACAGCGAATAGGGGTCGGTACCGGCCGCCACGTCCTCGGCCATCATTCTCTTGTTGAAATACATCAGCGCAAAATTATTGGTATAAGAGCCCTTCATCGCGATGCCGTAATAATTGCCATTGTAGGAGAATTGCTCCATCAAATCCAAAGCATACAGGTCACCGAGACCGTCCAAAGCGGTAGTTTGGATGGGCTGCATTAAACCCCGTATGATAGGCTGCGGATACCACTTGTTGGTGATTGCCGCCAATGCGGGAGGATTGCCGGACATAACCTTGCCGGACAAATTGGATATGTACTTATTCAGCGTGGCGCTTTCGTAAGTCAACTGGATACCCGTCTTTTCTTGGAAGGTCTCGGCTTTTGCCGTATCGTCCTCTGCGACATTCCACCAGACGAACATCTTGATTTTCTGACCACTCAGGGTATCGGGAACCTGCTCCAAAAACAAATCCGAAGCAGACGGCTCGGGTGCGGGAGGCAACGGATGCACCAGCGTCACGTCATATCCGTTAAGATAGCGCTGTAACAGGCCCAAATCTCGATTATTCACACTGCCGTCGCCATTGGTATCCGCCGCTTTTTCGTTGACGGATACCGCCTCGTCATTGAGCAGTTTCATCAATAGGCCAAGGTCGCGATTGTTGATACGAGCATCTCCGTTGAGGTCACCGGCAAGATACTCCACCACGTTCACGTATGCGGATTCGATAGTGCAAGCGAGAGTTTCCTGTGCGCTGTTGTACACACCCTCCCGCTCGACAAACAACTGCAAGCGACTCTCTCCAAAGTCTGCCTCCGGTTTCACACGGAAGGTGAGATAGGCCACCACACCATCGGTATCGTTGTCGCCGTTGGTGTCGTCATACCACGCAATCGTCAGCGGAGACGTATCCAACGCACTGTAACTAATGTCGGCAAAATCCTGCTGAGTGACCGCCAACAATTCCAACTGTTTCGTATCGTACTCCAGCGACAATTGCAGGGATATCAAACCGGGGTTGTTTTGAGTGCGCACAGCCACCGTAAACTCACTTCCACGCACGGCGGCAGATCCCTCTACCGAAAAACTGAGCAAAACCGGTTCCAGCTCCGTGGGCGCCGTGCTCACAGTTTGAGCGGCCGCCGGCTGAACCGCACCGCTCACCATCAGCGACAGCACAAACGCCGCCACCAGTACCAGTGATATTGTCTTTTTCATACTGTTATCCTCCTTGCCATAGTTATAGTATCTTACCTAATAACTATAACGACGTACGGAAATCGAATGTGACAAAAAATCAAAAAATATTAAAAAACAGCCGCCACGGAGTGACGGCTGTTTTATGTGCTATTTACTCGCCGGAATTGCCACGGTTGCGGCTCTCAAACAGGCGGGTAATCTCCAGCAGGTCGTCGTCCTCCTCAGGCCAAGAGGTTGCGTCCATTTTGGTCTGGCCGGTAGGCACAGACTCGCCACGGGTGACGGTGCGCTGGTCGCAGGTCAGGCCGGTAGCGATAACGGTAACGCTGACAGCGTCGCCCATCTCGGGATCCAGGCTATAACCCCAAATGATGTTGGCGTCGGGATGCATCTGATCGCTGATGGCGCTGGTAGCGGCCTCCATCTCGTCGAAATCGAAATCCTCGGGTGCAACGATGTAAATCAGCACGCCACGGGCACCGCTGATGGAGGTCTCCAGCAGGGGGCAGTCCACGGCGGCCTGAGCAGCCTCAGAGGCGCGGTCCTTGCCCTCGGCACGGCCCATACCCATATGAGCGAAGCCGGCGTCCTTCATAATCGCCAGCACGTCGGCAAAGTCCAGGTTGATATCGCCGGGACGGAGAATCAGCTCGGAAATGCTCTGGACACCCTGACGCAGCACCTCGTCCGCCATCTCAAAGGCGTTCTTCATGGTGATACGCTCGGTGGTAACCAGCTTAATGCGGTCGTTGGGGATGACCACCAGGCTATCCACATGCTCCTTCAGGGCGGCGATGCCGTCCTCGGCCTGCGCCATACGGCGCTTGCCCTCGAAGGAGAAGGGTTTGGTCACGATACCCACGGTGAGGATACCCATATCACGGGCAATCTGAGCCACCACGGGAGCCGCACCGGTGCCGGTGCCGCCGCCCATACCGGCGGTGACAAACACCATATCCGCGCCCTGCAGAGCGGCCACGATCTCGTCATGGCTCTCCTCGGCGGCACGCTGGCCACGCTGGGGATCGCCGCCGGCGCCGTGACCACGGGTCAACTTCTGGCCGATCTGAATCTTATGGGTCGCCAGGGACACGTCCAAAACGGCGGCGTCGGTATTGATGGCCATAAATTCTACACCACGGACACCGGCACGCACCATACGGTTGATGGCGTTGCCGCCGCCACCGCCCACGCCGATGACCTTGATCGTAATGCTGTTAGTAGGGACTGCTGCGCTAATCTGCATCATACTGTCGTCCTCCTATTTATACAATAAGTTGTTTTAATAATTAGTATTATACACCATACATTGTACCACGGCGAAAATCGTTTTTCAATATCTATTTCAAACTTTTTACGCTTTTTTGCATAAAAACAGCAGGAGAAGGAACTTTTCTCCCTCTCCTGCTGCTCTTTTGTACCGTCTGCTTATGAGCGAGAATAGACGGCCTCGTCGTTTTGGTCGTCATCATCGCCGTAGGAGGTCATATCCAGCGTGCCGGAAGCGTCCTCGCCGTGCTCCTCCCAAACAGAGGGCAGCACGCCTGCCAACGCGTCCATCTGCGTCTTTAAAGCGGAGGAATCACCCAATAGCACCTTGAGACCTTGACTCAGCCGCAAGGTGATGGCGGTCTTATCCGTCATATCCAGCTCGACCACCGTCACGTCGCTGTGTAGGTCGGTGCCGCTGATGATGGCGTTGCAGATGTTGAGGCTACGCTTATCCAGCAATTCCTTGCCTACGGCGGCGTTGGTGTCCAACGTAGCACCCACGACACGCATCACGCCCTCAGGAAGATAGTCCTCAGGCAAATTCTCCAGAGCGATATTCTTGGTGTTCACCGTCATCCAAGCGTCACCGACCTGCACGGCGGCCATGGGCTGCTGCTGGGTCTGATTGAGACGGTCCAACACCTCGGGAGGGGTGTAAATCACTTTATCGTTGGTGGAATCGGTGTCGGCGTAGAACATCATATCCACGCGACCCGTAGCGTCCTCACCGTTGTTGCGGTAGAGGGTGGGCAGGGTGTCCACCAGCACCTGCACCTGATTTGCCAGATTGGTCTCGTTGCCCAAAACCACCTGCATACGCTCATCCAGCATGAGAAAAATCTTGGTTTTGGTGCTGACGTCGATGGTGGTCATATTCTTCAAATCGTACCGCTTGGCGGCGGTGATCAAGGTCTCGCAAATACGCAGACTGCGCTCATCCAGCAGACTCTTACCCACCACCTGATTTTCAAAAGAAGCACCCTTGATACGGGGCAGACCGGCAGGGATATCCGCCTCTTCCACCAATGCCAGGGCACGGTTGTTATCGCCCAGAATCATCCATCGGTCGTCGCACGCCACTACCGCCATCTCGGGTACCTCGGTGACGCGGATACGCAAGGTGTAGAAAGAGGCGTTGCTCACCTCCACCGTCTCCAAATACGGGAAGGCGGCGGTGAGGTTGTCGTGGGCGGCAACCTTGTTCACGCTGAGCAGGCTCTGACCTACGAAGAGCTTACTGGCCTTAATGATTTGCTCGTCGGTGTAGCGGGTTTCACCCTCCACCACAATCTCTTTCACAGCCAAGAAGCTGACCGATTCGCCTTTCGCACTCTTCTGGTCCGCCACAATCTTCAGCACCACGGCGGTGGCAATCAACGCCACCAACAGCACGATGGCCAGCACCAGCAGGGTGCGGCGAATCATCAACTGACGGCGCTTTTTCTTGCGTGCGGCCAAGCGAGCCGCGCGCAAATCCTCCGGCTGGTTGTTGGGTGTCCTTTTTTCACTCATACTGTGTCCATTCCTTTTCAAGTTCTTTGGATAGCGGCGCCTACGGCTTGCAGGCAGGCCACGGGATTTTCGTATCCTCGGTCTAAGTGATGGAGTTCGGTCAGGCAGGTCTCCCCTGCCGCCGCCAACGCCGCCACCATAAGGGCGGCACCGCCACGCAGGTCGGTGCATGCCACGGCGGCGCCGTGGAGGGTGTCCACGCCCTCCACCACCGCCACACGGCCATCCACACGAATACGTGCGCCCATGCGAGCCAACTCATCCACGTAGCGATAGCGGTTTTCAAATATGGTTTCGATACACACGGTAGTGCCTGCGCTGACACAGGCCGCCGCCAGCAAGGGTGCGGCGGCATCCGTGGGAAATCCGGGGTAAGGCAAGGTGCGTATGGTGCCAAAATCCTGCAATCGGGCAGGAGCGAGAATATGTAGCGTATCGCCATAAGCGGTGATGGTACAGCCCGCCTGCTCGAAATGCGGAAAAACGGGAGAAACGGGCAAAGAGGGGCAACGGTGCAATACCAAATCCCCTGCGGTGACCGCCGCCGCCGCCATATAGGTAGCGGCCTCAATGCGATCCGCCATCACCTGATGGCGTGCGCCGTGAAGGCGTGATACGCCCTCAATCACGATGGTACCGCTTTCCGCCCCCGTAATGCGTGCGCCGCAGGCGTTGAGATAGGCGCACAGGTCGGCAATCTCCGGCTCACGGGCGGCGTGGCGCAGGATGGTGGTGCCCTCAGCGGTACAGGCCGCCAAAAGCACGTTTTCGGTTGCGCCCACGCTGGGAAACGGCAGGGTGATATCCGCACCGCGCAGACGAGACGCGGTGCAACGAATGTTCCCGTGGGATTCCTCCACCGACACGCCCAAACGGCGCAGGGCGGACAGGTGCAAATCAATGGGGCGCGGCCCCAATTCACAGCCGCCGGGGTGGGTGAGCACCGCCTCGCCGCAACGGGCGATAATGGCACCCAAAAACACGATAGACGAACGCATTTGCCGCATTAGGTCGTCCGGCACCTGCCCACAACGAAGGTGTGTTGCATCCACCGACACCACGTCGGCCTCTCGTGAAACCCGACATCCCAAGTGCTGTAAAATCGCTATGGAAGCGCTTACATCCGTTAGATTCGGGCAGTTTTCAATATAACTGACGTCCGCCGCCAACAGAGTGGCGGCCAGCAAAGGCAGGGCGCTGTTTTTCGCCCCGTGGACGGTAATTTCGCCCTCTAAGCGGTTTCCACCGCAAATACGCATCGCATCCATTTCGACGCCTCCTCTCTACATCGACAAGGTATGCAGAGAAAGGCCGTCCCGACAGATTTATTTTTTCAGCAATGCTTTGAGTTCGTTCATAATGCGCTCGTCCGCATCCAAAATGGCGGCGCCACGCACGTTTTCCTCCATACGACGGAGGGTGTCCTCATCGGAGGTGGCGGACTGAATGGCCTCCCATAGGCTGTCGGCGGTGAGGTCTTTTTCCTCGATACACACCGCCGCGCCGCGATTGACCAGCACCATAGCGTTGTGATACTGATGATTCTCCGCCACGTAGGGAGAGGGAATCAAAATAGAGGGCTTGCCTGCCGCAGGCAACTCGCTGAGAGTCATAGCACCGCAACGGCAAATGACCAAATCTGCCGCCGCCATACAGCGGGGCATATCGTCGATGTATTCACGCACGGCGATACCATCGCCCTGCAGGGGTACACCCATCTCCTCCAACTGCGCTTTCATAGCGGCATAGCCGTTTTTGCCCGCGCCGTGGATGTGCTGGAGTTTGCCGTCGGCACGGCTGCGGCGCAGTACTTCTGCCATCGCCTCGTTGAGGCGAGTGGCGCCCAAACTGCCACCGAAAGAAAGCACCAAAGGACGGCTGTCCAACCCCAACTGAGCACGGGCCGTCGCCTTATCCATAGTGACAAAATCCGAGCGGATGGGATTGCCGGTCACCACGGCCTTAACGCCCTCAGGCAGATGGCGGCGTGCGTCCTCGCTGCACAACAGAATCAGAGCGCCCTCCTTGCCCAACATCTTCACCGTGACACCGGGGAAGGCGTTGGATTCGTGTACCGCCACGGGAATGCCGCGCTTAATGCACTCACGCAGGACGGGGCCGCAGACGTAGCCGCCGGTACCGACCGCCAAGTCGGGCTGAAACTCTTTAATAATGCGGGCAGAAGCGGCGGAGGCAGTAAACACGTCCACGGCCGCCAAAATATTACGCCCGATGTTTTTCAGGCTCAAACGACGCTGAAAGCCACGCACGCTGACGGTGCGGATGGGATAGCCTGCCGCAGGCACCAACTGGGTCTCCATACGACCCTTAGCACCCACAAACAGAAATTCGGCGTCGGGATATTCTTTCTTTAGCAGTTCGGCGATAGCCAAAGCAGGATTGATATGACCTGCCGTACCGCCGCCGGTCATCAAAATACGCATAGGATTCACTCCTTACAACTTCTCCATTCGAGATTGCCGAGAGACCGACAACACCACGCCCATCTGCGCCATCAGCACCACCAAAGAGGTGCCGCCGTAGCTGAAGAAGGGCAGGCTGATACCCGTATTGGGCAGGAGGTTGGATACCACCGCCACGTTGATAGCCACCTGCACGCCAATCTGCAGGGTCAGGCCAAGAGCGAGCATACAACCGAACTTATCCGGCGCATTCATAGCTATCTTGTAGCCGCGCCACACGAACAGAGCAAACAGAATCAACAACAAAACAGCGCCGATGAGACCCATCTCCTCACAGAAGATAGAGAAGATGAAATCGTTCTGCGGCTCGGGCAGGAACAGGTGCTTCTGTCGAGAATTACCGGGGCCTTGCCCCAACAAACCGCCGGAGCCGATGGCGTACAGCGACTGCACCGTCTGCCACGCCATATCGCGGCCCGAGGCGTCGTTGGGAAATTCAATCTCGTTGGCGAAGGATTCCAGCGGATACCACCACACCAACATACGGTCACGCTCATAGCCCACCACCAACACCAAAAAGGCCACGCCGGCTATGCCGAGCAGGATGGTGCCGATGACGTAGTACCAACGGGTGCCGCCCACAAACATCATGGCAAAGCCGAGAATACCGATGAGTAAGGTGCCCGACAAGTGGGGCTCGATGAGTACCAAAGCGCAGGTGAGACCTAACAAAATCACGGGAATGACAAAACCGGGGACAAACTTCTTCATCTTCTTAAAATGCACCGAAATGTAATGGGCAAAGAGCAACACCACCGCAAACTTTGCTATCTCAGACGGCTGGAAGGTGAAACTACCGATATGAATCCAGCGGTGGATGCCGGTAGGTGATGGCATCAATCGGGCAATCACAAGCAAGATCAAACTGACAAACCACAGCGGCCACGCAAACTTATGCAGCACGTGATAGTCCACAGCGGAAATCGCCAGCATAATCACAAATCCAAGACCTGCGAAAATACCCTGACGAGTGATATAGTAGTAGCTGTCGCCGTCGTTATGCTCAAAAGCGTATACGTGGCTGGCGGAATACAGAGTAGCCAGACCGACGATGAGGATAATCATCAACAGCACGAAAAAGTGCATATCGAAGCCCGTGGAGAGATTGAAAAACGTGCGATTCAGGCGTTTACCGCCGTCACCCTTCGGTGCGGCAGGCTTTTTCGACGTCGTACGCTCGGTAGCCATGATATACGCTCCTTTCTAACGAAATGAAATGTAAAAATTAACCGAAAATCTGCAGCAGCACCGCACCGATACAGCCAATCAAAGTGACGAGGGTAAAGACGGTGACGATTTTGGTTTCGCTCCACTTACACAATTCAAAGTGATGGTGCAAGGGGCTCATCTTAAACAAGCGCTTGCCATGGGTAATCTTGAAATAGGACACCTGCAGAATCACCGACAGATTCTCGGCGATGTACAGAATGCCGATGGGTACCAACAGGAAAGGCTGCTCGATACCGAAAGCGAGAGCGGTCAAAGCGCCGCCGATAAACAGCGAGCCGGTATCCCCCATAAATACCTTCGCAGGATGGAAATTCCACATCAAGAAACCGGCCAAACCGCCTGCCAGCGCCACCGCAGGAACACCCATGGAAAGATGTCCGCTGAGACCGCTGAGAAGCAACAGAGCCAGCGCCGCCACAAAGCCGGTAAGACCGCAGAGACCGTCCACACCGTCAGTCAGGTTGGTAGCGTTGGTCATCGCCACGATGACGAACACGGTAAAGGGGATGTACCAAATGCCCCAGTTGACCTCACCGATAAAGGGGATGTAAAAAATGCCCTTGCCGTAGACGTACAGTAACACCGCATAGGCGGTGGAAAGGGTCAACTGCAGGATGATTTTCTGAAGAGCGGTCAAGCCCAGATTGCGCTTCTTGACCACCTTGATGTAATCGTCCAAAAAACCGATGAGACCACAGCCGAGTGCGAGACCGATACCACCCCAAAAGCGTACCAGCTCATAGGGAGTGGACAAAAGCGTAGGCAGTGTCTCGGTCGAAGGCTCTTTGAAGGCGCAGATGGCAATCACCACCGCCATGACGGAGACTACGAAACCTGCGATAAACAGGATACCTCCCATAGTGGGGGTGCCCTGCTTCTTCTGGTGCCAGGTGGGGCCATCCTCTAAAATGGTCTGACCAAATTTCAATTTATGTAACCAAGGAATGAGCCATTTGCCCAAAACCAGAGCAATCAAAAAGGAGAGAATGCCTGCACCGGCTAAAATCAACGTATTGTTGAGCATCATACCCGTTTCCTCCCGATTCCTTTACTTTATTGCGCCAAGGCGTCGGCCACCACTTCACGCTCGTCCAAATGGATGGTCTCTTCGGCCAAAATCTGATAGGTTTCGTGTCCTTTGCCTGCCAGCAGGATGGTGTCACCCGATTGGGCGTTGGCAATCGCCCAGTGAATCGCCTCAATGCGATTCTCCACCACGGTATAGGGTGTGGTGGTGTCCGTCAGACCGGCTACGATATCCGCGATGATGGCGGCAGGATTCTCGGAACGAGGATTATCCGAGGTAATCACCAAATAATCCGACAGGGCGGCCGCCGCCTGCGCCATCAAGGGGCGCTTGGTTTTATCACGATCGCCACCGCAGCCAAACAGAGTCACCAGACGACCCTGACAGCACTGTTTGAGGGTGCGGCAGATGTTATCGAGACCGTCGGGGGTATGGGCATAGTCGATGACCACGGTGAAATCACGACCCGTAGGCACCACCTCGGCACGGCCCTTGACGCCGTTGGCGGCGGAGAGTGCCTCCACCACACGGTCGAAGGGCATACCCACCTGTAGGCACACGGCGGCGGCGGTGAGGCCGTTATATACGGAGAATTGGCCGGGAATCTGCATATGCACGGTACCGCTCTGACCGCCTGCGGTGAGCACAAAATCCACGCCATCAGCACGATAGCCGATGTCAGAGGCGGCGTAATCTGCCTGCCCCTTAGCGGAGAAGGTGGCCACGGGGCAAGATACGCCCTCGCGGATGGCGGACGCCCAAGCGTCGTCGGCATTGACGATACCATGGCGGGAGATGGAGAAGAGTTCCTTCTTCGCCAGCATATAGTTTTCCATCGTGCCGTGGTAGTCCAAATGATCCTGGGTGAGATTGATGAACACGCCCACCTCATAGACACAGCCTGCCACACGGCGCTGGTGCAGGGCGTGGGAGGAGACCTCCATCACACAATAGTCACAGCCCTCCACCACCATCAGCGCCAGCAGGCTCTGCAGGTCGTAGGGGTCGGGGGTGGTGTGGCGAGCAGGCAACACACGGTCGCCGATGAGATTGTGAATGGTGCCGATGAGGCCCACCTTGTGGCCCTCGTGCTCCAACATAGACTTGATAAGAGAGGTTGTGGTGGTCTTGCCATTGGTGCCGGTCACACCGATCATCTTCAGGCGAGAGGCAGGATGACCAAACCAGTTGGCGCAAATCTGCGCCCACGCCATACGGGTATCCGCCGCCATCAGCTGGGTGTGCAGACCCATATCCTTCTGCACCAGCACGGCGGCGGCACCGGCCTGCTGAGCGGCCTCGGCAAAGCGATGGCCGTCCACGGCGGTACCCTCGATACACACGAACAGGCAGCCCTCCTCCACACGACGGGAGTCGCAAGTGATGGACACGATCTCGGTGTCCTCCTTGAGCAGACCGAAGGAAATGCCGGTATCGGCTAACAATTCATACAGTTTCATCCGTTTATTCATCCTCTCGATGGATTCTTCCAAATTAGTTCTCCGAAGTATCCTGATAGTAGAAGTTGACCTCAATCACGGTGCCCTTGGGCACCTCCTCGCCTGCCTTATAGTTCTGCTTATTGGAGATGGCGGCGTCGGCAGAGCCGCCCACCAAACCGCTGAGCTGGACGTTCAGACCTTGACGGGAAGCACGGGCTTTGACCTCGGTGACCGACAGACCGGTCAGGTCGGGGACAACCACCATCTCCATATCCGTCTCCTCGGTGTACAGCAGCATGGTGCCGCCGGCAGGGATGGTTTGGCCCGCCTCGGGCACCTGAGCGACAACCTTGTCGCCCTCTCCGATGACGGTGGCCTTCAGGCCTGCGTTGGCAACCTTGGTCTGTGCTACAGACAAGCTCTGACCTGCTACAGAGGGCGTGGTGCGGGACAGGGTGCTGAGTTCTTCATTAGTGTAAGAGGGCTCGATACCCAGATGGGGCATAATCGCCTCGAAAATCTTCTGCGCCACAGGGGCGGACAGGGTGCCGCCATAGCGCACCTCGGTCTGCGGATCGTCCAGCAGCACCAGCACCGCCACCTCCGGCTTGTCGGCAGGGGCAAAGCCGCTGAAAGAGGCGATGACGTCATCGGTGTTTTCCACAGTGGCTCGTTTTTCGGAGGTACCCGTCTTACCGGCCACACGATAGCCGGCCACGTAGGCGTTTTTAGAGCCGCCGCCATTGACGATGTCGCCCAAAATCTTACAAATACGATCGGAGGTTTCCTCCGAGATGATCTGGCGCTTTACCTTCGGCTGGGTTTCGGAAATCACGTTGCCGTCGGCATCCAGCACCTTATCCACCACGTAGGGCGTCATTAGCTTGCCGCCGTTGGCGATGGCACACATAGCGGTAATCATCTGAATCGGAGTGACCTGGAAGGTCTGGCCGAAAGAGGCGGTTGCCAGAGAAGCCTCGGAATTCTGCAGGGTTTCCAGCGAGTGGTAAATACGATAGTCCTGCTCGCCGTTCATATCCACGCCCGTCTTTTCGGTAAAGCCGAAGCCGTTGAAATACTTAAAGAAGGTGTTGGCGCCGATCTTCAGACCCAACTGCATAAAATAAGGGTTGCAGGATTTGGAAATAGCGGTGGGCAGATCGATACGACCATGACGATTGGGATAGACGTGGCAGCGGATGGGCTGATTCCAACCGCTAACCTTCAACGCGTTGGTGCATTCGTAACAGGTGCTCTCGGAGAGGAGATTCTCCTCAAGACCCATGGCGGTGGTAAACACTTTAAAGACCGAGCCGGGCTCGTAGGAGTCGGTGATGGCCTTATTACGCCACTGCAGCTGGCGAGCCGCATAGATAGCCTCATCCTTGGCGTCGCCCGACAGGGTGGCAATCATCGCCTTAGTATCGGGGTCGGCGATGGTGAAGGGGTCGTTGGGGTCGTAGTCACCCTTGGTGGCCATGGCTAAGATGGCGCCGGTATTCACGTCCATCACGATGGCAACGCCACGGTGTAACGAGCCGGTGGCCTCCACCGCCTCAGCCAAATATTTCTCTGTCTGGGTCTGCACGAAACTATCGATCGTGGTGACCAGACCGTAGCCGTCCACGGCGTCCACCACCTTGGTGTATTCCATGGTGGTGGGCATCTCGTCACCTACACCGTTCTGTGCGGTGACGATACGGCCGGGCGTGCCGGCCAGCACGGAATTGTACTTAGCCTCCAAGCCCTCCAGACCCACGTTGTCGGTGCCGGTAAAGCCGAGGATGGTGGAAGCGAGACTATTCTCGGGATAATAGCGCTTATAATCGGTGATGATGTAGAAGGCCTTGGTCAGGCCGTTGTCCTGCGCCCATTTGACAAAGGCCTCTTTTTCTTTATATTCCACCTTCGACTGAATCACCACGTACTGAGAGTTGACCTTACCCGTCTGCTGATACAGTTTATCGTAGTCCAAATCAAACATCTCCGACAGGTCGGTGGAAATGCGCTCGCGGAGCAGCAAACGGCTCTCGTCGTCGGACAATTCCTGCTCCTTATCCACGCCCTGCAGGTTTTTCCAGTTACAGGCGGAGATATTTTTGGGAGACATAATGATTTTCCACACGTTGGCGGACACCGCCAACAGCTCCATATCCGCGTCGTAGATAGGGCCGCGCTTGGCGGTGACAACGGTATCGCTGAGTTGCTGGGAGACGGCACGCTTCTGCCAGTCCTCACCCTGCAGAATCTGCAGCTGGAACAGCTTCACCACGTTGGCTAAGAAAAAGACCACCACCACAAGGATGACCACTATACGGGCCTTGATGCGCATCTCACGGGTGGGAGTGCGTGTAGTCGGGGTACGGTCGGGTTGCGTGCTCATAAGCGGCTCCTTTCTTGAGGTGAAAGTAAAAATTTCGATGGGATTTTACAAATAGCAGCACCCTACGACACAGGGGATAAAACAACAAAACGAGAGTTAAGAGCGCGTGCGTCTCAACTCTCGATGCTGCCTGTACATAGGTATGCGGTCAGGCGCACAATATGACGCCTCGGCAGAGGGTTTCTCCCCTACCTTATGACAAAAAGTCTACGATGGCGTCCCACGCCTGCTGAAGCCAGTTTCCGTTTTTCTCCGGGAGGGACACCTGATCCTCTTCTTCCGCTTCAATATAATAAACTTGGTTGCTGTTGAGAGGGCTCATCCCATTGGCCTGCACAAAACGATCCACCTTTTCGGCAGAGGTCTCGCCTGCCACCTCGGAGCGCAGGCGCACTTCCTCAGACTGCAGGGCACTCAGCTGTGCCTCTTTGGCAATCAGTTCTTTATTCAGCTCGGTCAAACGCACGTTGCAGGTGATGAAATAACCCACAAGGCCAATGGCAATAGCGGCAATCACGAGGTAGACCACTAAGTTCAGAAAAGACTGACGGCGAGTGCGCCGACGGGTGTCCTCTTGCTTCTTCTTACTGCCTTTCATCTCCACCAAACGGGGACGGTGCGGGCTAAACAATTCTAAGTCGTAAGCGACCTGTGCCATAGAGTCTACCTCCTTTCAAAATATAATCCTAAATACTTAATCGATATAGCGGTCGTGCACCTTTTCCACGCACCGCAATTTGGCGCTGCGGCTGCGAGGGTTGTCCGCCAACTCCTCATCGGTAGCTACGGCGGGCTTTTTGGTAATCAGCGTGGCGGCCGGAGTGCGTCCGCACACACACATGGGAAACTCACGGGGGCAAGTGCAACCCTGACGGAGCGCCTGAAAACGATTCTTCACCATCGCATCCTCCAGCGAATGGAAGGTGATGATGGCCAGACGGCCGCCCACGTTGAGACAATCAAAGGCGGTGTCTAAGGCGGAGGATAGGCAATCCAGCTCGCCGTTGACGGCGATGCGCAGAGCCTGAAACACACGACGGGCCGGATGCCCGTCACGGCGTGCCGCCGCAGGCACCGAGCGGCTGATGATATCCGCCAGCTGCAGGGTGGTGGCGATGGGCGCCTTCTCCCTCTCCCGCACGATGGCACGGGCGATGGGACGGGAAAACTTTTCTTCACCATAGCGCCAGAAAATATCCGCCAACTGTTTTTCATCTAAGGTCGCCACCAAATCGGCGGCAGTGGTGCCGCTCTGACTCATCCGCATATCCAGCGGTGCGTCGTGGTGGTAGGAAAAGCCACGCTCGGGAGCGTCCAACTGATGAGAGGAGACGCCAATATCCAGCAGGATGCCGTCCACACCGTCGATACCCAAATCGTCCAACGCCTGACGCATATTCACAAAGTTGGTCTGCACCAAGGTGGCAGGCAAGCCGGCCAGCCGTGCCCCTGCCGCCGCAATGGCGTCGGGGTCTTGGTCCAGAGAGATCAGCCGTCCCGTGGTCAGACGGGAGGCGATGGCGTGGGAGTGACCGCCGCCACCTGCGGTGCCATCGAGATAGATGCCGTCGGGGCGAATACCCAAGGCCTCAATGGTCTGGTCCAGCAGCACCGGACGGTGATAGGTTTGCTCCGCCATAGATGCCACCTCACTTACTCGTTAATCAGCCAATTAGAAACCGTACTTGATAAATTCCTCTTCCAACTTCTCGTCTGTCATATCCGCCATCTCCTCGGCGTATACGGCAGGGTGCCAAATCTCGACACGGCGGCCGGCGCCAATGATGAGGCAGGGCTTCTCCAAGCCGGCATGAGCAATCAAATTCTTATTCAGCAGGATACGGCCCTGTGCGTCGGGCGTCACGTCCTCGGCGGACTCGGTCACCTTACGCAGCAACTTACGGGTCTGTGCCATAGGCGCCTCGGCAATCTTCTGCAAAAGGCTGTCCCACTCCTCCATGGAATAGAGGCTGACACACTTGTCCAACACACAGGCGGCAATAAAGGTCTCGCCCAACTTCTCGCGCAGTTTCGCAGGGACAAAGATACGTCCCTTGGCATCCATATTGTGTTCAAATCGTCCATACAGCATCATATCTTTGTCACCTCCTTACGTTTGAGAAAGCGGTCTTCCCCACCCACACGGATGGGGTATGTGGAAAACTATGTGGAAAGTGTGGAAATCCACCACAACGCACCACAACGACACACATTTCTCCACTTATGCTCATTATAAGGGGTATTTTTGAAAAAATCAATAGGTAATTTTTGCTTTCTTAAAAATTTACGTAAAATTTTTCGACCGATTTTTGCCAAAAAGCACAAAAAAGCCGATGGCAACCAAGTTGCCATTTTCTTTTGCTGTAAAAATTCAGTTTTTAGACATTGAATAAGAACTCGACCACGTCGCCGTCCTGCATCACGTACTCTTTGCCCTCGGTGCGGACCAAGC
>JAZPZT010000090.1:0-4029 GCA_045544815.1 Acutalibacteraceae bacterium | reverse complement strand
CACGTCGTACTTATCGGCGGGGATGTTCTTGATACGGATGGCGTACTGAGCGCCGGTGCTGACGTCATCGTCGCACAGGTACACGGCAGGCACATCGATAGTGCTCACGCCGTTGGTGACGATAGCGCCCATGGAGATGACTTTGTAGCCGTTCAACATAGCGTTGTCATAGATGGCGGTGGTGCCGTCGATGCCCATGCCCTCCAAGGTAGCGGTGAAGCGGACAGCCAGACCGCTGACGTCCTCAGAGACGGAGAAACCGTTCTTGGCAATAGGAGCCACCACGGCACGAACCTCGCCGCACTTGTTGCAATCGGTGTCGAAGGCGTTGTCGTAGACGTGCTCGTGAGCCACGACAGCGGTGATGCTGTTGGCGCGCACCTGGTTGGCAGCGGTCATCTCGATGCTGTTCACAGGCTCAGCAAAGGTGATGGTGTAGATCTGATCGCTGACGGTATAAGTCAGACCGGCGGCATCCAAAGAAGCTTCCCACAGATAGCTGGAACCGATATCGCTGGCATCGATGATCAGCTTAGACATCTCGGGGAAGGAGATGATGATCTGAGAGTTCTTGTAGAAACGACCGGGAGCGCCGTAGTCACCCACGTTGGTGGTGGAATCGGCCTTGTTGTTGGTAAGCACCAGGCCCTCGTTTTCCCACTTCTGGACAGAGGTGGAATACTCGGTGCGCTGAGTCTTATCGGCGTCAAAGACCAGGGTGCCCTTGTAGGCCTTGACAGCGCCGCAATCGGCGCACACGTCGTCCACGTAGTTGTGGGGCTTCACAGGGATAACCTCATCGTAGCTATCGAAGCACACGGAGCACTCGTAGGTCTTGGTGCCGGTGGTGGTGCAGGTAGAATCGATGATATCCTCAACGTAGTTGTGGGGGATGGTAGCGATAGCCTCGGTGTAGGACTCGCCGCACTTGGAGCAGGTGTAGGTGGTCACGCCCTCGACGGTGCAGGAGGGAGCCTGAGTCTCCACGCCCACATAGTCGTGCTCGCAATCGGACTCGGAGGCAACGTAGGGGGTGATGACCACACTGCTCACGCGGGCCTGAGCCGAAACGTCCTCGATAGTCAGGCTCTCAGCGCCGTTGGCAGCGGTGGCGGTGAAGGTGACCACAGTACCGTCCACGCTGGCCACCCAGCCCTCGGCGGCACAGCCGCCCAGAACGGTGGCGTAGGAATCAGAGGTGGCGTTGAACTGGACCTTGGTCAGCCGTTCGCCGTTCAGACCGGAAACAACCACCTTGTTGTGGGCATAGATACGGAAGTGGTCCGCATCGCTGGTGCGGATAGCGCTGGAGGAGCCGGCCTTATAGGAGGTAAACTGGAAGCCGCCGTTGGTCCAGGAAATGGAAGCGGTGCCATCCAGAACACCGGTGTTCGCAAAGGTCTCGATGGTCACTTCCAGAGGCTGAGCCTCACCGCATACGGAGCAGATGCCGTCCACATAGTTGTGGCCCAGAGCCTTGACGGTTTCGGTCTTCACGTCGCCGCAGACGGAGCAGGTGGACTGCTGCTCACCGGCATTGGTGCAGTCGGGAGCCACGGTCTCGGTGGCCTCGCCGTAGGAGTGACCCAGAGCCTCGCCCTCGGTCTCGCCGCACAGAGAGCAGGTCTTGGCGTTGGTGCAGTCGGCGTCAACCCACTCGTGCTCGCAGGTAACAGGGGGCTCTTCGCCACCGGCGGCGTCAACCACGGTAAAGGAGACGGTTTTGATACGAATCTGAGCGGTGCCGGTACCTTTGCCCAGTTTGACGTACTTCGTAGAGGGGTCGAAATTGACGGTGTAATTCGTGTAGCTGGTGGTGGTGGTGATAGAGCCGGCATCGCTCCAAGTCGCACCGTCAGCAGACGTAGACACGGTCATGTTGCCGGCTTTGTAACCGGCATTGAGGGTCATCGAGGTAATCTCTTTGTCGGTCACGTTGAAGATGGCCTCAACAGAAGACTGAGAGTTATAAAAACGCAACTGAGTGTTGATGTGGCAACCGACCATGCTGACATTCAAACCGTTACCCAAATCGTGGCTCTGTTGAGCGTACTGGGTACTGGAACCGCTGAACGTAGAAAAGTCGTAGCTCACGGTGGATTCCGCAGCGAACACAGACAGGGGCAGGATGCTGCACAGCATCAGAGCCACAGCCAGGATCGCCACAATTTTCTTCATAGTTTTCATTTTTTGTTTCCTCCTTGTTTTTTGGATTACTGGGGATTTGTTGGTGGGAACGTATACCGTTTCGGGAGGCGGTGATCGAAATCGCCACTCCGGCTTGGAAGAAAGGCGGAACGCCTTTTTCGCAGGGTGGCAACGAGATGTACAATCACCGTTTCGGGAGAGGGGGATACCCTCTCAGGAGGCGGCATGCGATCCGTTGGTAATCGATTTTCAAGTGCGATTCGTATTAACTACGAGCCGCTTCGATTACCAGCCGCCGAACTCAGCGTCGTTGAACAGGTTGCTTGCCAGAATACCGGCAATAGCCTCCTCAGTGGCAAAGGTCAGGGTTTCCATCTCAGGGGCTATGTACTTCTTCATACTGCGATTCTCCCTTCTTGATTGATAAGCTATAAAATATATCGGTAAAGATATATATAACCAATAATATTATAATACGACAATAGCACGACTGTCAACATTTTCCGTCTATCAACTTGCCTAAATCTTCGCCTTATTTATCGGTGTTTCCTAACAAAAGAAGACACCCCCACGGTTTCCCGTGGGGGTGCCCTTTAAGGATTAGCTGTTACAAACCAATTCGTTAGGAATTAGCCGTTCAGAACACTGTTGTAGGTGGCGGTGTAATCCTCACCATAAACGGTGATCTGCTCGCCGCTCAGATCCTCATAGACATAGTAGGGACGAGCGGTGATGACGGTATCCAGGTGAGCCTCGGGGATGTTGATGATACGGACAGCATAGCTGTACTCACCAAACACCTTATCGGCCTTGACATTCAGAACGCGGGTGTTGTCCACGTTCTCCAGGGTCTGGTTCTCCAGGCCCTTGTTGTTCATGATGGCACCCATACCGATCAGCTTGTACTCCACGCCGCCGATGGTGACGGTAGCGCTGGTGTAGTCAGCATAGTACTCCTCGTTGTAGACGA
This sequence comes from Acutalibacteraceae bacterium, assembly GCA_045544815.1. GTDB lineage: Bacteria > Bacillota > Clostridia > Oscillospirales > Acutalibacteraceae > UBA5905. The sequence continues at coordinate 911 of JAZPZT010000090.1, read as the reverse complement.
TGCCGTCAGCAGCAACGTCAAACTTGAATGCCAAGCCGCCGCGGATCTCGGTGACAGAGTTGCCGCCGAACAGGATGATCTCGTCAGCGCCCAGAACGATCTCACGGATCGCGCCGCAGACGTTACAATCAGCGTCGTGAGCGTTGTCATAGGTGTGCTCAGCCATGGGCAGCTTAACAGCCATCAGGTTGGTGTTCAGAGTGCAAGCCTCGTCCAGCCAAGCCTGGCCGCAAGCCTCGCAGTACCAGTACTCGATGTTACCCAGCTCGGTGCAGGTAGCATCCTTAGCCTCAACGTGGGTGATGGTGCCGTGAGCCATGGGCAGAATAACAGCACGCAGGTTGGTGTTCAGAGTACCCTCGGCATCCAGCCAAGCGTAGCCGCAAGCCTCGCAGTACCAGTACTCGATGTTACCATCCTCGTAGCAGGTGGGAGCCTTAGCCTCCACGTGGGTCAGCTCACCGTGAGCCATGGGCAGAACAACGGCCAGCAGGTTGGTATTCAGAGTGCAAGCCTCATCCAGCCAAGCCTGACCGCAAGCCTCGCAGTACCAGTACTCGATGTTACCGTTCTCGAAGCAGGTGGGGGCAACAGCCTCAACGTGGGTGATGGTGCCGTGAGCCATGGGAACAACAACCATCATACGGTTCAGAGGCATACCGGTGGCAGCCTCGTTATCCCAGCAGCCGCCGCAATACTCACAAGTCCAGTACTCGATGTTACCGTTCTCGTAGCAGGTGGCAGCAACAGCCTCAACGTGGCTCAGGGAGTGAGCGGCGTCGGGGTTGGTGACCTCGTAGCAGTTCATGCAAACGGGATCGCAAGCGTAGAAGTACTCGTGCTCAGCCATGGGCAGCTTAACAGCCATCAGGTTGGTGTTCAGAGTGCAAGCCTCGTCCAGCCAAGCCTGG
>JAZPZT010000089.1:0-7128 GCA_045544815.1 Acutalibacteraceae bacterium | reverse complement strand
AGATCAAGGCTCCCGAGGTGATTCTGCGCAACGAGAAGCGCATGCTCCAGGAAGCTGTGGACAGCCTGTTCGACAACAGCCGCCGTGCCTCCGCAGTGAAGAGCGAGAACACCCGCCCGCTGAAGTCCCTCAGCGACTCGTTGAAGGGTAAGCAGGGTCGCTTCCGTCAGAACCTGCTGGGTAAACGTGTTGACTATTCCGGCCGTTCGGTTATCGTTGTCGGTCCGGAACTCAAGATGTTCCAGTGCGGTCTGCCGAAGGAAATGGCGCTCGAGCTGTTCAAGCCGTTCGTCATGAAGCGCCTGGTCGAGACCGGCGCTGCCGGCAACATCAAGTCCGCCCGTAAGATGGTCGAGCGCAGCAACCCGGCTGTGTGGGATGCACTGGAGATCGTCATCAAAGACCATCCGGTCATGCTCAACCGTGCGCCTACGCTGCACCGTCTGGGTATCCAGGCGTTCGAGCCGGTGCTGGTAGAGGGTCGTGCCATCAAGTTGCATCCGCTGTCCTGTACCGCTTTTAACGCGGACTTCGACGGTGACCAGATGGCCGTGCACGTGCCGCTGTCGTCCGAGGCGCAGGCAGAAGCTCGCTTCCTCATGCTGGCGGCTGGCAACCTGCTCAAGCCGTCCGACGGTAAGCCGGTGGCTGTCCCGACGCAGGATATGGTGCTTGGCTCCTACTACCTGACCTACGGCCGCGAGGGCGAGGTCGGCGAAGGCAAGATCTTCCGCGATGAAGACGAAGTGATGATGGCGTACGACGAGGGCGTTATCGACCTGCACGCCGCTATCAAGGTGCGCCGCACCATGGAGATCAACGGCGAACTGAAGAGCCGCCTGGTGGATACCACCGTCGGTCGTATCATCTTCAACCGCCCGATTCCGCAGGATCTTGGTTTTGTGGATCGCACGGTGGACGATAATAAGTTCCTGTACGAGATCGACTTCAAGGTCGGCAAGAAGCAGCTTGGCCAGATCATCGACAAGTGCATCGCGAAGCACGGCACCGCCGCTGCGGCTGAGGTGCTGGATGCTGTCAAGTCGCTTGGTTATCACTACTCCACCATCGGCTCGCTGACCGTTGCCGTCTGCGATGCGACCATTCCGCCGCAGAAGTGGGATCTGATCGCCGAAGCAGAGAAGAAGGTTGACGAGATCACCGAAAACTTCAACGAAGGTTTGATGTCCAACGAAGAGCGTTACCAGCGCGTCGTCGAGGTGTGGAACAACACCTCCGAGGAAGTCGGTAAAGCGCAGTCGGATAACATGGATCCGTACAACCCGATCTTCATGATGGCCGATTCCGGTGCTCGTGGTAGCGCCAACCAGATCCGTCAGCTGGCCGGTATGCGCGGTCTTATCGCCAACACCTCCGGTCGTGCCATCGAAGTGCCGATTCGTGCGAACTACCGCGAAGGTCTGAACATTTTCGAATACTTCATTTCCGCCCGTGGTGCCCGTAAGGGCTTGGCCGATACCGCTCTGCGTACGGCCGACTCCGGTTACCTGACCCGCCGTCTGGTCGACGTGGCGCAGGATGCGATCATCCGTGAGGAGGATTGCGGCACGCACGACGGTATCGAAGTGTATACTCTCGGCGAAGGCAAGGAAGTCATTGAGGAAGTCGGCGAGCGTTTGGTCGGCCGTTATCTCACCGAAGATTTCGTCGACGAGAAGACCGGTGAGGTCGTGTACGACCGCAACCACATGCTGACCGAAGCCGATTCCAAGGTGCTTACCGAGAAGTACGGCGTGGAGCGTATCCGCGTGCGTTCGGTGCTGACCTGCCATGCTCGCTACGGTGTCTGCGCACATTGCTATGGTCTCAACCTCGCCAAGAACGAGGCGGTGTCCATCGGTGAGGCAGTCGGTACGATCGCCGCTCAGTCCATCGGTGAGCCGGGTACTCAGCTGACCATGCGTACCTTCCACACCGGCGGTTCCGCTACCGCTGAGGATATCACGCAGGGTCTGCCGCGTGTTGAAGAGCTGTTTGAAGCTCGCAAGCCGAAGGGTGCTGCGATCATCACCGAGATTCCGGGTACCATCCGCTTCGGTGAGGAGAAGAAAAAGAAGCTGGTTATCGTCAACAACAACGGCGAAGACGAGCGTTCGTACGTCATTCCGTTCGGTATGCACATCCGCGTGGAGGAGGGTGCACACGTCGAAGCCGGTGAGCGCCTGACCGATGGTGCCGTCAACCCGCACGACGTGCTGGCTGTTAACGGTCTGCTGGCCGTGCAGAACTACCTGATTCAGGAAGTGCAGCGCGCATACCGTCAGCAGGGTGTAAAGATCAACGACAAGCACATCGAAGTGATCGTGCGTCAGATGATCTGCCGTGTGCGTGTGCTCGACTCGGGCGATACCAACCTGCTGGGCGGTTCCGTGGTGGAGCGTTCGGACGTCGAGGCCGCCAATGCCGAGATCCAGAAGCGCATTGACGCCGGTGAGACCGAGCTGAAGCTCGCCACCAGCGAGCCGATGCTGCTGGGTATTACCAAAGCGGCGCTGGCCACCGATTCGTTCCTGTCCGCGGCTTCCTTCCAGGAGACCACCCGTGTGCTGACCGATGCGGCCATCAAGGGCAAGGTCGATCCGCTGCGCGGTCTCAAGGAGAACGTCATCATCGGTAAGCTGATTCCGGCCGGTACCGGTATCCAGATGTACAACAACGTCGAAGTCATCAACACTCACGCCAACGTGGACGATCCGTTCGTTTCCAAGCTGCGTGAGATGCTGGAGGACGATGACGAGGGCGCTTCGGCGGTAACCGAGTAAATTTCGGTCGAATTGCCTTAAAATACCAATAAAAAAAGCCCACGATTTGCCAAACTTTATGCTTGACAAACCGTGGGCTTTTATATTATAATTGTTAACTGGGCCCCAAGGGATTACTATGTCCGGGGTGACATTTTAAGCAAGGAGGTGCAATGTGAATGCCGACATTTAACCAGCTCGTCCGCAAGGGTAGAGAAACGCAGGAGAAGAAGGCGAAGGCGCCGGCTCTTTTGAAGGGTTGGAACTCGAAGAAGAACGCTGCTATCAACCAGAACTCTCCGCAGAAGCGTGGTGTGTGCACTGTCGTTAAGACGCAGACCCCGAAGAAGCCGAACTCCGCTCTCCGTAAGGTCGCTCGTGTCCGCCTGTCGAACGGTATCGAAGTTACTTCGTACATCCCGGGTGAAGGTCACAACCTGCAGGAGCACAGCGTGGTCATGATTCGTGGTGGTCGTGTTAAGGACCTTCCTGGTGTGCGTTACCACATCATCCGCGGTACTCTGGATACCCAGGGTGTTGCCAACCGTATGCAGGCTCGTTCCAAGTACGGTGCCAAACGTCCGAAGGCTAAGAAGTAAGCCAAAGGAAAATTTTTAAGACATTAAAAGCGGCTATATAGCAGCTTCCTATATATAAAGCGGATCTGCTTTTTGAATAGGGGCTTCTGTGTGCCTACGGGAGTTTGTCGCTTCCGAGTACCTATGATATCATTTATATGAAGGAGGGAAGATGTTATGCCTAGAAGAGGTTCTATTCAGAAACGTGATGTTCTGGCGGATCCGGTATACAATTCCAAGTTGGTGACTCGCCTTATCAACAACATTATGCTGGACGGTAAGCGCGGTGTCGCTCAGAAAATCGTTTACGACGCGTTCGATATCATTGCCGAAAAGACCGGCAACGACGCGTTGGAGACTTTCGAGAAGGCTATGGAGAATATCATGCCGTTGCTCGAAGACAAGGCCCGCCGTGTTGGTGGTGCTACCTACCAGGTCCCGATCGAAGTCCGTGCTGACCGTCGTGTCACGCTTGGCCTGCGTTGGTTGACCAACTATTCGCGCGCTCGTTCCGAGCGCACCATGAAGGAGCGTCTCGCAAACGAGATCCTGGATGCCCTGGCCGGCAACGGTAACGCCGCCAAGAAGCGTGAAGATACGCACAAGATGGCAGAGGCGAACAAGGCGTTTGCTCACTTCAGATGGTAATTTGAGGAGGAAACAGTTATGGCACGTGACGTATCTCTGGCTATGACCAGAAATATCGGTATCATGGCTCACATCGATGCCGGTAAAACTACCACGACCGAACGTATCCTGTACTACACCGGTGTCAACCACAAGATCGGCGAGACTCACGAAGGCTCGGCGACCATGGACTGGATGGCACAGGAGCAGGAGCGCGGTATCACCATCACCTCCGCTGCAACCACTTGCTACTGGAAAAATCACCGTATCAACATCATCGACACCCCCGGCCACGTGGACTTCACCGTTGAGGTTCAGCGTTCGCTGCGCGTGCTCGACGGTTCCGTGACGGTTTTCTGTGCCAAGGGTGGCGTTGAGCCGCAGTCGGAGACGGTGTGGCGTCAGGCGGACGATTACAAAGTTCCGCGTATGGCGTACGTCAACAAGATGGACATTATGGGCGCCGACTTCTTCCGCGCCGTGCAGATGATGCACGATCGCCTGAAGTGCAACGCCGTTCCGATCCAGCTCCCGATCGGCGCTGAGGATACCTTCAAGGGCCTCATCGACCTGGTCGAGATGAAGGCGGAAGTCTATTATGACGAAATGGGCAAGGACATGCGTGAGGAAGAAATTCCTGCCGACATGCTCGACATTGCCGAAAAGTATCACGCCGAGCTCATTGAGCACGTGTGTGAGCTGGATGATGATCTGATGATGATGTATCTGGAAGGCGAAGAGCCGTCCATCGACGAAGTCAAGCGCGTCATTCGTCAGGCCACCATCGACAATAAAATGGTTCCGGTGTGCTGCGGTACTTCCTACCGCAACAAGGGTGTTCAGAAGCTGCTGGATGCCGTTATCGATTACATGCCGGCTCCGACCGACGTTGCCGCTATCAAGGGCGTCAACCCGGATACCGAGGAAGAAGAAGTCCGCGAGGCGGACGACAACGGCCCGTTTGCGGCTCTGGCGTTCAAGATCGCGACCGACCCGTTCGTGGGTAAGCTGTGCTTCTTCCGCGTTTATTCCGGTAAGGTCGAGGCAGGTACCACGGTGTACAACTCCAGCAAGAAGCAGAATGAGCGCCTTGGCCGTATTCTGCAGATGCATGCCAACTCCCGTAAGGATATCGACATCGTGTATTCGGGCGATATCGCGGCGGCTGTGGGCGTAAAGTGCACCACTACGGGTAACACGCTGTGTGACGAAAAGCACCCGATCGTGCTGGAATCCATGAACTTCCCCGAGCCGGTTATCTCCGAGGCTATCGAGCCGAAGACGAAGGCCGCTCAGGAGAAGATGGGTATCGCTCTGTCCAAGCTGGCAGAAGAAGACCCGACCTTCCGCACCTACACCGACGAAGAGACCGGTCAGACCATCATCTCCGGCATGGGTGAGCTTCACCTGGAGATCATCGTTGACCGTCTGCTCCGCGAGTTTAAGGTGGAAGCCAATATCGGTGCGCCGCAGGTTGCCTATAAGGAAACCATCCTCGGCACCGCTGATATTGACGAGAAGTATGCCCGCCAGTCCGGTGGTAAGGGTCAGTACGGTCACGTTAAGATCCGTGTTGAGCCGAACGAGCCGGGTAAGGGCTATGAGTTCATCAACGCCGTTGTCGGTGGTGCGATTCCGAAGGAATACATCCCGGCGGTAGACGCTGGTATTCAGGGCGCTATGCAGAGCGGTATCCTGGCCGGCTTCCCGGTGGTTGATGTGAAGGTTACCCTGTACGACGGTTCCTACCACGAAGTCGACTCCTCCGAAATGGCGTTTAAGATCGCCGGTTCTATGGCGTTCAAGAAGGCGATGGAGAAGGCAAAGGCTGTGCTGATGGAGCCGATCATGAAGGTTACGGTTATCGTGCCGGATGAGTATATGGGCGACGTCATCGGCGATATCAACTCCCGCCGCGGTGAAATGCAGGGTATGGACGCCATTCCGGGCGGCCAGCAGATCCATGCACGCGTGCCGCTGGCTGAGATGTTCGGTTATTCGACCGACCTCCGTTCCAAGACGCAGGGCCGTGGCCAGTACGTCATGGAGCCGAGCCACTATAAGGAGCTTCCGAAGAGCGTTGCCGAGGCGATTATCGCCAAGCACCGCAAGGCGGACTGATCCCCAATAAAAAATTTATAAAAAGTATTGCAATTTCTGCCGGAACTTGGTAGAATAACAGTATACGTTAATCCCCCAAGTTCAAAGGTAAATAAAGGAGGAAATTATCATGGCAAAAGCAAAATTCGACAGAAGCAAACCCCACGTAAACATTGGTACCATCGGTCACGTTGACCACGGTAAGACCACTCTGACCGCGGCTATCACCAAGGTCCTGTCCCTGCAGGGTCTGGCTGACTTCACCGATTATGCCAACATCGACAAGGCTCCGGAAGAGCGCGAGCGTGGTATCACCATCAACACCTCGCACGTTGAGTATCAGACTGCTAACCGTCACTATGCTCACGTTGACTGCCCCGGCCACGCCGACTATATCAAGAACATGATCACCGGTGCTGCTCAGATGGACGGCGCGATCCTGGTTATCGCTGCGACCGACGGCCCGATGGCTCAGACCAAAGAGCACCTGCTGCTCGCTCGCCAGGTTGGCGTGCCGTACATCGTGGTCTTCATGAACAAGGTTGACCAGATGGACGACGAAGAGCTGCTTGACCTCGTCGAGATGGAAATCCGCGAGACCCTGAGCGAGTACGAGTTCCCGGGCGACGACACCCCGATCATTCGCGGTTCCGCTCTGGCTGCTGTTGAGTGCGCTTCCAACGATGTCAACGATCCGGCTTATGCCCCGATCATGGAGCTCATGAACGCTGTCGACGAGTACATCCCGACTCCGGCTCGTACCACCGACCTGCCGTTCCTGATGCCGGTTGAAGACGTGTTCACGATCTCTGGTCGTGGTACCGTTGCTACCGGTCGTGTGGAGCGTGGCCAGCTGAAGCTGTCCGAGGAAGTCGAGATCATCGGTCTGACCGAAGAGCGCAAGAAGACCGTTGTTACCGGTATCGAAATGTTCCGTAAGCTTCTTGACGAGGCTCAGGCTGGTGATAACATCGGTGCACTTCTTAGAGGTATCAACAGAGACCAGATCGAAAGAGGACAGGTTCTCGCTAAACCAGGTACAGTTACATGCCATAAGAAAT
>JAZPZT010000088.1:0-11716 GCA_045544815.1 Acutalibacteraceae bacterium | reverse complement strand
AAAAGAAAGTATAAAATCGTACTCAATCAAGCAGTAAAAGCAGGTGGCGATGAAGAAAGCTTGAAAATAATTCGAAAATTTAGCAAAAAAATTATTGAAGCACTAAAATATTACTATACAGCAGACATAGCTAAAAGTAATACAATTATTAAGAATTTACTAATTGGCATAGGTGAGGATCCCTTTGCAGTAAACACACTTAATAGTAGCTGTGCTTTCCCTGGAGATCATGACCAAGAACTACAGTTTTTTAGGTCAAGAACAGGCAATCCTTCAAAAGCTTTTACGGCTAAAGAAATGTCAATTCTTCCTCTAAGTTTGAGATCAAAATCTGGAAATTACAGGTTCAGCATCCCCGGTAACCCTAGTTTATATTTAGCTAATTCTTCTTATGGCTGTTGGATTGAAACAGGATTTCCATCAGAAATAGATTTTAATGTATCTCCCGTCGTTTTAGACGGAACACAAAAAATCTTTAATTTGGCTGTTACTATTAGGGACTTCCATCATTTGAATGAATTTGAAAGCGACCGTGTGCATTGTTGGTTAAAACTCTATATGTTAGCTATAGCAACATCGTATCGCATAAAAGAAGACAACCGAACTTTCAAATCCGAATACATAATTTCTCAGGCTATTATGATGGCATGTAAAAAACTAGGGTACGACGGAATAGCTTATTATTCAAAGCGGGTTGATGACGAAAGCTTTGCTCTCTGTGCGATTAATCTAGCATTATTTGCTGATTATAGTAAAAATTCAGATTCAATTGAAAAACATATGAAAATGGATGATTCCTTTAATTTCTTTCTGTTTACACAGTTGGGACCTTCTCTTAAATATAGGGAGTATCCTTTGCGTTCTACTGCTACTGGTTTTATAACCAATATAGGTGGTTATGATAGGCAATATCCATATAGAGAAATATCTTTTTATGAATTTGATCAGTTTCTGTTCGCAACATGGGAAAGAAAGCCAAGAGATAAAGCAAAAGATAAAGTTGATTGGGGAGATTTTGCTAAATAGAAGATTAAATCTCGCTTTAAAAGCACACCCGAGATCGGGTGTGCTTTTTGCTTGTTATAGTTTTTTACATTGTTAATCATATTTAATCACATAGAATAACCTTTTTGAAACATCACTATGATGGTGAAAAAATATCAATCAATGAGTAGTTGATATATTTCTGTGGGCATCGTAAAATAAAAACAACGGATTGGCCAATGCGAATTCCAAATGAAAGAGGTGCTCCTATGAAACTATCTGTCGGCGAAAATGTTAAGGTGCTTCGTAAAACCCAAAATATTACGCAAGAGCAGTTAGCAGAAATGTTAGGTATATCTGCCCAATCGGTATCTCGATGGGAATCCGGCGTGTGTTATCCCGACATTGAATTGCTACCGATGTTGGCTGAGACTTTTGATGTTACAGTAGATCAACTGTTGGGCGTAGATGATATTGCGGAAAAGAAAAAGGTAGAGGACTACCTTGACCGCTTTCAGGTTGCCATCAATCAAGGAAAAATCGAGGAATGCATTTCCATCGCTCGAGCCGGCGTGGCAGAGTATCCCAACAATTACGTGCTGCTTAACAAGTTAATGTATGCTCTTTTTGTGTCTGGTGATGATAGTGGCAATATTCCCAACTGGAAAGAGAATATGGAAAAATACGACGCTGAGATCACCGCACTGGGTGAACGCATTATGAAGTATTGCCCTGACCAAGATATTCGTTTGGAGGCGATTGCAAGATTAGCCTTTAATCACTGCGAGCACGGCAGAAAGGAAATGGGAAAAGAAATTTATGAAATGCTCCCAACGATGTCGTTGTGTCGAGAAAATCAGATGTGGTGGGCATTGGCGGAAGATGAAAAACTGTCGTTCTTATATAAGCAAATCAAAGACAGTTTTGGTATGCTTAAAAACTTCGTTTATACGTTAGCTGCTTGTGAAAAACTGTCTGCTGAGGATTGTATCCGAGTTATAGACAAATGGGAACAGTTAGACCTTCTCGTTCGCGAGGAGTCCGGTTGCGGTATTTCTGTTTGGATCGGTGCTAAAATCCCGTGTGATAAAGCGCGATGGTATGCGCAGGTGGGTAACGTTGAGGCGGCGTATGAACAGTTGGAGGTGGCGGCGAAAAAGGCTATTGCTTTTGATTGCCGACCGGAGGTGCAGGAATATCATTCGCTTCTGCTGGGCCATGTGTCAGCCAAACGTATTGACTTCGAAATGGCGGACAGTCGTCCGTTGGCGGAGGTTATGCGGGATAAATGGTTAGCACACAGCGCCTTTGATTCTTTGCGGAACACAACTGAGTTTCAAAGAATTGTCGCTATGCTGTAAATGAGCGTTTTTGTTCAAGATTTTCTGAGTTTGCTCCCATATAATAGAACTGCAAGGCGCTTTGTAATTGTTTTTTAGGAGGCAACTATGGAAAATAAGGATTTGATTTTTAACGCCATTTGTTATGCTAAGCAAAACTTTAGCGACACCAATATGTCTGTGGAAAACGTGGCAGAACACGCCGGTTTTTCTATTGACTATTTCAATCGTATTTTTCTGGCTCACACCGGCTTCACTGTGATGTCTTATGTGAACTATATGCGTATCAAAAAAGCGGTGGAATTATTGCGGAACACAGAAAAGACCGTGCTGGATATCGCCTTGGAGGTGGGATACGATTCTCACGAAGGCTTTATCAAAGCGTTCAAACGGATTTATGGTGTCGCTCCCAGTGAGTATCGAAAGCAAAATCGGGATAAGGCGTTGTCTTGGGGCGAGTTGACCGATTCTTCCTGTGTCTATCGTTTTCTTCATGATAATCCCGATTTTGAAAAGGTCGATTCCGACGTAATCATTGATTACCTGTTGGAGAAAGATAGCAAACGTTACGGTTATTTCTGCACTACGGTTTGCGATATGGGACTGGCCATTGTGGCTCCGTCCGGCGACTACGAAAAAGGCTTTATCGGAATCGGAGACAATCGCAATGGCGGAATATGGTTGGAGCTGATCAGTGACGACTACGCTTTGCTGGCGGAGTGGATCAAGCGGTTTGACGGAGAGGTGGTTTTCTATTCCACCGAATCGCCGGAAACTGTGAAGGCTGCACTCAATGCCAATGGCGTGGATTGCAAAATCGATGCCACCCCTCAATCTTTGTATTTGGGCGATCCCTTGAAGTGCACTCTGCCGAACAGGGTTACGGTTCGTGAACTGACTTATGCCGATAAAGACCGTATCCGTAAATGGGCGAATGGCAAGATGGACGGGTATATTCAACACTTGCTGACCGAAAACCATTATTTAGATCCTTCAGTATTGGAATACGGCGTGTTTGAAGGTGATGCATTGATTGCTGTTGCCGGCTGCTATATCGAAGAAGTCCGTGGTTTGCGATTGAATAACTGTTGCAATATTCGCTTTGCGGATGGGAAAGCAACGGATGAACTGTATCGTGCTATCTTCTCCTTTGTGGTAAACGATGTGATGGATAAGGGCGTGTTGCCTTTCGATGATTTGCAACACGGGGAGTATGCTGAGACTCATGGTGGATTTACTTTCGGTGATGTTGGCTTTACCATTGTTAATTGGCGCTATGATGTGCTGAAATAAAAATCACCATAGGCAGAACGTTTGGAAACATCTTTTTAAAAACAGAAAAAAGGAAATGCACGGCGACGTGCATCTCCTTTTCTCTGTAATTATTATATCACATTTTGGGGTAAAAAACAAGACTTGTTCTTAATGAATTACGGCGTATAATTGCAATTGGACGTGCGAGGCCGCACGCTTCTGCGGATGTGGATTTATGTTTGCAAAGAGCGGCGGTCTCGACGTCCCACACGCATGGATTTTTAGATAAAAAATATTGGAAAACAGATAAACTATTTGTGTTGCAGGGTGTCTTTATCGATGATAGAATAGAGAAAAGAGGCACACTCCCTGCCGTGTTGCGAAGAAAAAATTTCGAAAAATTTTGTAGAATTTTTCGCAAAAACCCTTGACAAATAAAGTCGGGGGGGGGGTAAAATTTTTATATGCACATTTCCACCTATCAGGTGGGAGAAACCAACGGTTGAGCGGTTTCAACCACGGAGCGATTGACGGTAAGCGGAGTGTGGGATTATACTATTAACGAAAGGCGGTGAATGATATGAAGAAGAACTATGAATACGACGGGGACAATTATCATTCACGGCTGAACGCTTAAAGCGGCAGGATATTGTGTGAGGATACAGAGTCTTCGTCGGGAAGACTCTTTTTTCGTTGTTTTTTGAAAAAGGTACTAACCATGAAGCAAAAAGCGACACTATATAGGTAAGTGATTGTACGGAGGATCAAACAATGCTATTCAAGCGGAAGAAAAAAGACAAAGCGAAAGACATCAGCACCAAACGGGTGGCATCCAACACCTTGTTTGCGCTGAATATCGTGTGGGAGTCTGCCCCTCTCTACGTGATTATGTACTTTTTCTCTACGGTATGGTGGGGCATTATGGGTTTCTTAAGTGAGACCTACGCCCTGCGGCTGGTGGTGAACACCGCCCAGACTGCACAGGGTATTGACCGTGTCATTTGGTTTGTGGTGATACTGGGTATCGTCAACATCATCGGTAACGCCGGTCTCAACTATTTCTGGCAGGTGCCCACTTGGAAGGAGACACGCAAGTTCACCTCTCACGCCGAGGGGATGCTATTCCGCAAGGCGGCCAAGGTGGAGCTGGCTTGCTACGAAAATCCGAAATTCTACGACAAATACGTCAAGGCCATGAACGAGATCCACAACCGCATTATGCGCACCTTTGAGGCGACAGACGGTATGCTGGATAAGATCATTTCGCTGACCGCCAACTCGCTCTTGTTGTTCGTTATCGACCCGTTTTTGTTGGTGTTTGCCATGCTCCCGATGGTGTTCGGTATTTTCAAGCGCAAAGAAGTCAAAGCCCTCTACGACCAGGAGGACGCCAAAAAGCCGGTGGTACGCCGCGTGGAATACGTCCGCCGCACCTTCTATCTGGGTGAGTACGCTAAGGAGATGCGTGTGGGCGGTATGTGGCGTCTGTTGCTGGAGGATTTGAAAACCTGCTACGAGCAGATACGGGACATCATCAAAAAGCACGGCGGACGCCGCGCTCTTTTCGGTTATATCCAGCAGGTTGGCTTAGAGGTATTCACTATCTTGGGCGCTACCCTCTACGCCGTATATCGAACCATGGTGACAGGGGATATGCTGGTGGGTGACTGCTTGGTGGTACTAGGCTCCATCGGCTCTATCTCTCGCAGTATCAACAATGTGATTCAGAATTTGGCGGATTTCCGTGAGCAGGCCCACTTCATCAATGACGTGCGCTATTTCCTCGATTATGAGCCGTCCATCGCCGACGGCGGCAAGACGATGCCTGCACAGCCGGACACCATTGAGGTGAAGGACCTCTCCTTCCGCTATGAGGGTGCCGAGCAAGATGCTCTCAAACATATTAATATGTCTTTACATAAGGGTGAGCGTATTGCTCTCGTTGGTGCCAACGGCTCCGGCAAGACCACGCTGGTGAAGATGCTGCTCCGACTCTACGACCCCACCGAGGGAAGCGTATCACTGGACGGCGTGGACGTCCGTGACCTGCCTGTGGCCGACTATCGCGGTGCATTCTCCTCCGTGTTCCAGGATTTCAAAATTCTTTCCGCCACGGTGCGGCAGAACGTGACCCTCTCTACCGAAAAGGCGGAGGATGAGGCCATCATCACCGCCCTCAAAGAGGCGGGTATCTACGACAAGATTTCCACCTTTGAAAAAGGTATCGACACCGTGCTGACCCGTGAGTTTGACGATAAGGGTGAGAACCTGTCGGTGGGTGAGGCGCAGAAGGTGTCGCTGGCTCGTGTGTTCTATCGGAATACGCCTTTTGTCATCTTAGATGAGCCGTCCTCGGCTCTCGACCCCATCGCCGAATATACGATGTTCGAGAATATGATGCGTGCCACCGAGGGCAGAGGGGTTATCTTTATCTCTCACCGTCTGTCCTCGGCGGTGCTGGCGGACCGTGTGCTGCTGATGGAGAACGGTGAGATCACCGAGAGTGGCACCCACGCCGAACTGATGGAGAAAAACGGCACCTATGCCGCTATGTTCCGCCGTCAGGCGGAGAACTATTTGGGGAGCGAGGTGAGCGAGAATGGCTGAAAATAAGAGAAAGCGTCCTCGCCAGTCCTTTGCCACCGTGGTAAGCAACAACTGGTTTGCTCTCAAAAAGGTGGCGCACTACACCCCCGGTCTGTTCGTGCTGATGTTCGTCGAGATCCTGCTGATCGAATTGCTGGCCGCTGCCGGCGCTTATTTCAACTATTTCCTGCTTAACGAGGTCAGCGCAGCAGATGGCTCTTTTGTGCGAGCCGCTATCATCATCGGCGTGATGGCCGTGGCCATGTTGGCGCTGTACGGATTGGATAAGTGGTTCTGGTTTGTGTTTAACGGTGTGATGAGCGAAAAGCTCCACATGAAGATGCACGAGGAACTGTTCCGCAAGGCCCAGCAGTTGGATCTGGCCTGCTTCGATGACCCTGAGTTCTACAATGACTTTGTGTGGGCGATGGATGAATCCCGTAAGCGAGCGCTGCAGGTGGTGCAGGACACCGCCACCTTTATCGGTAAGCTGGTAGGCTGTACCTCGCTGGTGGGTCTGATGCTCAGCATTGATCCACTGATTGCGGTGGTGCTGTTGGTGTCTTCGGTGATCTCCATTGTGTGTGAGTCGATGGCCAATCGGTTGCACTACGATCGGGAGAAGGAGATCCGTCCCCTGTGGCGTGTCAACGGCTACATCAACCGCGTGTTCCACTTGGGTGATTACGCCAAGGAGATCCGCATCAGCGACGCGGAAGAGATGGTGATGGAGCAGTACGCCGAGAATAACGTCAAGATCATCGATTGTCAGTATAAATACGGCAGAAAGTATTATTTGCTGTACGGCTTGGGCTTCGGTATGATGGAGCTGCTGACCTTCTATGGTACGCTCCTGTATATGATCTTCAAGCTCAAGGCGGGCGTGCTGGCCATCGGCGGTTTTGCCGCCGCCATTCAGGTGATTTGGAACATCCGTTGGCATCTGCTGGGTCTGGTGCGTCGCATCATCAATTTCCCCAACCATTCGTTGTATATTGAGAAATGGCGTGAGTTCCTGCACTTCGAGCCTCGTGTGACGGGCGAAAAGACCGACCTGCCGCCCTTTGAGAGCTTAGAACTGCGGAACGTGAGTTTCGCCTATGAGTTCTCCGCCCATCCTAAGTACCGTTTCCGCGAGAATCCCTCCTCCAACGAGCGCCGTGAGGCGCTGCGGAATGTCAACCTCACCATCAAGGCAGGGGACAAGGTGGCCATCGTGGGTTACAACGGCGCGGGCAAGACTACTCTTATCAAGCTGATGATGCGTCTGTACGATCCCACCGAGGGTGTGATTCTGTATAACGGCGTGGACATCCGCGAGTACGACCCCGCCGCCTATCGTCAACAGATTGGCACGGTGTTTCAGGATTATCGGCTGTTCGCCACCTCCATCGCCCATAACGTGATGAACGGCGAGTACGACGAGATCGCTCACCGAGAGACGGTGCTGTCCGCGCTGGATAAGTCGGATTTTACCGCCAAGTTGGAGACCCTGCCTGAGGGCATCGACACCCATTTGACCCGCGAGTTCCGTGAGGATGGCACCAATCTCTCCGGCGGTGAGGCCCAAAAGGTGGCGATTGCCCGTGTGTTTGCGGCAGACTATCCTATTGTGATTATGGATGAGCCTTCGTCTGCTCTCGACCCCATGGCGGAGTATCAGCTCAACCAGTCCATTCTGCACCATACGCAGGATAAAACGGTGGTGTTTATCTCTCACCGTCTGTCTACCACCCGTATTGCCGACACGATTTATATGTTTGAAAAGGGTGCGTTGGTGGAGCAAGGCAGTCACGAGGCTCTGTTGGCGCAGGACGGCAAGTATGCCGAGATGTTCCGTCTGCAGTCGGAGAAATACGAAGGGAGCGGTGCCGATGGAGATTGCGGATAATCGACAACCGAAACGCCCGCCGGGGTGGATGAAACCCTATTGGGCCAAGGCAGGGTGGTACGCTGCCGCTGTGCTGTTGTCTTTTGTGGTCAGTTTGCTGGTGGTGGATTTCGGCGCCGGCATACTGCTCCACTCCGCCATTGATGCCCAGCCTATTGTGTGGCGCATCGTGGACGTGGTGCTGGATGTGTTCGTCGCCGCGAGGGTTACACTGTATTTTGCCGTTCGCGATGGATACGACAAGCGAGCAGTCTCTCATAAGGTGAATGTGTTGGGGGGCTTACTGTTTATGGGGGTGCAGGCGTTGGTGGCACTCCCCTTTGGTAGTATCTATCTTACGGGACATTTGGCCTATTCGTTGGCGAGTCTCATTTATTTCGGAAACGGCTCTATTTTTGAGGAGTCTCTGGGTTCTGCACCGCCGGTAATTATTTTTCTGTGTATGCTGGCGGCGGTGCCGCTGGTGTACGTGCCTGCAATGATGGTCGGTACCCGTCTGGGTGTCAGAAAATATCAGCAGGAAATCGAGGAGCTGAAAGAAGACCACAAGAAACGGAAATAGGTTTCATGGCTTAGGCCTTTCTCATAAAAGAACACCGTCGGGGAGAAATCCTCGGCGGTGTTCTTCACAATTATTACTTTTATTTAGGTGTCAATTATGGTTGAATTAGTCATCAGTTCGGAAGTTGGCGTGCTTTTTTAATGCTTTTGGAATTCCGACCTTAAAATATCGTTTTATTGCAGGGGTATATAATATGCAGGTCATTACCGAATAGAGTAAAAACATACTTGCCATAATGATTGCATATGTCTGTTGCTTTTGCGTTGAGTCTATGGTTGATGCCGGTGTAGAAAAAAGCGCATTTTGCAAATGGGGATTAAAGATGGGTATTGCATAAAATACAGTTGCCATAATAGTGGTTGCAATTAGTGCAATCGAAGCAATCACTGCTACTTTCTCTGCTTTTCTTCGGCTGAGTACTTTTTTTAGAGTTTTGGGGACTGCTTCATTGACCAATTCTTTTATGGGATTTCCACCTTTGATTTTACAGTCAATCGATAAATCTTGAATTGTTCCGGTGTGTATTATTTGAACCACAACACCGTCCTGGCTGTCAACATATTCAAACGTAATTTTTGCGATGTGATGGTCAACCAGTTCAATTGAAAAAGCATTGGTTGTTTCGGAACAGGCGATTAATTCAACATCTAAGATGTCGTTATCACCGGATGCAGAGATGGTCAGTTCTCGACTGGCTACCATATCAGTTCGATTAAGAGTGCGATTTCCGCTATTCCAAATAGTGAATCGACTGACGCACAGATCTTCTATCTCTTGTTCATTATATGTAATGGAAAGCTTTTCAAATTTACTTTTCTTACGCTCGATAAGAGTGCTGGATTTTAGAAAATATGAAAATTCTTTTCGTTCTTTATTTTTGTGCTGACAGTAAATGGCATAGAGTAGACTGAAAATGGTAATGAGCGATAGAATTGTCCATGAAATGGGGCTGCCCATTAATTTGGTGAGCATAGATAGACGTCCTTTCGATTATTTTTATTGCTTGTGATTGTAACACGGATGTAATGTTTTGGCGACCGATTTTCTCATAATTGCCTTATGAAAGATATACCGTATTTATACATCATCAGTATATCACAGTTTTTCGAATAATGCAACGAGTCGCTGTAGCATTTTTGTAGATGAATAGATTTACTCCATCGTTGCGGGATATCTCTCAACGACATTTAACATTTATTAGGTTTGGCGAAGATTTCTTGGGTGCTTCGTCTTATTCTTTTTTAACCACGGAGAGGATTAGAATTTTGTTCTCCACTTGATGCGTTTACACTTTGTGCGAGGTATCGTGTCTTTCGTGAATTGATTGTGACCCGAAGTGAAACTTACATATTCAACGGCCGTCGTCACAGTGGGACGACGGCTGTTTTCTTTGGCGCAGCCACCTCGACACGCAGTGTCTTGACCACAGGTCAACTCGTGACGGCGGGACGCCGCTACGAGGTGGAGAGGGGTATGGGGATGTGCCCCGAAAACGCCAAGGTAACGCGAAGAGTATACCGTAGGCAATGCTTGCGGCCTATTTCCGTCGGGTTTTTCGATTTTTGATAAGGGGAAAACCAAAATGTTTGGATGTATGTTGTGGTTTTTTCTACGGGCATTTTCAAAGTTTGAAAATGCGGTTGCGGAATTGTTTGAGCCGAAAAAAGTAAATTGAAAAAGTCGCAATTTGCTTTTGAAAATGAGGGCATCTCGTGATGTTAAAAGTATCAATTTTGCAACCGCAAACGGCTTGGCGAAACCTTGATATTTCAAGGTTTTCTGTTCAAAAGTATCAATTTTGCAACCTTATTATATACGGAGAGGAAAAAGGAAGGGTGGGGATTTGATATTTGAAAAAGGTGTTTTATTTCATTCGTTTGTCTTGTTTATCAAATATCTTTCGGAGAATGCAAAAAAGTTTAGGTACGAACGATGTTCCATTAAGGTACGCATGGACAAGAACCGAGCGTACT
Source organism: Acutalibacteraceae bacterium (assembly GCA_045544815.1). GTDB lineage: Bacteria > Bacillota > Clostridia > Oscillospirales > Acutalibacteraceae > UBA5905. The sequence continues at coordinate 1,126 of JAZPZT010000088.1, read as the reverse complement.
TTATATTATAATCCCATATCCGTTTTTGTTTAGAAAGAAAAGCCCGATGGCAGAAATCCCGTCGGGCTTTTTTGCGTTTTCACACAGACAAAAAACGATATTTTAAAAATTTTTCCGAATTTTGCAATTTTTTTGGTTTGACGGTGGAAATCTGCAAAAAAATCCGTATAACAATTATGAAAGCAATTTGCGGAACCATGTTTTGCGTTGCGCTTTTGCGATGAATTTTACAGAAAGGAGGAGCCTTATGAGTAAAGCAAAGTGTCGGACCAAAAAGGAAGACTATGTTATCTATGCGTTCACCTCACCGGTGGATCAGAAGTGTTTTGTATGGCGTTGTCGCAAGGAATCCATTCGAGACACGTATCGTTTTCACAAGAATTTTCAGCGGTATTGTAGCGAACGTTTCATGTACGCTATCGAGCCGCATAGATCGTGTATGCACGTGCTTGAAGAAGTCCCGCAAGTGGAAGAAGTGAGAGCGTATCGTTATGTTTTGGCGTGGATACGGATATTTATGGAGCATGGTTATACTTGTTACAATTACCAAGAACTGCTCGATCAAGCAAATGACATGCAATGGACAACGAAGAAGTTGTACGATGCGCGCAAAGACGAGTGTTTGGATGAGTTGCTGTCTTGCGAGCGGTGTCAGGTGAGAGTGTACAAGAGAGAGAAGTGTCCCTTTTTGGAGAGTGAGATGGCTGAACGCGGATGGATTTATTTCAACAGGGACGAGCACACTAGCAAGTAATATGTTTGCCTATTGTTATAATAATCCGATTATATTATTGGATACAACGGGATGTTGCCCTAGTGGCTTTATTGGCCCATGTCCTGGCAAACACAGTTGCCAAAAAGACACTGATTTGTCACAAATTGTCTGTTGTATTTATGCGCGAACGACACACAATAGGTTTGCAAACGCAAAACGATTTTGTGGCGGCAAAACCCCCGCGGGGTGGCAGCGAGGGGAAACAGCATGGACAAGAAGAACGTGGTTCCCGAGGCCCGCGAGGGCCTGAATCGTTTCAAGATGGAGGCCGCCAACGAGGTGGGCGTCAACCTGAAGCAGGGCTACAACGGTGACCTGACCTCCAAGCAGGCCGGTTCCATCGGCGGCCAG
>JAZPZT010000087.1:0-5431 GCA_045544815.1 Acutalibacteraceae bacterium | reverse complement strand
CCCGTTCCTTTTTCTCATTTCAGCACGGGGTACTGTTCGTCGGTGTCGGCGGCGAGAGCCTCGCCCCACCAGGACACGATGGTCTTGGGAATCTGCACGTTTTCGATATTTTTGTCGCCGAACACCTCGGCGCCCACGCCGTAGGCGTAGACGGGTACGTCACGGCTGGTGTGACCGCCGCTGTTGTAGGAGAATTTGTGGCCCATCCAGGTCAGACCGCCGGTCTCGTGGTCGGCGGTAATCAGCAGGAAGGTGTCGGGATGGTAGAAGGCGTACTCCATAAACACGGCGATGGCCTGATTGAAGCGCAGCACCGCCTGTGCCGCCTCGGTAACGTCCATTTTGTGGCTGTGCTTGTCGATGTGAGCCTCCTCGTACATCATAAAGAAGCCTTTTTCGTTCTTGTCAAGAGTGTTCAGCGTTTCACGGATGCTCTCCTCCAGCTGATACACGCCGTAGGCGGTGTACACGTCGTATTCGCTCTTCAGGATGGTGCCGCAGGTGTCCTGCAGTACCTTTTGGCTGGCGAGGATGTCCTCGGTGTCGTCGCGGTCATTGGCGTGGGCGGAGAAGCCGCCGGGCGTGGCGCCCGACTGCACCTCGGTGGTCATCACGGCGGTGGACATACCCAGCGAGGAGGCCAACTCCGTGATGGACAGTAGGTCCTTGCCGTCCTTATCCCGACCGATACGGCCGTTGGTGGTCTTGTAGCCCGTGGCCAGCGCGGTAGCGGAGGCGGCGGAGTCGGTGGTGTTGTTCAGCGAGTTGGTGTGGGCGAAGCCGCTGTAGGGCAGCAGCGTGCCGTAGAAGAGGTCCTCACCGTCGGTGTAGTTGGCGATACCGGTGCCGTCGATGTGCTGGGGCATGGTGGTGTGCACCAGACCCATGCCGTCACCGATGAGCATAATGTAGTGGTTGGGCTTTTCGGTGATGGGCTGCAGCACCTGCGCGGTGTCGGGCAGCTTGGCGGCGGCGGTGATATGGGTGGCCACGAAATAGTAGGCCGCGGCGGCGATGACGAAATAGTCCGCCTCCAGGGCCACGTGACCGTCCGCCGCCAGCAGGGCGAAGGAGGTGCCGCTCAGCTCCTCGTTGAGGGCGGCGGAGATGGGTCGGTTGGTCTCGCCCACCACGATTTCGTGGGCGGCGGCGCCGTTGGCGTCGGTGACCACCGCCAGCACCACGCCCGTTCGGGCGTAGATTTCGTCACGGATGTAGGCGGCGGCACGCACCACGTAGTCGGACGCGTCGGCGGCGTACACGATGGTGTAGGCGGAGAGGGCGGCACCGCCCAGAGTGGCGGTGGAATCCTTGCTCACCGCCTCCAGTGCAGGGACGGTAGCTTTAGGCACCGCAGGCTCGGTGGTGGTTGTGGTGGTCTGTGTGGTGGAGGGGGTGGCGTTGTCCTCTGCCGGGGCGCCGCAGGCGCACAGGGAGAGAATCAGCGCAACACTCAAAAACAAAGCCGCAAATCGTTTCATCGTTTTCGTTCCTTTCTGTGGGAATCCTTTTGGGATATTATACCAACTTGTGAAAAAGAATGCAATAGGTGAGGTCAGATGGAAAGAGAGCACCTGACAAGGTGCTCTCTTTTTGAACGAACAATATTCTTTAAAAAGGTGGCAATATATCACCGTTTCTTGTGGGTTGCTCTTGCGCATTGAGGGCAGCCAGCACCTCGTATCCTACTCTGAATAGTTGCTTCCCATTCATATGTACACGTCTGACATTTCCACCATACACTTGTATGGCTGTTTGGCAAGAATGCACTAGGGGGCTGGGCGTTTTGCTCATAATTCCATTCACTCGCTATTTTGGGATAGAGCGTTTCAAAATCGTTTTTGCCTTTCATAGGTACTCGCCCGCTGCAACATGGACATCCCGATCCTTTTTTACTACGGTTACTGGGAGAGGCTTCCCATTCATAGCCGCAAACACCACACGTCCACCAGTATTTTTTGTTAGTTCCATATTGCACCTCTGTGGACATTATGTGGTTTCTTGTAGGATTCCATTCGCTAGCTAAATGTGGATGTGTTGTACTTAAGTCGTTGACACCAGTCACCACCACTTGATTGGAACAACAAGGACATTGGTGGTTCCTACTTGTGCGATGAATGATGGGCGCTTGCCAATTATACCCACATTTCGGGCATTTCCACCATACTCTTTTCCCACTGGTAGATGATAATTCGTCGGGCAAACACTCGTTTTTCTCATAATCCCATTCTGTCAGTAAATGAGGAGCTTTTTCAGCCACACTACCCTGTTTCGACAATACATAATCAGAGAATTTTTTTGCCCCTTTTTTTCGTGAACATTTAGGACATCCTGTTTTATCCTTGCCTGTTCTTTCAATGATTTTTGTTTGCCATTCATAACCACATTCACTACATTGCCACCAAACTTTTTCGTTAGATCCTGGATGGAACATTGATGGGGTTAATTGGGCATTTTTCTCTGCGTGCCATTCTGCGGCGATTTCTGGAAAAACATCTTGTAAGGAATGGTCTGCGTTACTCAGATATTCTAGTATCTTCAAGCGGTCGTTCCGAATGTTGACTTCAAGAGGCCGCTGTAATTTGAATAGCAGATGTGCTATTGCGTTATTTAAATGCTGTTCGTTAGCCTCGGGAATTACTATTTTATAGTCGCAATTGGTTATTAGTTCGGTTTCGGTTCTGTCGGTTATTCGAATAAGTATAACGCCCTTCTCTTTACACAAAGAGTATTTTTTTGCGTCACGAATTCGGTTTTTGTCGCTTCTATGGAAGGCTTTCCCATCATATTCAATTCCCACTTTCAGCTGAGGTATATATATATCTAACTCCATTGAGCTTTTTTCAAACAAATTCCTATAGCTGTTTATTGCGTCTGGAAACACCTGTTTGACATAGTAGAAAATGGCTTGCTCTGGAAAAGATGTACGTCTGCGGGAAGAGCATATTGGACATCCGCGTCCTTTTACTCTATTGTTTATAGTAGCTTCCCAGTCGTGTCCGTTTCGACACTGCCACCATACCTTTTTGCCACTGCCAAAAGTTACAGTAGAGGGCGTAATTGCACCGTTTTTCGTAGGGTGCCATTCCGATGCAACTTGTGGGTGAGTGGTTGTTAAGTCGTTATAACCGCATAAAACTTTTCTGTTAGAACAATATGGACAGCCTACCCCATGGAACCTACTGCTTATTTGTGCGACCCATTTATGACCTTTATCGCATTTCCAACCTGCTTTTATACCGCTTCCGCAAGTTATTCTGTCGGGATATATTCCTTGTTCATCGTTTTTCTCCCAGTCCCATTCAGCCATCAGTTGAGCATTATCGCTCACATATCGTTTTTCTTTCTTTTTTGCCACAATGCTCACCTCTCTTTGCTTCTATTATATAACTAACATTCTCATTTGACAAGGCTTTGCACCTCGGTTTTGTGCCGGTCGAAGTTGCTGCCGGCGCAAAACCTAAGAAAATCCTTGCGGAGCGCTACAACGAAAAAACAGAGGGCAGGCAAAGCCTGTCCTCTGTTTATTGTGTGGGTGAAACTGCCGTAAACCGTGCGCTGTCCCGGCATTACCGTTATGGCTACCGTCGTGGGTGTCGCCACGTCACGGTGGATACGCTACTGCCTTTTTCATTGTGCTGTCTCTTTGGCGCTTTCGGGCGCCGAAGATTTAAGGGCTTTTTTGAACTGAATGGCGAAAAGGATAGCGGTAAAGGTTACGGCTATCACGTCGGCAACCGGCTCTGCCATGTAAACGCCCATAGTTTTATCCGCGATCAGTTGCGGCATTATGTAGATCAGCGGCAATAGCAAAACAAACTTGCGCACAACAGCGACAAGGATGGAGCAAGGGGCGTTACCGATGGATACGAAGGCCATCTGGCAGGCAATCTGAATGCCGAAGATGCACATCACGCCGCAGTAGATCCGAAGTGCCGATGCGGTAAACGCAATGAGCGAGGCATCCGGCGTGAATATCCCTGCAAACATTTGCGGCAGCAGCATAATGGCGCCCCAAATGGCGAAGGAATAAACGAGGCAGGATACCAGCAAAAGACCAAAGGTTTTCTTAACGCGCTCTACGTTTTTTGCACCGTAGTTGTAACTCAAAATCGGCTGTGCGCCCTGTGCAATGCCTTGCATAGGCAGCATAGCAAACTGCATGACGCTTGTCAGGATGGTCATAGCTCCCACGGCAATGTCACCGCCGTATTTTAAGAGCGAGGAATTAAAGCAAACCGAAATGACACTTTCGCTGCTTTGCATAATAAAAGTTGCCGTTCCCAGTGCAATGCAAGGGAAAACCAGTTTTCCGTCTATGCGAAGATTCTGTCTTTTCAGCTTCAAATACGTTTTCTTTCCGCAGAGGAAGGTGAGCACCCAAATGCAGGAGACGGCTTGGGAAAGTATGGTGGCCAGTGCCGCACCCTTAACGCCCATGTTGAAGCCGAAAATAAATATTGGGTCAAGGATAATATTGCTGACCGCACCGATCAGTACCGTAATCATACTGATTTTGGTATAGCCCTGGGCGGTGATAAAGGCGCCCATACCCAGCGTTAGCTGAACAAAAACGGTGCCGATGGCATAGACGTTCATATAATCAGTGGCGTAGCCAATGGTGTTTTTGCTGGCACCGAACATCAAAAGCAGATCTTTGTTCCAAATCAGCAAAACGGTTGTCAGCACGGCGGAAATAATAATCTGCAGCGAAAAGCAACCGCCCATGATTTTTTCGGCGGAATCGTTGTCGCCCTTGCCCATGGAGATAGACGCCTTCGGCGCACCGCCCGAGGCAATCAGCGCCGCAAATGCCGAGATAATCATAATAATCGGCATACACACGCCAACGCCGGTAAGTGCAAGGCTGCCGTCACCCGGCATATGGCCGATGTAAATGCGGTCAACGATGTTGTATAGCATATTGATCAGCTGGGCCACCACGGTCGGAACGGCTAATTTGAACAGCAGTTTGCCAATCGGTGCCGTGCCGAGCATTTCTTTGTTATCACTCATAATATCGCTCCGTAAAATAAAAGATGATATAGTGTATTATATAATACTTCAACGTACAATTCAAGGTGTTGTATAACATTTGCCTATCATTTTAACCTGTTGCTGAATGCAAAGGCTCAGCAATATCCCTCCACGAATATGGGTAGATATCCACATTATTTTTGTTGCTCCAACACAACGGAAAAGAGAGGTGACAGGACTTTGAACTTCGGTTTTGCGCCGAGATGGTGCTTGTCGAAGTTACTGCGGGCGCAAAACCTAAGAAAAGCCTTGCGGATTTTCGAGGTTCTGCGTCAATCCAACACTACGAAAAAGAGAGGTTACCCAGATGGGTACCCTCTCTTTTTGGTCGAGGTGACAGGACTTGAACCTGCGGCATCTTGCTCCCAAAGAAATCCGGAGTACCTGTTTCCGC
>JAZPZT010000086.1:0-15086 GCA_045544815.1 Acutalibacteraceae bacterium | reverse complement strand
ATCATTTCCTTCGTACCTACGGCTACTTGGCCTCGGTGAACGGAAATGTCGAGTCTCTACGTGATAGGATACCACATTCTTCCGAAAATGTCAAGGAAAAATTATCCGACCGCGACACCGCCGTTGTCCGCGCGGTTGCCGCCATGACCGATACGGATAGTGTGGATTATCAAAAAAAGAGGAATCGGCTGCGCCCGAAGCGCCACGGGTTTCAAGGCCCGTTACCGATTCCACTATTAGTATATCCGATTTACTGGAATATGTCAACCCCGACGGAAAAAAAGAGGAATCGGCTGCGCTCAATGCGCCCAGGGTTTCAAGCCCCGTTACCGATTCCACTATCAGTATATCCGATTTACTGGAATATGTCAAGACATACGAGGAGATCAAGCGGTATGCGCCGATCGCCACGGTTGTATTTGCACAATGTGGTTATAAAAAAGAGACACGCGCCTTGGCGGACGCTGACAGTCGTACTGAACTGGGCTCCCGCCAAAAACGAGTATCACAATGAAGAATGGCCCGTTGCTAACGAGGCTGACCTGCTTACAGACAGGGACTTCGGGCGAAACGAACCACTCTTCATAAGTAATATACTCCAAAAAGCGGTCAATGTCAAGTCGAAGCACTAGCGGAAGGTGAATGACGTGTATTTGGAAATCCTTCGGAAATAATTTAGCAAAACCTAAAAGCAGCACAAACAAAAGGCTCGCAGGAACGTTCCTGCGAGCCTTATTTTATTTACAGAAGTTTTCAATGTAGTTTTCAATCGCGCCGGCGATGATTTTCAGAGCGTCCTCGCGGCCGTGCACTTCGTCGACAACCGTTTCCTTGTTCTCTAAGTTTTTATACACCGAGAAAAAGTGCTTCATCTCGTCGAACAAATGCTTTGGCAGCTGGTCGATGTCGGTATACTGGTTGTAGGTCGGATCGTTGTAGGGAATCGCAATGATCTTCTCATCGCTACGGCCGTTATCCAGCATGGTGATCACGCCAATGGGATAGGCACGCACCAGCGTCAGCGGCTCCAGCGACTCAGAGCAAAGCAACAGCACGTCCAACGGATCGAAGTCGTCGCCGTAGGTGCGGGGGATGAAGCCGTAGTTGGCCGGATAGTGTGTAGAGGTATACAAGATGCGGTCGAGCATAATATAGCCGGTTTCCTTATCCAGCTCATATTTTTTCTTACTACCTTTGGAGATTTCTACCACGCAGACAAAATCCTCCGGCGCAATGCGCTTGGGTGAAATATCGTGCCAAATATTCGACATAACTCCTCAACTCCTTTTCAAACTGCCTTTATCATACCGCAAATGTAAGAAAAATACAAGAGGATTTACAGAAATTAAACCAAGTGAGTAGCTGCTGGTAGTGCCCTCCTATTGACAAAACTGATTTAAAGTGATATTCTTATTTTGGCTATTTGTGTAATATGTATATATTTATTATATGGAGATGAGATTATGGATATCATGAACATCCCGTTTTCCCCGCCGGATATCAGCGAATTGGAAGTACGCGAGGTTTCCGAGGCGTTGCGTTCCGGCTGGATCACCACCGGCCCTCGTACGAAGAAATTAGAAAAACAGATTGCCGAATACGTTGGTACCGCCAGATGTGTTTGTTTGAATTCACAGACAGCTTGTGCAGAGATGGCACTGCGCGTCTTGGGCGTTGGTCCTGGCGATGAGGTGGTTACCTCTGCGTACACATATACGGCTTCCGCATCGGTTATTTGCCATGTAGGCGCCACACCGGTATTGATTGATACGCAGGCTGATGGCTACGAGATGGATTACGATAAGTTGGAAGCTGCAATCACCGAGCGCACTAAAGCGATCATTCCGGTTGATTTGGGTGGCGTTCCGTGTGACTATGACCGCCTGTTTGCTATCGTTGAGAAAAAGCGTTCGCTCTTTCGGCCCTCCACGCCGATTCAGTCGGCTATTGGACGAGTGGCGATCATGGCGGATACGGCACATGCGTTCGGTGCCAAGCTTGGTGATCGTATGATTGGCTGTGTGGCGGATTTCTCATCCTTTTCTTTCCATGCAGTTAAAAACCTTACCACAGCCGAAGGCGGTGCGCTGACCTGGCGAACTATCCCGGGGGTGGACGATGAAGAGATTTATCATCAACTACAACTTCTTTCCCTGCACGGTCAGTCCAAAGATGCTTTGGCGAAAACCAAGCTCGGGGCGTGGGAATATGACGTTGTCGGCACATGGTATAAATGCAATATGACCGATATTATGGCGGCTATGGGCCTAGCGCAGATGGAACGTTATCCAGCCATGCTGGAGCGTCGTAAGAAGATTATCTCTCGCTACGATTCCGTGCTTAAACCGCTTGGTGTGGAAGTGTTGGCACATTACACCGCTGGACATGAGTCGTCCGGTCATTTATATTTAACTCGCGTGCCGGGTATTTCCGCGGAGCAGCGAAATGAAATTATTATCAAAATGGCAGAAGTTGGCATTGCTTGTAATGTGCATTACAAACCGTTGCCGATGCACACGGCATATAAGAATCTGGGATTTGATATCAAGGATTATCCGAATGCCTATGCTTGCTTTGCTAACGAGATCACCCTGCCGCTGCACACCTGTTTGACGGATGAACAGGTCGAATATGTGATTGATAACTATTGTCGGATTCTTGGTGAGTACCTGTGATGTTAAGAGAGTGGAATGATCTGCCGGCTGAAATGCAAACGGAGGCTGTCAAAAAATACTACGATATATTGCAGCGCAAACGTGTGCAACTGTGGTTAAAGCGTATCTTTGACGTTGTTGTGTCCGCTATTATGCTGTTGATTTTATCTCCAATATTTTTGATTTTAGCCGCAGTTATAAAGTTGGATTCGCCCGGACCGATTTTCTATCGGCAAGAACGGGTTACGCGTTATGGGCAACCGTTTCGTATATTCAAGTTTCGCTCCATGGTCGCCAATGCTGATACGATTGGTAGTCATGTAACGGTAGATAACGATCCTCGGGTAACAAAGGTGGGCCGGTTGATCCGCAAGTGTCGCCTGGATGAGATTCCGCAGTTGTTAAACGTCTTAAATGGAACGATGACTTTTGTAGGAACGAGACCGGAGGCGGTGAGGTATATCGATGTGTATACCGATGCTATGTGGGCGACGCTGTTGCTGCCGGCGGGGATAACATCTGAGGCCAGCATTTTCTACAAGGATGAAGGTGCATTGCTTGATGGTCTTGAAACTCCGGACGATATATACACAAATAAGGTGTTGCCGGAAAAGATGTTCTACAATTTAAAGTCGTTAGAGAACTTTAGTTTTTTTTGTGATATACGAGTGATGTTTATGACGGTCATGGCCGTCTTGGGAAAAGAATATACACCGAAAGAGAAACCGCCAGCAGTGGCAGAGGAGGAAACTCAGTTGGTGTAATCAGGAGGATCGTATGAGCGACCGCAACGATAAGTCGCCGTTGATTGTCGTAATGACAAACAACGATGATGATATTTATTGTTTTCGCAAAGAATTGATCGAGGCGTTGATTGCCGAGAAATATGAAGTGTTAATCTCTTGTCCGTACGGTGAAAAGTTCGAATTGATGCAGCACGTTTCGTATATTTATGACGATCCAATTATTGATCGCCGTGGCACGAACATATTTGCGGATTTCAAGCTCTTCTTACATTATCGGCGATTGTTCAAACAATACCGTCCGGCTGTGGTGCTGGCTTATACCGCTAAACCTAACGTATACGGTGGTATGGCGGCGCGCACTCTAAATATCCCTTACATCAGTAATATTACTGGCTTCGGCAGTGTTTTGAATACATCGGGTCTGATGCAGGCGTTTATTATGCGTTTGTTTAAGACTGTTTATCGCAAAGCGGCTTGCCTGATGTTCCAGAATGCCACCAATATGAAGTTGGCGCAAGAAATCGGTATGATCGCTGGCCCGTATCGGTTGATTCCCGGTTCTGGCGTGGATACTGAGCGCTTTCCGCAGCAACCATATCCGATCGGCGGAGATGGTGTAACTGGCGAGCCAATCGTATTCAATTATATTGGTCGTATTTTGCATGATAAAGGCGTGGACGACTACATTGAGGCGGCAAAGCGTATTAAAGCAGAGTATCCACGGACCGAGTTTAATATGATTGGCTTTATCGAGCCAACAGAGGCGCACTACGAGCAGGAGCTAAAAGAATTGGGTGAGCGAGAGATTATTTGTTATCGCGGTAGCCAAAAGGATGTGCGTCCTTTTATTGCGCGGTCGCACGCTACCGTGCATCCTTCAACATATGGTGAGGGCATGAGCAACGTGCTGTTAGAGAGTGCGGCATCTGGTCGTCCACTCATTACAACAGATAATCCCGGTTGTCAAGAGATTGTTAATCATACTAAAACAGGATTCATTTATCACGGCGGTGACGTTGATGCGCTGTGTGAAACGATCAAATCGTTTCTGAAGATGTCACATGAGGATCGTGCGACAATGGGTGAACGTGGCCGTGAGAAAGTGAAGAACGAATTTTCGCGTAGTATTGTTATCAAAGCTTATTTAGAAGAAATTGTTCGAATTCTTGCCAAGGAAAAGGGAGAATTATGAGTAAGAACATTTTATGGGTAACTAACGGCATTATGCCTGAAATGTTAAAGGCAATGGGGAGGCCCGCCGGATATGGCGGTAGCTGGCTGGAAGAGCCGTCTCGTTTGTTGACGGCCGATGGGGAATATCAACTTCATGTTGTGACTCCGTGGGCCGGCAAGGAGTTTGTCCACAAAGAGGTTAACGGCATCAATTATTATCTGTTGCCATCCACATATCTGGACAGAATGAAGCGGCCGAGTGCCAAGTTCCGCAAGGCCTGCATGGATCTGGTGGAAAAAATCGATCCGGCGGTTATTCATTTGCATGGCGGTGAGTTTGCTATCGGCATTCCGTTTGCGGAATGCCCGGGCCGCCCGAAACTATTATCTATTCAAGGGATTATTTCTAAAATCAATTCTGATTATTTTTACGGTGGTATTAACATTCCGTCTTGGTTAGGATGTCTGATGCCGTGGAATATTCGCACTTACCTTCCGATGAAAATTCAGCATGCGCGAAACAAGTGGCGTGCCAAGTCGGAAATTCGTCAGATGCGACAGATTGATGCAATCACCGGCTGTACACGGTGGGATTATACGTATTCGATGCTGATCAACCCGAAGCTTCGCTATTATGAAGTCGATTATGCAATCCGGCGTGAGTTCTCGGAACATCATTGGAGTTTGGGTGCTTGTGACCGCCATACATTCTTGGTTGGCAGCATGACTGTGCCGCTGAAAGGGCTTCACAGAGCCATGGAAGCACTGGCATTACTGGTCAAAAAGTATCCGGACGCCAAACTCCGTGTGGTTGGCAGTAATACATTTAATACCAAGTTTCGTTTTGGCTATGCCAATTACCTTTATACGAAGGCAAAGAAGTTGGGGATTCTGGATCATTTAGAATTGCTTGGTCCGCAGGGTACTGATGGTATGGTCAATACCATGCTGAAAACACACACGTATGTGCTTTCTTCCTGCATTGAGAACGGACCAAATACGATGATGGAGGCTATGTACCTCGGCCTTCCGTGCGTTTGTTCGTATGTGGGCGGTGCCATGCAGTTTGCCAAAGAAGGGGAAGAGGCGCTGTTTTATCGTTTTGAAGAGCCGGAGATTCTCGCATATGAGCTGGATCGTATCTGGCAAAATGACGACCTGGCGAATTCGCTTTCTGAGGGTGCTGTGAAGCGTGCTGAAAAGTTCGAGAATTTTAATGACGTGTTTCTGCATTATAAAGATATTTACGCAGATATGATTAACAAGTATGAGAAGGAATGAATCTGAATGAGCAGTTCATCGTTAGCTCCCGTTATTTTATTTGTGTACGACAGACCTGATCACGCACAGCAGACACTGGATGCTTTGGCGGCAAATGATCTTGCAAAAGAAAGTGAACTCTTCATTTTCTGCGACGGCCCCAAAAAAGAGACTGTGGTGGAACGTAACCGACAGGTCATTGATATCATCAAGGCAGAGCAGGAAAGAAGTCGCTTTGCCAACGTATCTTTGACGATATCGCCTGAGAACAAGGGCTTGGCGCGATCTATAATTGATGGGGTGACGGATATTATCGATCGCTATGGCAAGTGTATTGTGATTGAGGATGATGTCATTACCGCGCCGAATTTTCTATCTTATATGAATGAATGCTTAGTTTATTACGAAGACAAGGAAGAGATATTCTCCATATCCGGATTTACCTATCCGTTGAAAGCGCTAAAAACGTATCCGCACGATGTATATTTGAGTTATCGTGCGTGTAGCCAATGCTGGGGTACGTGGTCAGATCGTTGGCATACGGTGGATTGGGAGGTAAAAGATTTTAAAGATCTGCAGTATTCTCTCATTAAGCGATATCGCTTTAATCGTGGCGGCAACGATCTTTATCGAATGTTGCGACATCAAATGCGCGGCGAGCGCAATTCCTGGGCAATCCGGTTTTGTTATGCTCAATCCAAGCAGGATCGCTACACGATTTATCCAAGCAAAACCCTGGTGAGGAATATCGGTTACGACGGAAGTGGCACTAACTGTGGTGCATGTGATACCGGCGTATCGGATCATGCATTGCCCAATCCCCCAAAAGTATTTAATCTCATTTACCCCGAAAAGAACAAAAAGATTTTGTTCGAGTTTAAAGACCGGTATCGCGTAAAGTTTATGGAGGCTGTAGAATGGCTGTGGAAAAAGGTGTTTGGTAAGAGATGAGTGGGGGAACGGAGTTAAAGAAGTCTGTAATTTCCGGCATTTTGTGGAAATTTATTGAGGTTCTGTCCACAGATGGTATATCGTTTTTAATATCGGTTGTGTTGGCCAGATTGCTACTGCCGGAGGATTATGGGGAAATTGCATTGGTGAATGTTTTTATTGTCATCGCCAATGTATTTGTTGTAAACGGTTTGGGCACGGCCCTGATTCAAAAAAAAGACGCTGATACTTTGGATTTTTCTTCGGTTTTCTATTTTAATTCAGGTTTCTCGTTAGTACTGTATGGCTTGATGTTTGTGGGTGCTCCTTATATAGCAAATTTTTATCAAACACCGCATTTAACTATGGTTTTACGCGTATTGGCGTTGCGGATACCTATCGCATCGATCAATTCTGTTCAGAACGCGTATGTCTCCAGAGAAATGCAGTTTAAGAAGGTGTTTTGGGCCTCTTTGCTTGGCACGGGAATTTCCGGCGTGATCGGTATTGTTATGGCCTATGCTTCTTTTGGAGTCTGGGCACTAGTAGGACAGGTTCTATCCTGTGCAATTATCAATACAGCCGTTATGTTTGTTGTAGTGAAATGGCGTCCGACTTTGGAATTCTCCTGGAAGCGCTTGAAATCGCTTCTTGACTATGGATGGAAGATTTTGGCCTCAAGCCTCATCAAGGTCGGTTATGAGCAGTTATCGAGTCTTATAATAGGCAAGCTGTATTCCACCGAGGATTTGGCTCATTATACTAAAGGTAAGCACTATCCGGAGTTGGTGGTCACAGGGGTCAATTCTTCTATCACTGCCGTTTTGTTTCCGGCCTTTTCTAAAAGACAAAGCGACATTGGCGAATTGAAGCAGATGGTTAGACGTACGCTACATTTAGGAACGTATATTATGATGCCACTGCTGTTCGGGTTGGCTGCCTTGGCGGAGCCGTTTGTTTCTTTTTTGTTAACAGACAAATGGCTGCCCTGCGTTACTTTTTTACAGATAAGTTGTGTATATTATGCTTTTCAGCCGGTTCAAACGGCTAATTTACAGGCTATCAGGGCAGTCGGTAGAAGTGATATTATTTTGATTTTGGATATCATCAAACGCGGAAGCGGCTTGTTATTTTTGCTGGCGTTTATGCACAGCGGTGTTTTGGTTGTTGCCATATCGCCGTTGGTTATATCGTTTGTTGCTATGATCGCCAATGCCATTCCAAATCGAAAACTGATTGCCTATAAATTCAAGGAACAATTAGCAGATTTGTTACCAAACCTGATGTTGTCCTTGGCGATGGCGGCAGTGGTATTGTTTTTGACAAAAGCATTGCTAAAAATCGGTGTAGCCGATATTTTGATTCTCCTAATTGGCTTTGTTGTAGGTGCCGCTATTTATGTGCTGGGATCTATTGTGACACGGAATAGTAGCTTCTTCTATATTTTAGATACGGTCAAGTCGTATTTGCCTAAAACAAAAAAACTCAAATGAAAGGGTGTGAACATTATCGCAAATGTAGCAAAAAAACAGCGCATTTTCACCATTGAAAAGTTTTGCGCGTTATATGTTATTTTGTGGATATTCGTTCCGCCCGTTCAAGTTGGCTCGGTGTACCGCTTAGCGGCGGTGGCCTGTGCGGCGCTATGGTTATTTTGCGTTACTATGCAGAATAAAAGCGCTTTGACGGATTTAAAGCGATATCTTTCTTTTGCGCTACCGTGTATGGCATTGATGATTATTCAGCGAGCGTTTGCCTATTCCTTTGCGCGAGCGTTTGCCAATAGCATTCAATTCATTATTATTGTTATATGTGGTATCATAACTACCTATTATATGAAATACGATCGGGATTTTATTCGTATCTTACTGCTGGCGGCCATGATCGCTATCTCGATTTTCTGCGTTACCACCATACAAGGGTTGATTGAGGATCCTTATGCGGCTCGCATTGCCAACTCTGAGTGGTTGAGCGGTCGTTTTGAGGGTAATGAAAACGTTGGATTATACGGCTATATCTACATGTGCGTTATTATTGCCCCGATGCTGCTGTATTTACTGATGAATAAAATCAAAGTAACGCGCTTTTTTGATCTGTTGGTTTGGATCTGCTTCATTTTGATTTCTGTAATGACAGTTTTGTCGGGCTATATGATTGCCATGTTCTGCTATTTCCTCGGTTGTGGATTGGTTCTCGTTTTTAACAAGCGAAATTCTTTTAAGTTTTTGTTATTTATTATATTTGGCATATTTGTCGTCTTGTCGTATGAGCAAATTTTGTCAGTTGTTTTCAGCTGGTTGCTAGATGTTTTTGGTCGAAATCTGGCGTATTACGAAAAGATTTGTAACCTGCGCGATCTTTTCCTTAGTGGTGATGTGACAGGCATTACCGTTGCAGAGCGCATGAGCGACTATATGGGATCGCTAAAAGATTTGATCCGTTATCCGATAATTGGCTCGTATTTGTTGGGGAGTAGCGGCAGGGGCGGTCATTCGTCCGTGCTGGATTCAATAGGTAAATTTGGCTGGTTGGTGTCGTATTTGTATTTCTTCATATTGTGGAAATATCCGTTTGAGATTTATCGAACTAAATATAAGCACACAGCATTAAACTTGATCATAATCGTCGTTATCCTTTTTGGTGTATTTGATCCGTATACACAGGAATTGTGCATTCCTATCTATCTGTTTTTCCCATATATTCTCTACAGAGCAGATATGCAGAAAACAGAATCGAAGTCTGCAGAAGTTGTTGCCGAGACGTAGGAATATTTAAACTAAAAACAGGGTCAGGCAACCAAGCGAAATCGAGAAAGCTTGTAAATTCAACTTGTAAATTCAATATGAAAGAAGGGGAAAGCTTTGCGAATTTTATACCTAGGATATTTTTGTCCGGCAGAGCTTTTTGCCGTACTATCTGAAACTGATCGAGACTTGTCTGTTGCCGCCCATAAATATGAAACCCAACTTCTGAATCAATTGGCGGCGCAGTGCGAGAAGCGTGCCGTCGAAGACGTTAATGTGATATCGATTCTTTCCTATACTGATGAGGGCATGTACCGTCCGCAATATGATGAATATGCCGGTATGAAATTGGATTATGTGTGGAAGAGCCGTTACTCGATGTTTCCGTCACGTTCAGAGCTTCAGCGCATGGAGTCGCTGGTGACGGATTGGTTGCATAATACGGAAGGCTGTGAGCGTATTGTTTTGACATATGCAACCAACCCGGTGCTGATGTATCCTTTTTTAATTAAAAAAAGGGGCGTCAAAATTGTTACGATTTGCTCTGAAATCCCGCAGTATCGTATCATGAGCGGAAACGTTGTTAAGCGCTTTTTGAAGAAGGCGGTTGCCCGCTATTTGAATGATCGTATGGATGGATATATTTACTTTACGAAATATATGTCCGAAGCGACAAACCCGAAAAATAAGCCATATATCGTTGTTGAAGGGTTGCCGGATATTCGTGCTGTCAGCGAGGAGCTTTCTGCTGTCGAACGGCGAGAGAATATCTTTTATGCGGGATATTTGCTTGCTGAAAACGGTATAGACGTGCTTTTAGAAGCCTTTTTATTACTTGAAAACCCGGATGTACAACTCACCCTTTGCGGCACAGGTGCTATGGTGGATGAAATAGAAGAATATGCTAAGAAATGCAAACGAATCCGCTATTTGGGCCAGTTGCCGAATGATCGCGTTTTGCAACTGGAACGAGAAGCCACCTTACTGATTAACCCTCGAAAGCCGGAGAGCTTGCTTACTAGATACTCATTTCCGTCCAAGACCTTTGAGTATCTCACCTCCGGAACGCCAGCCATCATCACTCGACTCGATGGTATTCCGGATGAATATTATGATTATTGCTATGTTTGTGACGTATCCTCCCCGGAAACGCTGGCAGCTGATTTGGAGAAAGTACTGAGCATCCATCAGTCTGTTCGTTCCCAAAAAGCAAAAGAAGCGTTAACTTTTGTGGAACAAGAGAAGTCATCGTTTGCACAGGTCCACAAAATCGTTTCGTTTCTGAAAAAGCAAGCCAAAGGAGAATCAGAGTGATATGCGCATCCTTTATTATTACAGTAAATTAAATGTTGGTGGCGCGGAACGCTCGACGGTACGCTTACTGAATCTTATGGCTGCGCATGGCCATTCTGTTACCCTGCTATTGCGTTGGGATGGAGGTTTGCTCGAAAAAGAACTGTCGTCAGCGGTACGAGTGGTCCATCTCAAGAGATTCGGAAAACGAAACGTTTCAAAGGCTCGCTTTTTATTGGAAACGCTGTTATCCGTCTTTCGCAGTATACGGCTGAAAAAGGAAACCTATGACGTGGCAATCAGCGGGCTTTTCGGTTACGCCCCGGCGTTTTTGTTACGCAATGTTGTAGCCGAACAATATTATCAGCTTTTGCGAAACGATGTAGAAAAGACCGGCGCTTTCGGCAAAACGGAAGAATATATGCAGCGCTTCGGCGATCGTTTTGATGCGTATATCGGTGTTTCGGAATATACAACGGAATCGTTTCGCCGTTGCTATCCGCAATATGCTGAGCGTGCTTTGACAATCTACAATATCTTGCCGACAATCGATTTTGAAAAGGTATGTTTGGCAAAGGATCCAATTGCAGACGGAAAAGATTACTTCCGGATTGTTACGGTTTGCCGCTTGGCAGACCAGGCGAAAGGATTATTCCGTATGGTGAATGTCTGCCGTGTCCTTCACGATGAGTTTGGAGACGTCTTTCGGTGGTACGTTGTTGGCAAGGGCCCGGATGAGCAGGAGCTGCGTAAACGTATCAAAACGGCTGATTTAGAAAGCGTTATGAAGTTGTGCGGTGAGACGGATGATCCTTTTCCGTACTATGCCAATGCCGATCTTGTAGCGGTGCTGTCCTACAACGAGGGGCTGTGCGGAGTGGTAAACGAGGCAAAAATGCTGTGCCGTCCGGTGATTGCTACGCGTTTTTCCGGTATTGATGAGCAGCTTGTTCATGGCGTTAACGGATTGATTGTCGACAACGAGGAAACGGCCATCATTAACGCCCTGCGCACAGTTTTAGCGAATCCGGCAATGCTGGAGAGTATGCAGATCAACGGCATGCCGGAGATGCTTCTGGACAACGACCGTAAGATTGCACAATACGAAGAACTTTTCAAAACAATCAAAGAAAAGGAAAAGAAACATGAAGGATAATCAAATTGCCGTCAGCATTATTGTTCCTGTATACAATGTAGAGCTTTATTTGGATCAGTGCTTGCGCTCGGTTGTGGATCAAACGCTACGCAATGTTGAAATCATTCTGGTTAATGATGGATCGACAGATAACTCGGAAGAAATCTGCTTGCGCTATGCTCAAGAGGATGATCGCGTGATTTTGATCAATCAGAAAAACGCCGGGTTAGCTGCCGCACGCCAAGCCGGTTTAAATGTTGCAAAAGGCGAATATGTTGGTTTTGTCGATTCTGACGACTGGTTGGAGCTAACGATGTATGAGGAGCTTTACAATAATGCCACCACGCACGATGCCGATATAGTGTTTTGCAACGTTTATCGAAATGAGAATAAAAAAGAACAGATTTATTTTCCGCCGGGATATTATGATCGTGAGGGTATGGAGAAAACGATTTTTCCGAAGTTGTTGGCCGCATTCGATGAAGATAAGAATGAATGTAGCATTCGCTGGTGCAATTGGCTGCGCATTTATCGTCGCCGCCTGATTGAAGATCATGGCATTTCTTTTGATCCTCGTTTTCGTCGGTGTCAGGATCTGCCGTTTACCTTTGAATGTACGATTCACGCACAGAGCTATTATTATCTAGGCGATCGTTATTTGTATCACAATCGCATGAATTTCGAGTCCTTATCCAAGGGGTACACCAAAAACATGTGGGACTTACTTAAGCCGCTGGTTGCGCATTTACAAGCCGTGGTGAAAAACTATAAGGATTACGATTTCAATGCGCAAATGAAATTGCGTGCAGCTTTGACGGCCTTTGAATGTGCCGATAACGAAACGAAGCCAAACAACAAGAGCGCCTTGTGGACGCGCCTTTCCATTATCCGGCATATCATGAGAGAATCGGCGGATCTTGGTTTTATGAAGGAATTGGATACACAAGGCATGGGGCGTGTGTATAAGTTGTATACTTTGGCTTTTCGGCTGCGCTCGCCGCTGTTTTTCTATTTGTTATCGCAAATGCGATATTCGTCCAGAAAAAAAGAATATAAGCAGCAATTGCAAAAATAAAATAGACGGGAGTCGTTATCGTGTATTCTGACATTAAAAGTGTACAGCTTTTAGTGGCTTTGCTAAAGGCATACAATATTAATAAAGTAGTGGTGTCGCCAGGCAACCGCAATGTGCCGATTGTTCACTCGCTGGAGCAAGATCCTTTTTTTACAACGTATTCAGTTGTGGATGAGCGCAGTGCCGGTTTTTTCGGCATTGGCTTGATTCAGCGATATCGTGAGCCGGTGGCTATTTGTTGTACGTCCGGTACTGCTGTATGCAATTACTACTCCGCTATTGCAGAGGCCTTTTATCAAAAGTTGCCGCTTTTGGTTATCAGCGCAGATCGTAATCCGGATTATCTTAACCAGGACGAGGAGCAAATGGTGCCGCAGACCGACGGATTTCAGAAGGTGACCAAGGCGATTGTGAACCTACCGATGGTTAGGTCTGACGCTGATGAACATGTTTGTTACCGCAAGATTTGTGAGGCAATTCTGGAACTTTCGCATCATGGCTCCGGCCCAGTACAGATTAACATCCCCATGGAAAAACAGATTGCCTCTTTCCATACAGCTGAGTTGCCGCCCGTCAACCCCATCTATCGTCATGAGTTGGATGATGACTGGTCCGCTTGTGCCCAAAAGCTGTGCCATAGTAAGGTGTTGGTTATGTATGGGCAATCGGCACCACTTTCTACGGCGGACAAGGAGATCGTTGAACGTTTTGCTGAGAAAACCGGTGCGGTAATTGCTGTTGACGTGTTGTCGAATTTGCGTTGCAAAGGAACGGTTTCCACCTTTCATTTGTCTCGTGTAATAACAGATGATTATTTTGCTAAAAACCTAAGGCCGGATATTGCGATTACGCTTAACAGCGGCTATATTTCATATGTTCGCAGCCAGCTGAAGGGGAGTAGAGGAGAGTTTGAACACTGGACCGTAAACGAAGCCGGCAAGGTGGCAGATCCGTTTCAAAGCATCGCAGAGGTGTTTGAGGCGGCTCCAATCGAATTTATGAGAAAGTGCTGTGAAGCTCTTGATGGCCAAGTGGGAGGTTCTCAAGAGTACCTTAAGGAGTGGTCGGCTGCCGTTGATGAATTGCACGGGAACACGGCCGATATTCCGTTCTCTAACCTATTTGTAGCTCGCAAATTTGCCGAAATGCTACCGGCTGGTTCAAAGCTGCACATCGGCAACAGCTCCAGTATTCGTATGCTTGCTCATTTTGATATTGATCCGTCGGTGGAGGTGTTCTGCAATCGTGGTACCAACGGTATTGACGGCTCGGTTTCGGCATACGTAGCGATGGCCGCTAGCACCGATCGGCCGGCCTATTTGCTTATTGGCGACCTTAGTTTCTTCTACGATATGAATGCGTTATGGAACAATTACGTTTCTAAAAACATGCGTATTCTTTTGAATAATAACGCCGGCGCAACGTTGTTTCATTATACGGTCGGGCGAGAGAACGTTCCTACCCTCAACCAAAACATCGCAGCCGAGCACAATGCCACCGCAAAAGGCTGGGTGGAATCGCGTGGCTTTGATTACATAGCAGTGACTAACGAGAACGAACTGCAGGCAGCGTTGTATGAATTAGGAAGAGATGAACGTGAAAAACCGTTGTTTGTTGAGGTGTTTACTGATAAGGAACAAGATGCGCAGATCTTAACCGATTTTTATGCTGGAGATAATAAGAAAACGGTTGCTGAAGCAGGAAAAGCGATTTTGAAATCTATCTTTTCGAGGTAATCTATGCTTGATTTTTTTAAGAAATCGAAGATTGTCATCAAAACGAAAACCGAGTATATTTATGTTGATCAACAAAAACGTTTTAAGGGTATGGTCGTGTTGATCACAGGGGCTTCTGGATCGATTGGGAGAGCGATTTCCAAACGCTTCGCCTTAGAAGGTGCTACTGTCGTTTTGTCTGGGCGTTCGGAGGATAAGCTTCAAAAACTGGCTGACGAGCTAGGGAAAGCCGGCTCGGTTTGTGATATTGCGTTAATGGATGTTACGCATGAGCAAGCCGACGCTGATGCGAAGTCGGAGGCCAAGCGGTCTTAGGAAGACAAGCTTTATTGTCAACTCC
>JAZPZT010000085.1:0-107754 GCA_045544815.1 Acutalibacteraceae bacterium | reverse complement strand
CCCTTGAAGGCGTCGGTGGGATAGTCGTGCTTGCCGAAGTAGTTCACCTTAACGGTGGCCTCTTTCAGGCAGGTCTGACCGTAGTCCTTATCCTTGGTGTTGAGACCGCGCTTGGCCTCGATGACCACCTCGTGGCCGATCTCGATGGTCTGCATCACGGCGGCGGTGGTCTCTACGGCGATGACGCCGGACTTATCAATGAGATAGAAGCCCACCTTGTTGACCAGAGAGGGACCCACGATGCCCTTGACGGTGACGGCGTCGCCCACTTTGGCGGCGATGGCCTCGGCCACGGTGGGATACTGCTCGGTGGGCTTGTTGATGGTGACGTTGAGGGTGATCTTCTCGGAATAGGTCTTGCCGCCGTAGGAACCGGTGACGGTGATGGTCACCTTACCGGTGGACAGGCAGTGCAGCACGTTGCCGCTGACGGTAGCTACCTTGGTATCGTTGGAAGAATAGGTCAGCTTGGCGTCCTTATAGTTCAGCAGGTCGCCGCTGACGGTGGACAGCAGATCCATGGCGGGGTCGCCGGTGTAGGAGGTCAGGAACTGGGGAATGCCGTAGTACTTGACCACGTGCTCGGCGACGTTGACGGAGGAGGGGTTGAAGCCCTCGTCCTTCACGTCGATGGGCAGGAAGCGCCACACGCAACCGGCGGAGGAGGACTTGGCGTTGAGGGCGGTGACGTAGACGGTGCAAATCTTGCCGTCAAACTTGTCCAGCCAAGAGAAATCGGAGCCGTTGCACTGGGTGTAAACGTAGCTGCCGGTGGTGCCGTCCAGGTCGTTGATGTAGTAGTTGGTGAAGCCGTTGCCGGGAGCCTTCTTCACCAGAGCGGTGACCTTGTAAATCTTGGAGGTGATATCCTCACTGGCGGGGGTGTCCATGATCTCCTTGACGGTGGTAGAGGAGATACCCTTTGTGCTGAAGGCGGAGGTCTTGCCGTCGTTGGCAATCAGGGTGGCGCTGTCAATCTGGTTGCAACCCTTGTAGCCGAACTTCTGGGCGTTGTTCATCTCGGTGTCCAGAATCCAGAAAGCCTTGGTGCCCTTGATGGTGATGGTGTTGCCCACCTTCACCTGAGAGGCGATATTGCTGTCGTAAACGTAGATAGAGCCGGTATCGTCCACCAACATCAGGCCGGCGGGCTTCATACCGAAAGCGTAGGTGATACGAGCCACCACGCCGGTCACCTCAACGGTGGTGCCTGCCTTCATGGCACGGGCCTGGGCGATGGTGTTTTTGCCCTGCACGGGCTTGGTGGTGGTGCCGGTGGCAGGCTTGGTGCCCTGGGTGGGCTTGCCGGCGGTGGTGCCGTCGGTGCCGCCCACGGTGGTGGTATCCTCGGCACCGGTGGTGGTGTCGTCCACGCTACCCTCGGTGGTGGTAGTGGTGCTGTCGCTATTATCGGGGGTGACGGTGACCGTGGTAGTCGTGGCGGAGGAAGCGGTGGTGGTGCTGTCGGCGTTGGTGTCGTCCTGCTTATCGTTGCCGCAGGCGGCCAGCATGGTGGTCATCAGCAGCAGACACAGGAGCAGAGAGAGCAGCTTTTTCATCGTTTACGACCTTCTTTTTCACAGATTTCGCTCCGATGGGAGCGTTGAGAAAATTATAGCATAGAAGCCATAGGGGTGGCAATTGTGAAGTGTGACGAAATTTGGGGGAATTTAGGGGTTAAAGTTGGACGGAAACGGGAGAACGATGGGTGAGGGTGTCGGGGGTGACGGTGCAGTCCACCGCCCACACCTCCACGCCTGCATTGGCGGCGGCACGGAGTGCCTCGCCAAAGGCGGGGTGGGTGACGTCGTTGGGGCGGATGGCGGTGACGCCCTCCATTTGAATGATAAACAAGACGGCGGCTCTGTATCCCTCTCCCACGGCGCGGATGAGGTGGCGCAGGTGTTTGACTCCTCGCTCGGTGGGAGCGTCGGGGAAGTAGCCAACGTTGTCGATTTCCAAGGTGCAACCCTTGACCTCCACAAACCATTCTTCGCCGCCGTTTTGGACATGGAAATCGAAGCGGGAATCGCCGTAGGTGACCTCACGGCGAATGGTAGCGTGGGGGAAACGAGCCGATAGAAAATCGGCGGCCACGGCGTTGGGCGCTTGGCTGTCCATATTAATGAGACGGTCACCTTTATAGACGGCGATGAGGTCGTAGGGGGTCTTGCGATGGGGATTCTCCGCCGCCGCTAACACGACGGTGCAATCGGGCGTGAGCAATTCTTTGCAACGGCCCGTATTTTTCACGTGGCAGACGGTGGCGACACCGTCCACCTCCACCATGGCGATAAAGCGGTTGGGGCGAGAGAGAAAACGGCCTGTCCGCACGGATGAATACGTCATTTTGTTCCCTCCTTTTGAGATGGATTGATTGTAGCATAAAAATCGTCGTTATGCAATGTAGCAATTTAACGATAAGAGTATCATTATCTATGGAAAGTGGGGGAGAAAGGTTGCACTCCACTATATATGGTGTTAAAATGTAAAATGGAAAAATCGGGTAGTAGGACCCGAAATTCACCGCTTTTGTTACCAAAGGAGGAGAAAACCGTATGCATTATCAAAGCTTTAACGACCGTATGCTCAAAAAACTGCAAAATCTGACCTGGCAGTATGCCGGCTATATTTACCACGCCGAGCAGACCTTTAGCGAGGTGTTGGGTTATGAGACCAAAGAGCACCATCGTCAGGCTCCCGACGCGGAGTATTTCCCCGTAAAGGACGGCTACGTCTGGGGCGGCGAGTATGGCAACCTGTGGGTGAAGTTTGATTATACCGTCCCTGCCGAGTTGGAGGGCAAAGAGCTGTTCGTCCTGCAGAACACCGAGCTGCGCGAGGGCCTCTTGTTTGTGGATGGCAAGCCTATGGGTATGTACGGCACCATCATCAAGGATTACGACGGTCTGCAGCATAACATCCTGCTGACCCAGAAGGCCGAGGCAGGTAAGACCTATCACATCGACCTGGAGTGCTATGCCTGGCACGACGAGCGTGAGGTGCACCCCTTCGCCCGTGAGCACGCAATGCCCGACTCCTACTATCGTCACACCTTCCACAACGTGTACGTGGCCACCTGCAACTGGGAAATTAAGAATTTCGTCCGTGATCTGCGTATTCTGCTGTCTATGGCGCAGATTAACCAGAATCCCTTCCTGAAGGCTCGTGCCATCAACATGCTGGAGCGCGTCTTTGCCGAGGCCGTTCTGCATCCCACCATGGTGGACTATGAGACGGTCATCGCCGGCGTGCGCCGCTGCAACGAGATTATGGCGGAGATGTTCACCGGTCAGACCTGCGGCGACACCTACGGCAAGGTGGGCATTGTCGGTCACTCCCATATGGACACCGCCTGGCTGTGGCCCATCGCCGAGACCATCCGCAAGTGTGCCCGTACTTTTGCCAATGCCCTGGTGCTGATGGACCAGTATGCGGATTATAAGTTTATCCAGTCTTCCGTCCTGCACACCTACTGGATGGAGGAGCATTATCCCGCCATTTTTGAGGATATCCAGAAGCGTCAGGCTGAGGGCCGCTTTGAGGTTAACGGCGGCGCTTGGGTGGAGTGCGATTGCAATATCACCAGCGGTGAGTTTATGGTGCGCCAGTTCCTGAAGGGTCAGAAGTACCTGCAGGAGAAGTTTGGTATCACCAACGATAGTTTCTGGCTGCCCGACACCTTTGGCTACAACGCCGCCATCCCCCAGATCATGCGCGGCTGCGGTATGAAGTATTTCTACACCACCAAGCTGAGTTGGAACGAGCACAACAAATTCCCCTTTGAGACCTTCCGTTGGGTGGGTATCGATGGCAGCGAGGTCATCACCCACTTCAACATCACCCACTGCGAGCCGGCGCCCCATCTGCTGATGAACCACGTGTCCGCCCTGCAGGATAAGACCTCTGACGAGAGCCGTCTGGTGGCCTTTGGCTACGGCGACGGCGGCGGCGGTCCCACCGACGTGATGGTGGAGGAAGCCACCCGTGTGATGGAGATCAACGGCCTGCCCAAGGTGGAGTATAAGACCATCAGCGAGTTTGGTCAGGAGATGGAGCAGAACTACGATCGGATGCCCGTTTACAACGGTGAGCTGTATCTGGAGCTGCACCGCGGCACCCTGACCCAGCGCCACCAGACCAAGCGCAACAACCGCCTGTGCGAGAATGCCCTGCGCAATATGGAGCTGATGGCGGTGATGACCGGCGCCGCGTTTGACGCCCACGACTACGACGTGTGGGTCAAGGAGTTGCTGGAGAACCAGTTTCACGACATCCTGCCCGGCACCTGTATCCAGTGTGTCCACGACCGCTCTGAGCGCATTGTGGGCGAGCTGATCGTCACCGTGGACGGCGAGACCCAGCGTCTGGCCGCTACCGTGGCAGAGGGTGACGAGGCTTTGACCTTTGTGAATCCCCTGTCCTTTGCCCGTGCCGACGTCATCACCATCGACGATGAGGGCAAGTACGTGTCCGGCGCGAAGAACCAGCCCTACGTGGACCTGTTCGGCCGCAAGAAGATTGCGGTGGGCGGTTTGGAGCTGGATGCCTTTGAGGCCAAGAGCGTGGCGCTGACCGCCGATTGCGAGACGGCTGATTCTCTCTTTACCTATGACGGCAAACATCTGGAGACTCCTTTTGCTTCTGTGGACTTTGACGAGTGCGGCTACATCGCCTCCTTCATCGACAAGCAGTCGGGGCGTCAGCTCCGCCGCGAGGGTGCCGCACCTTTGGGCACCTTCTACATGGGTGAGGATATCCCCGAGTATTGGGATAACTGGGACGTGGAGTACGACCAGAAGTTTAAGATGCGTCCCCAGACCGATTTGATCGACCGTCAGGTGGTCAGCGATGGCTGTGTGGAGTGGCGTGTGCGCTCCACCTATAAGATCGGTAACTATTCCACCATCGCCGTGGACACCATCTTCTACGCCGACAGTCCCCGTGTGGACTTCCACGCCAAGGTGGATTGGAAGGATAAGCACCAGCTGCTCAAGGTCAGCTTTGACGTGGACGTGCTGGCCACCAAGGCGAAGCACGAGATCCAGTTCGGTCACATCGAGCGCCCCACCACCGAGAACGATTCTGTGGAGACTGCCCGCTTCGAGGTGTGCAACCTGAAGTGGACCGACATCTCCGAGAGCCGCTTCGGTGTGGCGATGCTCAACGATTGTAAGTACGGTATTTCCGTCCGTGGCTCGGATCTGCGCTTGTCCCTGCACCGCGGCGGCTGTCATCCCGATCCTGCCGGTGATTTCGGCGTGCACGAGATGACCTATAGCATTCTGCCTCACTGTGGTGACTTCTGCGTGACCAACGTGGTGTATCCTGCCTATGAGCTGAACTGCCCCGTCATCGTGGCGCCCGGTGCGCTGAGCAAGCCTCTGGCCGCTCCCGTGCTGGTGGATGCGGACAACGTCATCGTGGAGGCGGTGAAGCCTGCCGAGGACATCGAGAACGCCTACGTGGTGCGTCTGTACGAGGCAGAGCGTGCCCGTACCGTCACTCAGCTGACCTTCCCTGCGGACGTTAAGTGTGTCAAGGAGGCCAATATGCTGGAAGAGGCCTTTGCCGACGTCGCCCTGACCGATGGCGTGGCAGACGTCACCTTCAAGCCCTTCGAGATCAAGACTTTCATCTGCTATCGATAATAGAAAGGCGGTAAAAAATATGAACTACGGACATTTTTCTGAGGACGGCAAAAAATTTGTCGTCACCTCGCCCGACGCACCCCGTCCTTTTGACGTGATGCTGTTTAACGACGTGTGCTACGCCAACGTGCACCACACGGGTATCGGTTGCTTCGACTACCAGTATCCCGGCGAGGAGGGCATCCAGCTGTTTACCGGCGTGGGTCGTATCTGCGACTACGATATTTTCGGTAAAGAGCACCTGTATTCCCGCATTATCTACGTGCGTGACAACGAGACCGGCAAGTTCTGGACGGTCAACTGGGAGCCTGTGTGCGCCGACGTGCAGGAGTTCTCCTGCACCCACGACCTGGCCTACACCACCATCGTCAACCAGACCGAGGACGTGAAGGCTACCCTGATTATCTCCATCCCTCCCGGAAAGGACGCGGTGGAGATGTGGCAGCTTAAACTGGAGGACGTGAACGGTCGCGCTCGTGACCTGTCCGTGTTCCCCTATTTCCAGCTGCAGTTTAAGTATAAGTGGGGCTTTGACAGCTACGGCGATATGATTTATCGCACCACCTCTTTCGATAAAGAGAACAACATGTTCTTGGCGGAGAAGCACCCCTACGTGAAGCCTCACAACAATTTGACCGCCTTCTTCACCTCCAGCTATCCCGTCAGCCACTACGATGGCTCCCGTCGCCTGTTTATGGGTCAGTACGGCTCTGTGGCCAACCCCGTTTGTGTGAAGAACGGCGCCTGCACCGATTCCGACGGCTCCGCCGAGGATACCGTCTGCGTGCTGCAGTGGGATATCCGACTGGATGGTAAGCCGCAGGACATTCAGTTTGTCCTGGGTGCCGGCGACAGCCGCGAGCGTTGCATCGCGCTGAAGAAAACCTATCTGCACAACATCCCTGCCTACACGGCGCTGGCGCAGTTGTATCGCGAGGACGATCTGCAAAAGACCGTCATCAAGACCGGTGACGAGCACCTCAACCGCCTGCTGAACAACTGGACCAAGCTGGCCTGTATGTACGGCGCCACCTGGTGCCGTTGGGGCTATAACGGCTATCGCGACATCGTCCAGCACGGTCTGGGCGTGGTCAACGTCAACCCCAAGCGCACCAAGGCCATCCTGCAGGAGGCTCTGTCCTATCAGCACGACTTTGGTATGGCGGTGCGTGGCTGGAATCCCATCGACGACCGTCCTTATTCCGACTCCGCTTTGTGGTCTGCCTACACGCTGGCTGCCTACATCAAGGAGACCGGCGACACCAAATTCTTGTATCAGGAGATTCCCTTCCTCAACAATCCCGAGGTGAAGGATACCGTGCTGGGTCACGTGATCCGTGCTCTGGACTTCCTGGAGAACAACAAGGGTATCCACGACCTGCTGCTGATTAAGTTCGGCGACTGGAACGACTCGCTCACCGGTGCCGGCAAGGAAGGCCGCGGCGAGAGCGTGTGGCTGTCCATGGCCTATGCCTATGCCCTGAGCCAGATTGCGGAGCTGTGCCGCTTCGTCGGTGAGGACGAGAAGGCCGCCAACCTGCAGGCACGCAGCGAGGCTATGACCGAGGCCATCCGCAACAACGCTTGGGAGGGCGACCGCTTCGTCCGTTGCTTCGACGACAACGGCGGCAAGATCGGCTCCGCTACCAATAAGTATGCGAAGTTGTTCCTGGAGACCCAGTCCTTCGCGCTGATGACCGGTATCGCCACCCCTGAGCGCCGTGAGATCATCCTGGAGAGCCTGAAGCGCGAATCTTACACCCCTCTCGGCTATCTGCTGCTCAGCCCTGCCTATCAGGAGTTCGACGACCGTGTGGGCCGTCTGTCCGCTATGGAGCCCGGTATCGCCGAAAACGGCACCATCTACACCCATCCCAATATGTGGCTGGTGCTGGGTATGCTGCGCAGCGGCAAGCCCAACGAGGCCTACGAGCTGTTCCGCCGTGTGGCTCCCGGCTATTACGAGGAGGACAACTACGAGCTGAAGAAGAATGCCCTGCCCTTCCAGTTTGCCAACTGCTTCTTCGGCCCCGAGCACCGCAACAACGCCTATCAGATGGAGTACAGCTGGATCACCGGCTCTGTGGCGTGGGTCCGTTTGGCCATCGAGGAGTGGATGTTGGGTGTCCGCGCCGAGTACGACGGTCTGCACGTGGAGCCCTGCCTGCCGGATAACTTCGGTACCTACAAGGTGGAGCGCATTTGGCGTCAGGCTAAGTACAACATCACCGTCCAGCAGGGCGAGAACAAGGGTATTGTCGCCGATGGCGTCGCCATCGAGGGCTTCGTCCTGCCTGCCTATGAGGACGGCCTCAACCACGAGATTATCGTGACCATCTAATTGCGGATAACAGCCGCTAAGAAACGATACGCAAAAGGCGGCAAATTCCATCGGGATTTGCCGCCTTTTTTGGCTTTGGATAACGCCGCTGTGCGGCTACACCTCATCCGTCTGCTTCGCAGACACCTTCCTCTCAAGGGGAAGGCTTTGAACATCATCAAAGAAGGTGTTTTTCTATGAGTGAAAAATTTACCGTGCTCATTATGTCCTCCACCCACTGGGACCGTGAGTGGTACGAGCCCTTTCAGGGCTTTCGCTACCGTCTGGTGCAGGTGACGGAGGACGCCATGGATAAACTGGAGGCACATCCCGATTTCGGCGCCTTCACTTTTGACGGACAGACCATCGTGTTGGAGGATTTTCTTGAGGCGGCGCCCGATCAAAAGGAGCGCCTTGTGGCATTGATGCGCGAGGGACGGATTAAGGTGGGCCCGTGGTACGTCATGCCCGACGCCTATCTGCCCAGCGGTGAGAGCCACATCCGCAACCTGCAAATCGGCACGTCGATTGCCAAATCCTACGGCGTGGAGCCTATGCGGTACGGCTACGTGTGCGATATCTTCGGACACACGGCGCAAATGCCCCAGATTTTCCAAGGGTTTGATTGCGAGGGTGCTCTGCTGGGGCGTGGTATCACCGAGGATCTAGCGGCCATGCATTTTGTGTGGGAGGCGCCCGACGGGTCGCAGGTGGTGACCTTTAAGACGCCCGATTGGCTGGGCTACGGCGAGTTTTGGGTGCGTATCCACTGCTTTGACCGTTGGCGTGAGCCACCCACCGAGGAGGAGTGGGACGAAAACCTCAAAAAGTTCGTGGAGGGGGAGCGAAAGCGTACCGACATCCCCGTCCTCATGTTTGTGGACGGGCAGGACCATAAGGAACTGCACGCGCGCACCATTTTGGATACAAAAAAGCGTTTGGAGCGTCTGTATCCCGAATGCGAGGTGGTGATTGCCTCGCCCGACGAGATTTTGCCGCTGTTGGCACAATATCGGGGACAAATGCCGGTGGTGAAGGGAGAACTGTACAGCCCCAACCCGAAGCGAGGGGATTTCTCCCGCATTCTCGCTAACGTCTTGTCCAGCCGCTACGACCTCAAAAAGCGCAACGATGAGGGTCAGGTGAAGATGGAGAAGTGGTCGGGCCCCATCACGGCGGTGAGCCGCCTGACGGGTAAAAAGCCGATTCGGAAAAACTTCTACGATTTGGCCTACCGCTATCTCATTCAGAATCAGCCCCACGATTCCATCTGCGGCTGCTCGCCCGACCATACCCATCGGGATATGCACTACCGCTACGATCAGGTGGACCAAATTTGCCACAACATTCAGGAATACGGTATGCAGAACATCAGCCGTTTTTCGGGGACGTTGGGCGGCGAGCATTTCTATTTGACCGTGTTCAATTCTCTGCCTTTTGCCCGTCGGGAGACGGTGGAGGTGGAACTCTACTTTGACCGCCGCTGGAAGCAAAAGTGGTCGGAGCCCTTCGGCTACGAGCCGATTAACGCTTTCAAGCTGATGGATAAGGACGGCAAGGAAGTGCCGTATCAGGTTATCGGCGTCAATCGGGGCAAGAGTATGATTCGTTGCGGTGAGCAGGATAGTTTCGACCGCCATCGCATTGTGTTTGAGGCCGATCTGCCTGCCGGCGGTGCGGCGGAGTATCGAGTGGTGCCCTATGACGGCTACGTGCGTCCCGTGGGCAGTCTGCGGACGGGCACCTATACCGCCGAAAACGAGTTTGTGGCGCTGGCGGTGAATCCTGCGGACGGCACTATCACCATCACCGATAAGCGCACGGGTGAGGTGTACGACCGCCAGTTGACCTTTGCCGACGACAGCGAATTGGGTGACGGCTATATGCACGCCCGTCCTGTGGCAGACCGTGTGTGCCTGTCCGCACAGGTGAAGAGCGTGTCCCTCACCTGCGACGCGGCGGCGAAGTGTACCTTCACCATTGTCAGCGAGATGTGGGTGCCTGCGGATATGCAGAAGTATCACGAGCGCAACGTCGATCTGCGCAGAAATACGGAGATGAAAGCGC
This sequence comes from Acutalibacteraceae bacterium, assembly GCA_045544815.1. GTDB lineage: Bacteria > Bacillota > Clostridia > Oscillospirales > Acutalibacteraceae > UBA5905. The sequence goes on along the minus strand of JAZPZT010000085.1, from coordinate 97,716 downwards.
TTACAATCCGTGCTGACGTGAGTTTGACCAAGTCCAGCCCCATGGTGGAGGTGGAGATGACGGTGGACAACACCGCCCGTGACCACCGCCTGCGGCTGATGATCCCCACGGGGGTGGACGCTGCCACCTATCGGGCGTCTCAGGCATTTTACGTGGCTCAGCGTAACGTGGCGGTGGATTTTGCCACCTATGCCTATGAGGAAAAGGAAAAGCACGAAAAACCCATGAGCGGCTTTGCCTATAAGCGGCAGGGCGACCGCGGCCTCTGCTTTGTCAGCGGCGGCGGTCTGCACGAGGTGGGCGCCTTTGAGGGCGCCGAGGGTATGCTGGCGGTGACGCTGTTGCGTTGCTTTGGCTCCGCCGTCAACGGCTATGTGTCGGAGGATGGACAAATGCAGGGCGAGTCGGTATTTAAGTTCGGTTTGCTGCCCCTGACGGCGGCGGACAAGGATGCGGACGTCCAGCGGCGGTTGGATGCCTTTACCGCCGGTGTGCGGTATTGCGACGACCGCACCTGGCAGGATGAGGCGGTGACCCACCGCAGTTTCTATCGCTTGGACGGCGAAAACACCGTTTTCAGCACCCTCAAGGTGGCGGAGGACGGCGAGGGGCTGTGCCTGCGTATGTTCAATATGAGCGACACGACGGAGACGGCGACCCTTACCTTTGACCGTGCGCCGATCGAGGCGGCACTGGTGAATCTGGAGGAGTGCCATCCCGTGGCGCTGACCGTAGAGGGCCATTCTGTGGCGGTGGATATGCCCGCCTGGGCGATCCGCACCGTGTATCTGAAGTTTTAAGAGATAAAAAATGCCTGTGGCGATCGCCACAGGCATTTTTTTGTTGGTTTTGGGGTATACTACCGCCGATAAGGAGTGATGGGGATGAAACCGACCAAGGCACAATATAAAGAGATGAGCAAAAAGGCGTCGCCGCCCTCGCCAAAACTGAAAAACTGCGTGTGGGCGTTTACGGTGGGCGGCTTTTTGTGCGCCGCCGCCGAAGTGGAGTGTCAGGCGCTAACCATGGCAGGGATGGAGCAGCAAATGGCGCGCACTCTCACCTCCTGCTCGCTGATTCTGCTGGCGGCGGTGCTGACGGTGGCGCAGGTGTTCGACAACATCGCCAAGCACGCAGGGGCAGGTACGCTGGTGCCTATCACCGGCTTTGCCAATGCGGTGGTCAGCCCTGCCATCGAGTTTAAGAGCGAGGGGTTTATATTAGGCGTTGGTGCCAAGATGTTTACCATCGCAGGGCCGGTTATCGTCTACGGCACGGTGGCGAGTGTGGTGTATGGGGTTATTTATTGGGTGATGCAGATAATATAACAAATCGGCACCGATTATTTCGGTGCCGATTACAGTTTATCCGGCTATGGCGGATGCCACTATGACAGAAAGGAATGCGATAACAAACGAGCCGATTTCTGCTGCCCACCAAAAGTCAACTACATGCGTTTCTCCTGTGTTCCACGATAGTCGGTCCTTCATATTCCATAGTATTATACTGGAGACAATCATATGGAGAGCCAAAGGAATAATGCCTACGATTAACCAACTGGTAACAAAAGCAAAAATAACATTAAGTAGGGTGTATATCAAATGCACGATAGATGTGGTTTTAAAATAGTTATTGAGGATTTTGGCTTTGCGATTTTTGAAAACGACGGTGCTCTTTACACTGTTGTATTTCTGCCTTTTTTCTGAAAAGATACTAATACCAGCTCCTGCTGCACCAACAAAAGCTATACATAGACACATTTCGAAATGGAATATATTGTGCCACCAAGGACGGCTGATGATGATTTCTAATCTACCGTCGGATAATGCTTTATATACTTGAAAACTGTCAAAATAATAGTTGCCTTCTATGTACTGATTTGTGTATTCGTTTTCCCAATCATAACTTAAACCTAAGTCTTCTTCATGTTCAATCCCTAAAAAAGAACCATTTTGAGAGTCGTAAATATAGGCATCTCCATCACAAATAATAAGTTTATTGTCTTGTAATTCAAAATAAGAATTTCGCATATAAGGAGTTGCCACGCACCAAAGGAATTCGCCTTTTTCGGTATACACATTTACACAGTTGGCGTCATTATAGCACACATATATTTGTTTCAAGTTTTCGTCATAAAGAACGGTTTCTATTGTGTCGGGGACAAAGGATTCCGACCGAATTGATGTATAGTCGTCATTGCTGCGAGTGCAAAACGCACGACCCAATAATCCTAAGGTAATACCACACAAAAACAGAGCAACGGAAATAGGAAACAATATTTTTGTGAATCGTCGCATAAGTTACACCTCTTTTTGACATTATTATACCACACCACCATTTTAATGTAAATATTTTTACAAGCAAATAGGTCCTGAGTTGACAAACAGAGAGGTTTGTGCTGTGGGTGATTGCGTTATGCTAAGAAACCCGGCTCGCTTGAGGGCGAGCCGGTTTTCGATTAATCAAAAGAAAATACTTGGGTGAGCAGCGGTTGAGCGCCGGTGACGGGGTCCTTTTCCATTATGAGAATGTCCGCCATATAGGCGTCCCAGCGGGCCACGATGGGGCTGTCGCTCTGCACCTTGGCGGCAAAGTCCACGCCCTGTTTGCACTCGTAATAGCCGAACAGTTCGTTGCCCACGTTCCAGATGGTATAGTTGCAGATGCCTGCCTCACGCAAGAGGGACTGCATCTCCTCGGGGAGATTGTCGTGACGGCGCTTGTATTCCTCCAGGCAACCGTCCTTAATGGTGGCTTTCCATGCGTATTTTTCCATTCTATCCGCTCCTTTGCACTGTGTTTTCTATGATAGCACATTCGCAAAGAGTTGTAAAGAGTGGGGATATATATATGGGGAACACAAAAGGGGTTTGCTTTTTTGGGAAAGTGTGATATAATAGTATGCCGGTCTAAGAAATAACTCCCCCAAAGGAGGATACCTATATGAAATACGACGTAATCATCATCGGTGCAGGCCCCGGTGGTATTTTTGCCGCCTATGAGCTGAAAAAGGGCAATCCCGACCTGTCGGTGGCGGTATTTGAGGCGGGCCACGAACTGAGCCGCCGTCACTGTCCCATCGACGGCGACAAGATTAAGAGCTGTATCGGCTGCAAGAGCTGCTCCATCATGAGCGGCTTTGGCGGCGCAGGCGCTTTCTCCGATGGAAAATATAATATCACCAACGATTTCGGCGGCACGCTGTACGAGTATATCGGCAAAAAGCAGGCGTTGGATCTCATGCACTACGTGGACGAGATCAATCTGGAATACGGCGGCACAGGCACCCGTCTGTACACCACGGCAGGCAGCCGCTTTAAGACGCTGTGCATCCAAAACGACCTTCACCTGCTGGACGCTTCGGTGCGCCATCTGGGCACCGACATCAACTACGTGGTGCTGGAGAATCTCTACGCCGACCTGAAGGATAAGGTGGATTTTTATTTCGACACGCCGGTGGTGACGGTGCGCCGTCTGGAGGATGGCTATGCCGTGGTGTGCGCCGACGGTGAGTACACCTGCGACAAGTGCATTATCTCCGTAGGCCGCAGCGGCAGTAAGTGGATGGAGCACGTGTGCAAGGAATTGTCCATCCCCACCAAGTCCAATCGCGTGGATATCGGCGTGCGTGTGGAGCTGCCGGCGGCGGTGTTTGCCCACCTGACCGACGAATTGTACGAGAGTAAGATTGTGTACCGCACCGAGAAATACGGCGATCGGGTGCGCACCTTCTGTATGAACCCCCGTGGTGCGGTGGTGAATGAGAACACCAACGGTATCATCACGGTGAACGGCCATAGCTACGAGGACCCCGAAAAGCAGACGGAGAACACCAACTTTGCGCTGCTGGTGGCCAAGCATTTCACCGAGCCTTTCGAGGATTCCAACGGCTACGGCGAGTCCATCGCGCGGCTGAGCAATATGCTGGGTGGCGGCGTTATCGTACAGCGCTTCGGCGACCTCATCCGTGGTCGCCGCTCCACCGAAAACCGCATTGAGGAGGCGTTTATCACCCCCACCCTGCAGGCTACGCCCGGCGACCTGAGCCTGGTGCTGCCCAAGCGTATCCTGGACGGTATCATCGAGATGATCTACGCGCTGGATAAGGTGGCGCCCGGTACGGCCAACGACGACACCCTGCTGTACGGCGTGGAGGACAAGTTCTACAATATGGAGGTGGCGGTCAACGATAAGTTGGAGAGCTGCTATCCCGGTCTGTATATCATCGGCGACGGCAGCGGTATCACCCACTCGCTGTCCCACGCCTCCGCCAGTGGCGTCCACGTGGCAAGATGTATTATTGGATAATGGAAAAGAAAAGCACGCACCGAGCGGTGCGTGCTTTTTTGTTTATATGCCCATAAGCGGCGACAGGTATCCCCACGCAATGCCGATGGCGGCGGAAAGCAGAATCAGCCAAATGGGATGCACCTTTTTCCAGAAGGCCAAGGTGACGGTGAGGGCGAAAATGCCCAAAGACACGTACAGCGAGGGATTGGTAAAGGCGAAGAGGGAGAGGCCGGCAGGGAACAGCACCTCTGCCACCACCGACAGGATGGCGGCACCGATGAGGCCGACAACCGCAGGCTTGAGGCCGCTCATACAACCCTTGACGATACGGCTCTGCTTGTATTTTTCATAGAAGCGAGCCACGATGAGGATGACGATGAAAGAGGGCATCACCACGCCCATGGTGGCGCAGAAAGAGCCGAAAATGCTGCCCCAAAAACCGAACTCGCCGCCCACCTGCGAGCCAATGTAGGTGGCCATATTGATGGCGAAGGGGCCGGGTGTGGACTCGGACACGGCGATGAAGTTAATCAGGTCGGCCTCGGCCACCCAGTTATGAGCCAGCACCTCTTGCTGGATGAAGGGCAGCATAGCGTAGCCGCCGCCGAAGGTGAAAGCGCCGATTTTGAAGAAGGTGAGGAACAAGGTGAGGAATGCCATCATTTCTCGCCCTCCTTTCGCGCCGTCAGCAGGGCAGAGACCAGACCGACCACCGCACAACCGATGATGACGGCCAGCACGGGGACGTTAAAGAAGGCAACCAGCATAAAGGCGGCGGCCATAATGATATAGCCGATGAGAGATTTGGGGTTTTTCTTATACATGGTCCACAGCGCCTTGACTAGCAGAGCCAGCACGCCGGCGCGGATGCCCTGAAAGGCGTATTGCACGGCGGCGATATCCGCAAAATTGGTGAGCAGGAAGGAAATCAGCAGGATGATGACGAAAGAGGGCAACACCACGCCGAAGGTGGCAAGAGCTGCGCCGAAAAAGCCCGCCACACGCCAGCCCACGAAGGTGGCGGAATTGATGGCGATGGGGCCGGGGGTGGATTCGGCGATGGCGAAGATGTCCAGGATGTCCTCATCGGTCATCCAGCCGTGTTTTTCCACGATCTCCCGCTGGATGAGGGGGATCATGGCGTAGCCGCCGCCAAAGGTGAAGGCGCCGATCTTGAAAAAGGTGAGAAACAGCGTGAAAATGCGTTTTGCCTTGCTGTCCATGGGGGTCACTCCTTTCGTACGTGAGGTAGTATAGCACAGATAGAGAGGAAATGCAAGGAAAAGCAAAATGGTTTGCAGAGCGGAGGTGCTCTTGTTTTTAGCAAGAGTGTGTGATATAATGATTTTGTCTGCTGGAGGAGGAATGTATAAATGAAAATCCATATTATTGGTTGTAGTGGCTCTGGAAAGACATATTTGGCAAAAGCATTAAGTGAGAAATATAGCATTCCTCGCTTCGATTTAGATGACATTTACTGGGATAATTGCGCAACCGCATACAATAGCAAAATGTCTACAGAAAAACGTACGGAATTATTGGATGGTTTTTTGCAGAATGATGATTGGATTGTCGAGGGTGTGTATTATGCATGGGTTGGCCAATGCTTTGAGGATGCTGATATAATCTATGTGCTGGATATGCCTAAACGAATATACATATATCGGATCATTAAAAGAGCCATAAAAAGAAAACTTGGATTTGAAAAAGGTAAGAGAGAAACTTGGAAGTCTGTATGCAATCTTGTAAAATGGACGAATACTTTTCAAAGTGAAAACATGGTTCAAATACGAAAAATTCTTACCCAGCATAAAGAGAAAACTATATGGTTGAAAAGACCGAATGAGGTTCGTAAAGTAATTAGGGAAGGAATCTGAAAAGATCCGTTAAGTTTAGGAATTTTTTGAGGATCGTTATATGAATGGACAACCGAAGCGAAAACAAATCCGTATAGAGAATTATGATTATTCTGCGCCAGGTGCGTATTTTGTGACTGTTTGCACCGCGAATAGAGCACGGATTTTCTGGAAGGCGGTAGGGGCGGATATTATCCGCCCGCAAGACGTGCCATTGTCTACGATAGGTCAAATTGTGGAACAAAGCATTTTACAAATTACCGATCATTACGAAAACGTTTCCGTTGATAAGTTTTGTATTATGCCGGATCATATTCATTTGATTGTGCGGATAGATGCGGATGTGAACGGGCGGATGGTATCCGCCCCTACGGTTTCTACGGTAGTGGGTTCGATGAAACGATGGGTTTCAAAACAAATCGGCAGGTCGATTTGGCAAAAATCCTTTTATGAGCATGGGATTCGCAATCAGCAGGATTACGATGAAATATGGGAATATATTGAGAATAACCCATTGAAATAGAACGAAAAAACGGACGCCGTGACGGCGTCCGTTTTTTTGTTGAACAGAGAGGGTGCGGTCGGTTATTCTCCCAAGATAATCCGGAAGGGAGAAGCCCGGGGCGGCTGTGGGATAGTGCGTGTCGTTGACAGCGTTGCCGCCCCTTGAGAATGAGCAAAGCTCATTCTCCCAAAATAATCCGGAAAGGAGAAGCAAGGTAGCCCCAATCGTTGTAGAGATTATGGGTGGGGGCGTTTTGCCAGCCCAGTTCGATGCAGGCGATGTCCTCGCCCACCACCAACAGGTAGTCGGGGCCGACCATAACGCCGCAATCCACGGGGTTGCCGTCGGCGTCGTAGCAGTACAAATCATCGACGACGTCGTCCTCAAAGAACAGGCCGCCGGCGTGGGTGAAGGTGATTTTAATGCCCTCGTGGGTGCGCTCCACCGTATCGTAGACGGGGCCGCAATACTCAAAATCGGCGCCGAATTCGTTGGTGAAAATGGCGCTGGCCAACTGTACCGCCAATTGGTGCTTCTTGGTGGGGTGGATGTTATCCGCCTCGCCGGTATGCACCAGAGTGCAGAGATAGGTGCCTGCCACCTCTTTGGTGACACGCTCCTGCGCCTGACGGATGTGAGGCCAGTCGTTTTCGCTGCCGTCGGCGTGGGGCGCAATCTGCACGACGTAGAAGGGCAGATCTGCCTGCCACAAGTCGCGCCAGTTTTCAATCATCAGCGTAAGCAGGGTGTGATAGTGCACCGCTTCTTCCGTAAGGCGGTTGCTCTCGCCCTGATACCACAGCACGCCGCTGATGGTGTAGGGGACGATGGGCAGCAATTTGTTTAGATAGCACCAAGAACCTTGGTTAAACTTGTAGTAGTGCCAATCCCAATGCTTGTTGCCCAGCATTTGCTGATATGCCGGCAGATTTACGATTTCGGGTGCGGTCCACGCATCCACACGGCTGGCGCCGAGGTTGCAGGAGATGATACCGATGGGGATATCCAGCTTTTCGCACAGAATACGGCCCACGTCGTAGCCGATGGCGGAAAATTGGAGCAGATTTTCTTCGGTGGCAACCTGCCAAGGGGTGAAGTGGTAGGTTTCGTTGCGGTTTTCGTCCGCAAAATGACCCTCGGTGAAATGGCGCACCATCGGGTTGGGGATACGAGGGACGTCGGTGGATTCCTCCACACGGAATTGCATATTGGACTGGCCGCCGGCCAGATAGATGTCGCCCACAAGCACGTCGGTGAAGGTGACGGATTCGTCGCCGACGGTGACGGTCAGCTCGTAGGGGCCGCCCGCTTTCATCGCGGGCAGATAGGCGAGGAATTTGCCGTCGGCCTCAAACTCGATTCTCGCACCATTTAAGCAGGCGGTGCCGTGACCGTGGCCCTCACCGAAAAGGGCGATGGGATAATCGCGCTGTAAGACCATATGGTCGGTGAAAATAGCCGCAAGTTTCATATTCGTTATCCTTTCCGCTTTTGCGCTAACATCCAATCGATGAGGTCGTCGTCGGTGTAGGCAACCTCCCAGGCATTATGACCGACACCGTAGCAGATGGTCAGCTTGACGTCTGCGCCGGCACGGGTCAGCTCACGCAGCATAACCACGCTCTCCTCGAAGGGGACGATGGGGTCGTCGTCGCCGTGGTAAATGCGGATGGGCAGGTTGGCCAGCCGCTTGGCGTTCCACACAATGCCGCTGCCGCAGACGGGGACGAGGCAGGAGAAGCGGTCGGGGTCCGCCATGGCCAGCATCCAGGTGCCGGTGCCGCCCATGCTCAGACCCGTGAGGATGACACGGTCACGGTCCACGGGATAGGTGTCGCAGACGTAATCGATGAAGTGCAGGAGACTCTCGGTGTAACAGCCCCAATAATTCCACCCGTCGCACTGGGGCGCAACGAAGAGGAAGGGGTACTCGCGGCCCTCTTCGCGCACGTAGCGCATATAGCCGTGGGTGCTGGCGTGGTCTAAGTCATCGCCACGCTCGCCTGCACCGTGGAGAAACACCACCAGAGGATAGGTGTTGTTTTCGTCGTAATCCTTGGGCAGATTTACCACATAGTTAAAAGGATGCCACGGGGCACAGTTCCATTGATGTTTGGTGTACACGATCATCACTCCTTGCGAGATTTGTGTTTGTGCTCATTATAGCACAATTTTACAAAAAAGCAAACGAAAAATCACACTCTACTCACGGTAGAGTGGGTGAAATACGCCTCTACAGGGCCGTTTTTTAGAGGAGAGGGTGGATGGGCGGCTGTGGATTGCTTTTGGTGATGGAGACGGGGTATAATGACAGGGATACAACAAGGATAATAGCGCAGGATATCTGCGTGGCTGAAAGGGAGTTTCGTATGGCTGTGAGAAAGATTGTGACCGATTCCTCGGCAGATACCTTGGTGTTGGATGGGGTGGATTTTGCCTCTGCACCGCTGACCATTGTGACCGATGGAAAAGAATACGTGGACGATGCCGCTCTGGACGTGGCACAGATGGCGGATGAGCTGCTCAAATACAGCGGTAAATCCTCCACCGCCTGCCCCGGTGTGGGAGATTGGCTGGCTGCCTTCGGCGAGGCCGAGGAGGTGTTTTGCGTCACCATCACCAGCAACCTGTCGGGCAGTTACAACGCCGCTACCGTGGCGGCACGGGAGTATGAGGAAGCCCATCCCGACCGCCGTGTGTTTGTGCTGGATTCCCTCTCCACCGGCCCTGAGATGCGGCTGCTGCTGGAGCGGCTGCGTGACGACGTGGCGGCTCAGATGGATTTTCAGGCGATTCGTGAGGATGTAAGCGCTTACAGCGCCAAGACAGGGCTGATTTTCGTGCTGGAGTCTATGAAAAATCTGGCGAATAACGGACGGGTCAGCCGTTTGGCGGCTACGGCGGCAGGGCTTTTGGGTATCCGAGCCGTGGGCAAAGCCAGCGACCAGGGCACGCTGGAGATGTTGGGAAAGTGCCGTGGCGCCAAAAAGGCGCAGGCGGCGGTGGTAGAGCATATGGCGGCGCTGGGCTACGGCGGCGGTGCGGTGCGTATCAGCCACGTGGGTAACGAGGAAGCGGCAATGACCTTGCGTGACACGCTGGCCCAGCGGTATCCGCAGGCGGAGATTCAGGTGTATGCGGCCCGTGGCCTGTGCAGTTTCTACGCCGAAAAAGGCGGCCTGCTGGTGGGCTTTGAAAAGGAATAAAGAGAAAACAGCCTGCGGAATATCCGCAGGCTGTTTTTACGTGTTGGTATGGGGGTTGTCGGTGCGCTCCAGTAGATAGTCCACCGATACGCCGTGAAAATCGGCCAGTTTGATGAGGGTGGTGGTGGGGATGTCGATGTCGCCGCGCTCATAATTACTGTAGACACGCTGACTGCAGGATAACACCACGCCCATTTGGGTTTGGGTCAGGTCTTTATCCTCACGTAAATCGCGGATGCGACGGTACAACGGCATAGGCACACCACCTTTTGTTAGGATGGGTATATTATACCTTAGAAAGTTTTTCGCTATTGACTTTTAGCGGAAAATTCGCTAAAATTAGTTTTGCCACATAAATTGAGGAGGTAAAAATGATGAAAAAGGTATTAGCGATCTTATTTGCGGCGGTTCTACTGATAGGTTGCTCCGGCTGCGGCAACAGCGATTATCACACCCACCAATTTGGCGCTTGGGAATTGGAAAAAGCGCCTACTTGCAGTGAGTATGGTAGCAATATACGTAGATGCTCCTGTGGGCACACGGAGAAACAGACCATTCTCACCACGCCACACAATTACGGCGAATGGGAAGTCGACACTCCTGCAACCTGTTCCGCTAGCGGCCGAAATAAGCGTGTTTGCTCTGTTTGCGGTGAGGAAGCATACGAAGTGATTATGGCTATCAATCATGATTATGTAAATGGTCAATGTCGTTCTTGCGGACAAAAGAAGGGAGAGTTTGACACCACTACCACCAAAAAGAACACAACAGCGACCACCACTAAGAAAACTACGACTACTAAGAAAACCACCACGACCACTAAGGCGAAGCCGAAAGTTTACGGCGCCGGTCAGAAGTGGGTGGTAGCCGGTCAGTTTGAGTTTACCATCAACGCGGTGTACCAGCATTATATGTGTGAAAAGAACGATAGTTACAAAAAGAATGTGGATGCTGTCATCGTAGATTATACATGGAAAAATCTTGGTTATGCAGATAAGTTGACTTTTGACACAGGGGATATGGAAGTATACGATGCTAAAGGGCGAGAGAGTAATTGGTCTTATCATATTTACTGCGACCATGATAGTGGCGCTGGTAGCGTTATCGTTGGTGGCACTTGTGACGCGTCGTTTGCTTTTGCGTTATATAACGCTAACAACTCCAAGGTGACAATTATTGTGGAAAAAGGGGATTACTCTGCGACCTTTAGCGTTCCTGTTTCTCCTGCTCCAGCAGAGTCGGATGATCCTGAGGTGGTGGGATACAGTCGTGTGTCTGGTGAATTCACCTACTATTACAACGATTTTGTCGGTACTCGTGGCGATAATGGTGCCCATGTTATGTTTATTCCCAAGAAGACTACCGTTAAGGAGGCTGACAACAAGCTGGCCATGTTCTTGAGTGATGGCAAGTATGACAGCGGTATTATTGTGGAAAAGTGCGATGGTTATGGACGTTTCGATACTGGTATTGACTATATCCCTGCCGGTGAGTATTTCGTACTGGTTGTGTCCAATAATACTAAAGATTCCGCTTGTATGTCCGTTGATGTTTTGAAAGCCGAACTGGGTGATTATCTCTCAGATGAGGATCTGCGGATACTTGCTAATGCCATTGCTTTTAGAAAGTGTGTATTGGATGAGATGGAACTGAAGGCGGGTTACGAACACACCATCAGCAACGATTTCGGTATCACGTATTTCTAATTGATTGCTTATTCATTTTGAGAATACAAAAACAACCTGCGGAGCTTTCCGCAGGTTGTTTTTGTATGTCACTGTTGACGAGGGCGGGATTTTTTTGTAAAATAGAAAAGTAAATTGCTGAAAGGAGGGGTGAGGGTGAAAAAAGCGTGGATTGTGGCGATGTGCTGTCTGATTTTGCTGGCGGCGTTGCCCTTTGCCGGTGTGGCGCAAGCGGAGCCGATGAGTATCGGGGAACTGATGGAGAAATATCCCCACGGCGCCTATTGGAATCACTCCAAGGGCGGCAAGGAGGACTACACCTGGACACCCTGCACCCATCACACAGGCAACTGCACCTACAACGGCTCCTGCGGCTGTAACACCTACAAAAACGTGGCCATCCAGTGCATGGGCTTTGCCTATCAACTGGCGGCGCTGGCCTACGATTGCGATCCGCGGGCCGAATGGGATACCTACCGCACCACCTCGGCGCTGAACACCCTCAAGGCCGGCGACATCGTGCGGTATCAATGGAACGGCCACTCCATCTTCGTCACGGCGGTGGAGGGGGACACGGTGACCTATGCCGACTGCAACAGCGACGGCAAATGCGGTATCGCGTGGAATCGCACCACCACGAAAGCGAAGCTGAAGGCCAGTTTCACCTACGTGAAAACGGCACCGTATGAATTGCCTGCCCTGCCCAGCGTGACGGTGGGTTACGATGCGGTTGGCGGCACCATCGACAACGAGGTGGTGAGCCACACCTACCGCATTCTCTCGGACAACGGCCTCAATCTACGCAAGGGTGCAGGCACCTCCTACGGTAAGGTGACGGCACTGCCCTACAATACCGTGTTTACCGTGGCGGTGGGCGACACCAAAGAGGCGGACGGTTACGTATGGGGTAAAACCACCTACGGCGACAAGACGGGATGGCTGGTCATCTCGGATTACGTGGAATTGGTGAGCACCAATAGGGGCGGCGACTGGTGCGTCAAGGATGGCGTGGTGTGCCACGCCGACGGCACTGCCCTGCGTCAGCGGTACGACCACGGCGAGACGCTGAGCGGTCTGTGTGCGCCTAACGAAGTGGGTTTGTATCGTGAGGGATACCGCTTCATAGGGTGGAATACCGCCGCCGACGGCAGCGGTGTGGCGGTGACGACGGAGACCATAGCGGAGGCTATTTGCCCCGAGGGCGAGGACAGCGTGGTGCTGTACGCCCAGTGGCACGCTATCCTCGCCGGTGACGTCAACGGCGACGGACGGCTGAACAACCGTGATTTGGGCCTGCTACAACGCTATCTCAACGATTGGGATGTGAGTATCTATCCCGAGGCGGACATAAACGGCGACGGGGCTGTGAATAATAGAGATCTGGGTCTCTTGCAGCAGACCCTCAATAACGAGGAGGAATGAGAATGGTTACCTTTGTGTGCTATCCCAAATGTACCACCTGCCAAAAGGCGCAAAAGTGGTTGGATGACCACGGCGTGGCTTACACCCTGCGGCATATCAAAGACGATAAGCCCTCCTATGAGGAACTGGTGTCCTGGTATGGGCAGAGCGGTCTGCCTCTGAAGAAGTTTTTCAACACCAGCGGCCTTTTGTACAAATCTCTGGCACTGAAGGATAAGCTGCCCCAAATGAGCGAGGAGGAAATGCTCCGCCTGCTGGCCACCAACGGTATGCTGGTCAAGCGACCCATCCTCATCGGTGACGGCGTGGTGCTGGTGGGCTTCAAAGAGGTCGAGTGGGCAAAATTGCTGTTATAAAACATAAAATTCCCTCTTGTGGGCACTCTAACGAGGAGTCGAACACAAGGGGGAGTTTTTTATGCCGGAGCGCATTGGTGCGCACACCATCGGGTTTGCCAATAGGCCGACCATCCTCGGCTATGCCGCCGTGGGTGGCAAAAAAGAGGGAGAGGGGCCGCTGGGCAAGGCCTTTGACGCCATTTTTGAGGATGCACGATTGGGATGCGACACCTGGGAGCAAGCGGAGAGTGCCTTGCAAAGAGAAGCCCTCTCCCGTGCCGTGGACAAGACGGGGCTGGCGAAAAGCCAGTTGCAGGTGGTGTTTGCAGGGGATTTGCTCAATCAAAACATCGCATCCACCTTTGGAGTGCGGGAGATGGGCGTGCCGCTGTTGGGGCAGTTTGGCGCCTGCTCCACCATGGGGCAGACGCTGGCGCTGGCGGCGCTGTTTGTGGACAGCGGCAGCGCCGATTTGTGCGGTGCGGTGACATCCAGCCATTTTTGCACCGCCGAGCGGCAGTTTCGCTTTCCGCTGGAATACGGCGGACAGCGCACGCCCACCAGCCAATGGACCGCCACGGCGTCGGGCGCCTGTGTGGTGGGGCGGGGCGGTCACGGCGTGCGCGTGGACAGTGTCTGCTTCGGGCGTGTGTGCGATTTGGGGGTCACCGACACCAACAATATGGGCGCCGCCATGGCACCTGCGGCGGCGGATACCATCGGGCGGTATCTCCGGGATACGGGTACGACACCGAAGGACTACGACCTCATCGCCACCGGCGATTTGGGGCAGGTGGGCAGCGACCTCTGCCGCGCCCTGCTGGCGCAGGAGGGTATCGAGATGGGCAGTAAATACACGGATTGCGGACTGCTGCTCTTTGACCGTCAGCGGCAGGACGTCCACGCCGGCGGCAGTGGGTGCGGTTGCTCGGCATCGGTGCTGTGCACCCATCTGTTGCCGCTGATGGAAGCAGGTGGGCTCAAACGGCTGCTGTTTTGCCCCACAGGGGCGCTGATGAGCCCCACCTCGTCCCAACAGGGGGAGAGTATCCCCGGCATTTGCCACGCCGTGTGTCTGGTGGCGGAGTAAGAGAAAAAGAGCGTGCCGCACGGCACGCTCTTTTTTGTATACTGCGACGGAAAAGAATAGTTGCAAAAAGGAGGGAAATGCGGTATAATATTTCGGTATGTGTAATTTATGCCTTTTTGGAGGGTTACTATGGATATCGTCAACACCACGGGGCGACCCACGCAGGAGGAGATCCTCCGCCGCCGCACCTTTGCCATCATCTCCCACCCCGACGCAGGTAAAACCACTCTGACCGAGAAATTCCTGCTGTACGGCGGCGCCATTCAGCAGGCAGGTATGGTTAAGGGTAAGAAAAACAATAAGCACGCCGTCTCCGACTGGATGGAAATCGAGAAGCAGCGTGGTATTTCGGTCACCAGCTCGGTGATGCAGTTTAACTATGGCGATTACTGTATCAACATTCTGGACACGCCCGGCCACCAGGACTTCTCGGAGGATACCTATCGCACCCTGATGGCGGCGGACTCCGCCGTCATGGTCATCGACGCCAGCAAGGGCGTGGAGCGCCAGACCATCAAGCTGTTTAAGGTGTGTCTGTTGCGCAACATCCCCATCTTCACTTTTATTAACAAGATGGACCGTGAGGCGCGCAATCCCTTTGACCTGATGGAGGAGATTGAGTCGGTGCTGGGTATTCGCACCTATCCCATGAACTGGCCTATCGGCTCGGGCAAGGAGTTTAAGGGTGTGTACGACCGTCAGAACAGCAGTATCATCGCCTTTACCGCCAACGATGAAAACGCCAACGCCCAACACGAGGTGGCCGCCACCCGTGTGGATCTGAAGGATTCCGCTGTGGAGGAGATGATTGGCCCCTATCTCCACGAGACCCTGATGGACGACGTGGAGCTGCTGGACGGTGCAGGCTACGAGTTTGATATGGAAGAGGTGCGTGGCGGTTGCTTGACCCCCGTATTCTTCGGCTCGGCACTGACCAACTTCGGCGTGGAGCCCTTCCTGCAGGAGTTTCTCAATATGACCACCTCTCCGTTGCCCCGTAAGGCAGGCGACCGTGTGGTGGACCCCTTTAGTCCCCATTTCTCCGCCTTTGTGTTTAAGATTCAGGCCAATATGAACAAGGCGCACCGTGACCGTGTGGCCTTTATGCGTATCTGCTCGGGTAAGTTTGAGAAGGGTATGGACGTGTATCACGTGCAGGGCGATAAGAAAATGCGCCTGAGCCAGCCTCAGCAGTTGATGGCGGAGAGCCGTGAAATCGTGGACGAGGCCTATGCCGGCGATATCATCGGCGTGTTCGACCCCGGTGTGTTTTCCATCGGTGATACCATCTGCTCCGGTGGCGAAAAGTTCACCTTTGACGGTATTCCCACCTTTGCACCGGAGCACTTTGCGCTGGTGAGCGTGGTGGACACCATGAAGCGTAAGCAGTTCGTCAAGGGTATCAGCCAGATTGCTCAAGAGGGCGCTATCCAGATATTCCAAGAGCTCAACGGCGGTATGGAAGAGGTCATCGTGGGCGTTGTGGGCGTGCTGCAGTTTGAGGTGCTGGTGTACCGCCTGAAGAACGAGTACAACGTGGATATCCGTATGAACAACTTGCCCTATCAGTACATCCGCTGGATTGAGAATGAGGACATCAACGTCAAGGCGTTGAATCTCACCTCCGATACACGCCGCATTCAGGATTTGAAGGGCCGCAAACTGCTGCTGTTCACCAACCCCTGGAACATCACGTGGGCGACCGACCACAATAAGGAGCTCATCCTCTCCGAGTTTGGTAGAAACGAAGCGTAAAGATGTGGCACAGCCACATCCGTGATATATTTTCTTCGAAAATGTGATATTTTGCTACGCAAAGGGATATATCGCTATGCGATGAATAGAAAAAAACGAGGTTTGCCGATGGCAAACCTCGTTTTTTATAGGCCTTCAAAAAATTCGTCGTAGGAGCATTGATAGATTTCTCTCAATTGAATCAGCACGCTGGCGCGGATGTTGAGTTCGCCCGATTCGTATTTAGCGTAGGTAGAACGACCAATATCGCACCCGCGAATCTGCAACAGCGCGCACAGCTTCTCCTGTGAAATATTGGCTTGGTCCCGCAGACGGCGCAGATTCTGTCCCATATAGCGGTCTCGTCTGATTTTCTGTTCCATAACTTTCCTCGCTTTTTGACCAGTATTGGTTGCAACTCCTATCATAATATGCTATACTTACCCAAAAATTGACCGTGATACTGGTCAGAGTTGAGGTGGAACAAGATGAACGAAAGAAATAATGAGTTTTACGAAGAGCCGGACGCCGTTTTTGAGCCGATCCCTTTTAGTAGACAATTCAAACGTAGAATGAATCGCTTGTTTCGGGAGGAGGTGGGGAGCAGGAGAATCCCTCATCCGGAGGTGGATAATCTGTGGGAACGTATGCGAAGCAGAATGGTACTCTTTTGGAGGAAAAAACGTAATGAATAGAAAAGACGAGGTTTGCCATCGGCAAACCTCGTCTTTTTCACGTTTTGTTAGCGGGACAAATGCCCTGTGCGTATGCTGTTAAGGCAGGGTGTAGGCGGCAAAATCATAGGCGCCGTCGGCGGAGTAGAGGATAAAATCCTTGGCGCCGCCCTTGGTGCAGGCGGCGATGGCACTGTTCACATCCGCTGCGGAGGTACTCACCGAGAGAATGGGAGCCAAAGTGGGTTTTTCATCCAACACCTGGGTGCGTAGAATCATCTTTTCGATGGCTTCCTGAACCTTAGCGGACAGCACGGGAGAGGCAAAATCGCTGCCAAAGGTGAGAGGGTTACCGCCGTACACCTTGGTGTCGGTGCCGAGAGCACCCTTTTCGGTGCAGGCCAGCAGCAGGGGGCAATCGGCGCCCAATTCACTGCGGATACGGCCGACGAAGGTGGTGAGGATGGCATTCTTCTCTATGGTAGCGGCGTCCTCGCCCAAATAAGCGGAGGACAGTTGCGCGGGGAATTGCACGCCGTCCAACATCACGGCGGCGGCGCCCTTATCCTTCAGTTCGCCTACCAAAGCGCTGATATAGTCCTGCGCGGCGGTGGTGTAAGGATTCAGCCACTTCTTGCCGCCGTTATTGGGGTCGGCGTCGTACCACGCCCAAGCGTGGTTGCTGTCCAAGCTGATACGAGCGTCGGTCAGCACCTTGGCGGCAGGGTCGTCACAGAAAGCGAACAGACGAGGAATCGGCTGCAGACCTTGCTCCTTCATCATAGCCATCAGTGTGGTCAGATTGTCGGCGGACAGGGCGTTGGGGGCGTAGTTATTCACCTTTTTCGCCTGTGCGTTGCTAAAGCGGTAGTACATGGTGCCGTCGGCGGCCTTGAGGTCAAAGACCACGGCGTTGAAGCCGGCTTGAGCGGCGTCCTGCAGAAGAGACATCTCAGACAGCGTATCCACCGACAGGTCGCTGACGGGCAGGTAGAAGGCACGGATACCATCCGCCGTAGCCACGGGTTTGTCCGCAGGCGGCGTGGTGGTGCCGCTTTGTTTATCGTCGTCGGTATCTTTGTCGGTGTTGGGGGTGCTGTCGGGTTTGTTGACGTCGGTGGTTTGGTTGCCACCTACCTCAATCTCGGGCAGTTTGCCCTCAGAGATTACCATAGCACCGAAATAACCCAGCGCCACCACGGCGACGCAAGCCACAATCCACAGCAGGGTTTTCAGCGCCGGAGGCATACCCCGACGACCGAACACACTGCGGCGGGAGCGATGCAGTTTTCGTTTCATAACGGACACCTCACATCAAGGTAAGATTGGATACGAAGCCCATAAGGGCCAAAGCCAGCAGGCCAACGTAAAGCAACGTGGAGGGTGCGCCGCGGAAGGCCTCCGGCATATCGGGATTATCCATACGCTCTATGCCCTCGGCGGTAAGCCAGGTCAGAATGCCGAAGCTGAGGGCAGAGCCGATGGCCAGACCCACGTTGCCGGCCAAATTGGTGCCGAAATGGGCGTTGCATATCAGAGCGATACCGGTCACCAGATTATTAAAAGCGGCCATGGGCAGCAGGCGGCTGACCCGATGATAGAAATTGGGCAGCAGCCACTGCAGCAGCAGAGAGATGACGATATACAGCAGAACGGTGATACCCACCATCATCATAGGACGCCAATAGTTGTTGGCGGCGGTGCCGAAATATTGGTCCAGAGGATAGGCAATCACCACGGTGAGCACCGAAAAGACGCCCAAAATGGCGCTGAACAGCCAAATGCTCTTGGGCTTCTTCACCATATGCAGCATAATGGAAGAGCCGAAGCCCGTGGTGAGAATGATGTTCTGCAGCAGCGCCACAGACACGAAGAAGGACAACAATTCAGCCAAATCGGGGTGAAGGTTTGCTAAAAAATCGCTCATTCTTCATCCTCCCCCTTTCTGCGGAAGAAGGCGGAGATGTGCTGGCGGGTCCACTGGAGAGCGGCCGCCAAAAAGGCCAACAAAATGAAGGCGGTGAAGGGAGAGGCGGCCTGGGGTAGGGAAATCTCCATCTCCACGGGGATGTTCCATAGTGTGTTGTAGGCAAGCGCCTCTCGAATGGCGGAGATAATGCAAATCACCAGACCGAAACCGACGGTGCTGCCCACGGCATCCATAATGGTAGCCACGGGATGTACGATAGAGGAGAAGCCCGTGGTGCGTGCGTACAGCATATTCACCGCTATCAGCGGAATGAAATGGTGCAGTTTTGCAAACAATTCGGGAGAAATGTAGCGGTCCAGCAGGAAGGAGCAACCCACCAGCAGGAGAGAGGCCAGCACCACGTAGGCGGCAGGACGCAGCCACTTGGGCATCCAGCTGCCCATTAGGGCGATGAATAAGCTGAGGGGAATCATGACGGCGGCGGTGCAGGCCGCCAATGCCACACCGTTTTGCAGGGTGGTGCCTGCGGCGATGATGGGGCACAAGCCCAAAGCCTGAATCAGCACGATGTTGTTGGTCACCGCGTTTTCTACAAACAGGTGGGTGGTACGCCAAAACTCACGGCGCGGATTCTTTTTCTTGCTCATTCGTCGGTCACCTCCTCACGGGTGCGACGCTTGTGGGTCAAGCGATGCCACAAGTGCCAACTCCAACGGTCGATGATGGGAGCAAAGGCGTTCATCAGCAGAATGCCGAAGCAGGTGCCTGCCTCAAACCGCCCCACACGCTGTAACAACATCACCATCATAGCGGTCAGAATGCCGTAGAAAAGACGTCCCAGCCAGAAGCGAGGGGTGGTGACAGGGTCATTAATGAGAAACACACCGGCAAACAGCACGTAGCCGCTGCCCATCTGTAACAATAGGGAATTGAGGGTGCTCATGCTCGACAGGGGAGACAGCCACGCCATCAAAGCGCAGGTGGCCAGATAAGGAATCACCACCCACGGGGAAATGGTGCGGCGCACCATTAGGTAGCAAATCAGCACCAACAAAATCAGAAATGCGGTGGTGCCGATGGCACCCACAAAGTTGCCCAGCAGGATGTCCAGACGATCCATGACAGGCAGGGCGCCCGTCTTTAACTGGCCGGCCAAAGAGGTCTCGGTGGCGATGGCGCTCTCGTCGAGTGTAAACGCCAAGGGCAGGGATACGCCGCTCTGAATGGCGGGGTAGGTAAACATATGATGGGGGAAACAGTAGGTGAGCAACGCAACGCCTGCGGCGGCAGGGTTAAACACGTTGCGGCCGGTGCCGCCGAAGGGAGCCTTAGCCACCACGATGGCGAAAGCGGAACCGACCATAGGCACCCACATGGGCACCATAGGAGACATCAACAATCCCACAGTGAGACCGGTGATGGCGGCGGTGCCGTCCAGCACCATGCGCAGAGGGCGGCGACCGATGAGACAGCATAACGCCTCGAACGCCATAGCGGTCAGCAGGCTGACCGCTAGCACCATCAAGGGGCGCAGACCGTAGGTGACGGCGGAGTAGATACCCAGTACCACGGCGGCCAAAATCATATCAAACACCATACGGCCAAAGCGAGCCTCGGTGCGGATGAAGGGTCCGTATTTATTATTCATGGTCGTCTTCACCCCAATCTAAGAACACGGTTCCTTTGGTTTTGCCTGCCTCTAACACCTCAGTGGCCACGTTGCGGCCGGTGGGACAGACGTAGGAACAAGCACCGCAACCGTCACACTCCGACGGGTGCAGGTGCTGTAAGCGCTCGTAGTGCATATTCTCCGAGCGGCGCACGATTTCGTAAGGTAGCAGACCTGCGTGGCACACGTCGGCGCAACGGCCGCAACCGATACAGGGGCCGGGCGTGCGAACACGACGGGGGAGCATAGCCAGCACGGTGGTCATACCCGGCAGGATGGGGGTGCGGCGATCGGTGCACTGGATGCCGGCGATGGCGTCGCCCAGCACGATACGGAAACTGCCCTGTGCCTGACAGGCCGCAAACAAGGTGGCCAAATCGGTGCCGAAAGGTACGCGAAAATTGCGAGGTGCAGGCAGGGCGTCGCCTGCCACGGTGACCACGGTATGGGTGTGGAGGCGGCCCATCTTGATGGCTTCGGCCAACGCTAAACAGGCCTGCACGCCGATACGGTACACCTCCAGATTGTTGTCCGCAAAGACGGTGACGGGATATTCGTCACCCACGGTGTAAACGTTGGCGCGACCAATCGCCTTTTTCAGCGCGCGGCGGCGCTTTTTGGGCAGCATAGTGGCGATGTGGCAACGGGTGAAGCGGATGGCTTTTGCCGCCATTTGCAGGCCGTAAAACACCATCTTAGGCTGGTCGCCCAGCACCGCCCACGGGGCAGAGCCGTAGACGTCGTTGGCGGTGCCGTCCGCCACCAAAATGGAGTGGAGCGGTGCCAAATCGTCCTCGGATTTTTGCCACAGCGATAACTTCTCCCACAGAGGGATACCGTCTAATTCGTCGTAGATGGCGGCACGACGGGCCAAATCGATGATGGCGTCAGGAGTCAACTCCTCCTCGCTGAGGAGGGGCAGACGATACTCGTCGGTGCCCTTTGCCACCACATCGGCGCACTGCAGCGTGCCGTACAAGGGGTGCTGGGTCATCAAGGTACCGTCCACGGTGCCGCAGACGGAGGAAACCACGGGCATTCCGTCCAGCTGGCACAGCTCCTGTCCCTGTGCCACGGGGGCATCGGGCGGCAGAGAGGCCAAGGGGAATACGGAATCGTCCGCAGCCACGGGTAGGCGAACAGAAGCAGGCGTCAGCGATTCCACGCCACGCTCTAATGCTTTACCTTTTTGGAAGGGTAGTACAATACCTCGCAAAAACAGTTGCATGTCATTCACACCTTTCTGTGAATTTTTACCGCGGACGATTACCTGTTGATTTGATGTCCGCGACCCTCTATGATGGAGGAAAGAAACGGGGGGATACCAATGACCATCGAGCCGATATCCAATGGAAATCTGCGCATTTGGTTGGCAGAAAAAGAAATCGAAGAATGGGGACTGACCGAGGGGCGTCCCGACAAGGTGCGCCGTCTGGTGAGACGGGCACTGTCTGCCGCAGGGCGGCGGCCCACGGCACGAGTGTGGGCAGAAATGATTCCCGTGGAGGGCGGATGTGTGGTACTGGTGAGCACCGAGATACATAGACGCACCCAGCCTGCGGTGTATGCTGTGGCACGGGAGGAGGTGCCGCAGGTGGCGGCGCGTCTGCGCCTGTCCCCGGGGGAAGTGGCGCAGGTGTATGAAATGGAGGAAACCTGCTACGTCCTCTTGTTTAGCGAGGAGGAGGGAGCAGACGCTCTATTGCGAGAATACGGTCAGCCCATCGGGTGCGGCGAGGCGCTGGCGGCGCATATCGCCGAATACGGGCGGTGGCTGTTTACAATGCCTGCACCTGAGATACCAACTCACGAGGATTCGGTGCGTTGAAGACGGCGCTGCCCATCACGGCCACGTCGGCGCCTGCGGCGGCGGCGATGGGGGCAGTGGCGGCACCGATACCGCCGTCCACCTGAATGGAGACGGATAAGCCGCGGTGGTCAATCTCCTGCCGCAGGGCGGCGACCTTGGGCATCATATCCTCCATAAAGGACTGGCCGCCGAAGCCGGGCTCGACGGTCATCACCAGCACCATATCCACCAAATCGAGGTAGGGGAATGCCTCCTCGGCAGGGGTGGCAGGCTTTAGGGTGATGGCGGCCTGTTTGCCTAAAGCGTGGATGTCTGCGAGAGTCTCACGGATGGGGTCGGCGCACTCAAGATGGATGTTGATGAGGTCGGCGCCTGCCTGCGCAAAGGCAGGCAGTAGGCGGCGGGGATGGGTCATCATCAGGTGCACGTCGAAGAATAGGTCGGTATGGGGCCGCAGGGCGGCAATCACGGGAGGACCAAAGCTGAGATTGGGGACAAAGACGCCGTCCATTACGTCCAGGTGTACCATATCGGCGCCGCTGTCTGCCACGAAGCGCACCGCCTCGGCGGCGTGGGCGAAATCGCAGGTAAGAATCGACGGAGATACTTTCATAGTAGTGTCCTCCCTTAGTGTGCTATCACTATTGTAGCGAATTTGGCGTAAAAAATCAAGTGGGGATGCTGTCCAGCAAGGTCAGCACCTCGCTAATCTGCCGAATGGTGGGGATATCCGCGGGCATGGGGATGTGGTGGATGGGATGGTCGGCATCCCAGTCCGCGTCCTTGCGCACGGGGGTGAAGCCGGCGGCACGGGCACCCTCTAAGTCATTCTGAGGGTGGTCGCCTACGAAAAGGCAGGCGGTGGGCGGTACGCCCAGACGGGCCGCCGCCATACGGAAGATACGGGTGTCGGGCTTTTGAATGCCCTCCTCGCCGGCCAGCACCACCAAATCCACGTAGGGGCGCAGACCGCTGTGGTCCATCTTGGCGCACTGGGTGCGAGGGGTGCCGTTGGTGATGATACCGATGAGATAGCCTCTCTCACGCAGGGCGGTGAGGGTGGCGTAGACGTCGGGGTGGGGTTGTCCGCTATGGGCAAAAGCGCGCACCATACGTCGCATGGATTTTGCCACGTCGGTGGGGATTTCGGGCGGCCATTTCTCCAGAAAATGAGCCAGCATATCCCGATAATAGATGATTTGACCGTAGTGGCCGCGCTGGAAGAGGAACATCTCCTCCGTACGGTCGGCCACCTCCTCCTCGGTCAGGGAGGGGTAATAATATCGCAGAAAAGCGGACAAGCCACGGCGAAATGCGGCGTCGCGGTTGTCCAGCGTATCGTCAAAATCAAAGAATACCGCACGGATGCCGTCGGTGTTCGCCTCGTCAAATAGGGCGGCGGCAGCGGCAACGTCACGGTCAATCTGCGCCTTTAAGTCCTCTAACGAGGGGAAGGATTGTTCGGGGCGCAGATAGGCGAGGGGATACACGCAGGGAGACGCACCGTAGAGGTCGCCCGAAAAGCCGATGATGTAGGTCTCGGCCAGAGGGGCGTCGGCGCCGACGGTGGGGCGCACGCCGATATTGGTGACGGCAGGGTAGGTCTCGCCGTCAAACTGCACGCAGGAGGCGTATACGCCGAAGCGAGGCCGGGCGAAGCCTGTAGGCAGAGCCTGATTGATGGTGGGGAAGCCCAGTTTATTGCCCAAATGCTGTCCCTCTACCACGGCGGTGCACAGGCGGTAGGGGCGACCCAGTAGGCGGCGTGTCAGCGCCATATCGCCGGCGGCGATGGCGGCACGGATGGCGGTGGAGCTGACGGGAATGCCGTCCACGTCCACCTCCGGCACTACGGTGACGGCGATGCCGCACTGGGCGCACAGGGTGGTGAGCAGAGCGACGTCGCCCTGACCACGGAAGCCAAAGCGATAGTTGTAGCCGCAGGACACACGGATGGCGCCCAACTGCTCTTTGAGAATCTTACGCACGAAATCCTCGGGGGAGAGGTGCCGGACGGTGGCAAAATCCACACGAAACAGCTCGTCCACGTTCATCAAATCCAGCAGGTACTCCTCTTCGCTCTCGTCGCAGAGCAGACCGCTGATGTGTTTGGTGGTGACGGTGGCAGGGGCAAAGGTATAGACGGCGACGGCGGTGTCGTCGTCGATATCCATCGTAGCGGAGAGAATCACCCGACGATGGGCAGGGTGGAGCCCGTCAAACAGACCCAAAGCCACCGAACGAGGGCGAGAGGGGATATTTTCGCAAGAGATATAAGTGTTCATACGGACTCCTCCTTTCGTTAGATTTGTAATAGGCAGGTCATTTTCAATGCGCCGTCGGCAGGGGCGCCGAGGGCGATACAGATACCGTCGGGGTCGTAGACACGGACGGGGCCGTCGATGGCGATGCGCAACCGCTTTAAATCTAAGGCGCCGCCGTTGCGGAAACGGGCAGCCTGCGCCGAGGACACGGTGACGGCAGGATAGGCGGCGAGGGCGGTATCCATAGGCAACAGGCGGTCGGTGAGAGCGCCTGCTTCGGCCAATGCTTTCGCCTCGTCCAACGTGATACAGTCGGCGAGAGGGTAGCCGGCCGCCATGGTACGGCGCAGGGCGGTCATCACCGCACCGCACCCCAGTATACGTCCCAAATCGTCGCAGAGGGTGCGGATATATGTGCCAGACGAACAATGGCAGGAGAGGGTCAGGAGACCCTCTTTTTCGTTGTATTCCAGCAAGTCTAAGGCGTAGATGGTGACGGGGCGAGGCTCGCGCTCCACCTCGATGCCCTGACGGGCCAAATCGTAGAGGCGGACGCCGTCCTTTTTCAGGGCGGAGGTCATAGGCGGCACCTGCATAATGTCACCACGAAAGGCAGGGAGAGCCGCCTCGATCTGCGCTAAGGTGGGGAGGGGCGCACCGGTTTCGGTGACCTCGCCCCAAACGTCCAGCGTGTTGCTGACAGCGCCGAAGCGCAGGGTGGCGGTATAGCACTTGTCGTGGCAGGGAAGATGGTCCAACAGTTTCGTGCCGCGACCAATCAGTAGGGGCAGGACACCCGTTGCGTTGGGGTCGAGGGTGCCTGCGTGCCCCACTTTTTTGACGCCCAATAGGCGGCGCACAATGGCCACACACAAAAAGGAGGTCATTCCCTCCGGTTTATCAATACATAAAATGCCGTCCATGGAATGTCCTCCTTTCTCGTCTGCGTAGGTGTTAAATTGTGTTGGCGCGAATGCGAGGCAAAGCCTGCTCGGTGGCGGCGAGAATGGCGGCCTTGGCTTCGGCCAACGTACCGCTCACGGTGCAACCTGCGGCGTGGATGTGACCGCCGCCGCCCAACAAAGAGCAGATGGCGGTGGCGTCGGCATGGGTGCCGGTGCGCACGCTGATTTTATAGTTGCCGTCCTCTTCCTGTCGCAGGGTGATACCAACCCACACACCCTCAATCTGACGGGGGATGGGAGTCATACCCTCTAAATCGTTTTCGGTGGCGCCGCTGTGGGCAATCATCTCATTGGTGATGGCCATCAGCGCCACACGACCGTTGTGATGAAACTCCATCCGATCCAGTGCCAGTCGCTCTAACTCGATACGGGCACGGGATTTGATATCAAAATGCAAGCGGTTAATCATATCGTGGGGAATGCCCACCTCAATGCAATCGGCCGCCATACGATGGGCGGTGGCGTCCACGTTGGAATACTTAAAGCAGCCGCTGTCGGTGGCGATACCGGTGTAGAGACAAGAGGCGATGGCAGGGGTGAGCTCCACACCCATTAGGCGCAGAATGCGCAGTACCACCATCGCCGCCGCGGCGCAGGTATCGTCCACGCAGGTGTAAGTGGCGTAGCCCACGTTGGTGTTGTGGTGGTCAATGCACAAGTCTACGCAGTGACCATAGGTCTCCTGCAGGGTAGGACCCAGCAGACAGGCGTCCGCCACGTCCACGGCACACACGAAATCGGGAGCAAAGTCTGCCATCTCCACGTCGGCGGTCATATATTCGTACCGCTCGGGGATGGGGTCGCCGCACAGCACGCGCGCCTGCTTGCCTAAGGCACGCAGGGCGAGGCACAGGGCGTAGTTGCTGCCGATGGTGTCGCCATCGGGATAGTGGTGCGCCAACAGCAGGATGTTATCCGCCGCCAAAAGCAGGTCAGCGGCTTGCCGTTCGGTGATGAGTTGTGTCATTCGGTGGTCTCCTCTTTTTTAATGCGGTTGATGGTGGCGGCGATACCTGCGCTGTAGGCGATGGAATCGTTTGCCACGAAACGCAATTCGGGGGTGTGACGCAGACTCAGGGCATAGCCCAGCTCGCGGCGCATATAGCCTGCCGCAGACTTGAGTCCCTTGACAGCCTCTTTGGCGGACTCCAGTCCGTCCATAGAACTGATGTATACGGTGGCGTAGGACAGGTCACGGGTGACGTCCACGCGGACGATGCTCAAAAGCGTGCCGGACACTCTGGGATCCTTGACGGTACGCAGAATGGCGGTCAGCTCACGCATAATGTCCTCGCCGGTGCGGTCCATACGATAGTTGGGCATAAATGACCCTCCTTTTGTTTGATGGGAATAAAGATGAGAGGCAAATATGCCGTCTGCGGCTAATGCCGCAGTGACGGCTGCCTAAGCCGTCAAGGCATATTGCGGTGATTAAGCGGATGCAATCCGCTTAATCGCGATATTCCTCGATGATATAGGTCTCGTAGATGTCGCCCTCGCGGATGTCGGTGAACTTCTCCAGACCGATACCGCACTCGTAACCCTGGGCAACCTCCTTCTGGTCGTCCTTGAAACGCTTCAGAGAAATCATCTTATCGTCGCCGATGATGATACCGTCACGGACGATACGCAGCAGGTCGTTACGGTACACCTTACCATCCAGAATATAGCAACCGGCAACCAGGCCCACACCGGTGATACGGTAGACCTGACGCACCTCGGCACGGCCGTGGAGCACTTCTCTGGTCTTGGGGGCCAGCATACCCTTCATAGCGGTCTCTACCTGCTCGATGGCGTCGTAGATGATACGGTACATACGCATATCCACGCCGGCGTTGTCGGCGGCTACCTGAGCCAAGGGGTCGGGACGGACGTTGAAGCCGACGATGATGGCATTGGAGGCGTCGGCCAGCATAACGTCACTCTCGGTGACGGCACCCACGGCGCCGTGGATGACGCGCACGCGCACCTCTTCGTTGGACAGCTTCTCCAGAGACTGGGTAACCGCCTCAACAGAGCCCTGCACGTCCGCCTTAACGATGATGCGCAGTTCCTTCATCTCGCCCTCGTGCAGCTGGTCAAACAGGTTGTCGAGGGTAACCTTCTGATAGCGGCTGAACATCTCTTCCTTGGCCTCTTCCTTACGCTGCTCCACCAGTTCGCGAGCCAGACGCTCGTCGGAAACGGCGTTGAAGATATCGCCGGACGCAGGCACCTCGGCCAGACCCATAATCTCAACGGGGACGGAGGGGCCGGCGGTGGTCAGCTTGCGACCGTTTTCATCGGTCATCGCACGGACACGACCCACGGACATACCGGCGACCACGATGTCGCCGGCCTTCAGCGTACCGTTCTGTACCAGCACGGTGGCGATGGGGCCACGGCCCTTATCCAGACGGGCCTCGATGACGGTACCCTTAGCGGCACGGTCGGGGTTGGCCTTCAACTCCTGCATCTCGGCAACCAGCAGGATGTTCTCCAGCAGGTCGCTGATACCCATACCGGTATGGGCGGACACGGGCACGCAGATGGCGTCGCCGCCCCAAGCCTCGGGCACGATTTCGTGCTCGGTGAGCTGCTGCATCACACGGTCGGGGTTGGCGGTGGGCTTATCCATCTTATTGATGGCCACAATGATGGAAACGCCTGCGGCCTTGGCGTGGTTGATGGCCTCGATGGTCTGGGGCATAATGCCGTCGTCGGCGGCAACCACCAGAATGGCGATATCAGTGACCTGAGCACCACGGGCACGCATAGAGGTAAAGGCGGCGTGACCGGGGGTATCCAGGAAGGTGATGGACTGACCACCCACATCTACACGATAAGCGCCGATGTGCTGGGTGATACCGCCGGCCTCGCCGGTGGTGACGCTGGTCTTGCGGATGGCGTCCAGAATGGAGGTCTTACCGTGGTCAACGTGACCCATAACCACCACGACGGGGTCACGGGGCTGCAGATTCTCATCGGTATCCTCGCTATCGTCGATGATGCGCTCCTCGATGGTGACAACCACTTCTTTTTCCACCTTGGTGTGGAACTCTTCCGCCACCAGGAAGGCGGTGTCAAAGTCGATCTCCTGATTGACGGACACCATCATACCCATCATCATCAGTTTCTTGATGACCTCGGCGGAGGTGGCCTTCAGACGGGCAGCCAACTCGCCTACGGTGATGGTCTCGCCTACCTGAATGGTGGCCTGCTTTTTCTTACGCTCCTGCTCGATACGGTTCAGACGCTCCTGCTCGGTCTCCTTGCGGCGAGGCTTTTTGTACTGCTGCTTGGAGCGCTGGTTGATCTTCTGCTTCTTGGCGCCGCTGCCGTCGCCACGCACGTGGCTGGAGGTCTGGGCCATCATATCGAACTTTTCGTCGTATTTGCCGGAAGCCACAACCTGAGGCTTACGGGTATCGACGGTACGGCGCTCCTGAGGAGCCTGAGGCTGGGGAGCGGCCTGGGGTTTGTCCTGTCGGGCAGGTTTTTTGCCTGCAGGCTTGCCCTGCTGGGGCTGTGCGGGAGCGGCAGGACCGTCGGTGGTCACGGTGACGGCAGGCTCCTCTTTGGGCTCCTCCTTCGCCTTGTCGTTGGCGGTGGCGAAATAGGCGTCCAGATTATCGGTGTTGTGCTTCTGAGTGAAATATTCAAAAATCACGTCCAGCTCGCGCTCCTCCAAAGCGGTAGCGCTCTTCTTGCCGGCGAAGCCATGGGTGGCCAAAATCTCAACGATTTCCTTAGTAGTAGCGTTGAAATCCTTGGCTACGTCGCTTACGCGGTATTTAATCATCATAGGGCAACATCCTCCTTCGAATTAAGTCGTAGTATGCTTCATCATAGCGGTGGCGAAGCCACGGTCATCGGTGGCGATGACGGCAACGGGTTTTTGTAACCCTAAGGCGGTGGAGAGGGTATCCTTATCCTCTGCTACCTTAACCAAAGGGCAGGTCTTATTCTCAGCGGCAAAGCGCAATTCTTTCTCCGTCTTAGGGGAGCAATCCGACGCCAACACAATCAGTTGGGTCTTATCCGCGAGCAGGGCTGCCCGCACTGCGTCAAAGCCGATGAGGATGTGTCCGGACCGACGGGCGATGCCCAGCAGACCGCACAGTTTGTTATTCACCCTGCATCATCTCCTCTTCCAGCCGTTCGTAAATCTCAGAGGGAATGGCACAGGCAAAGGAGCGTTCCAGCGCCTTACGCTTACGGGCGGTGCGCAGGCACTCGACGTTGCGGCACACATAGGCGCCGCGGCCTGCCTTACGGCCCGTCAGATCCATGGACAATTCGCCCTCGGGAGAGCGCACCACACGAACCAATTCGGTTTTCACTTTCATCTCACCGCAACCGCTGCACTTGCGCAGGGGCAGTTTGCGTTCTTTTGCCATTTCTTTCACCTCTGGGATAAAGTGTGTGTAAAATTACTCTTCGTCTTCGCCGTAGAATCCGCTCTCGGGGCGGATGTCGATCTTCCAGCCGGTCAGCTTAACCGCCAGACGGGCGTTCTGACCCTTGTTGCCGATGGCCAAGGACAGCTGAGCGTCCGGCACGGTGACACGGCAGGCCTTCTCGCCGTTGGGGTCCATCTCCACGCCCAGCACCTTGGCAGGGGCCAAAGCGGCGGCGATGAAGGTGGCGGGATCGTCGCTGTATTCCACGATGTCGATCTTCTCGCCGCCCAGCTCTTCAACGATACCGTTGACACGGGCGCCGCGCTGACCGATGCAGGCGCCCACGGCGTCTACGTTGGGGTCGTGGGACAGCACCGCCATCTTGGTGCGGCTGCCGGCCTCACGGGCCACGGACTTAATCTCCACGGTGCCGTCGAAAATCTCGGGCACCTCGTTCTCAAACAGACGGGTCACCAGACCGGGATGGGTACGGGATACCAGAGCACGCAGACCCTTTTCAGTCTCCTTGACGTCCACGACGTACACCTTGATGTGGGCGCCCTCGACGATGTTGTCGCACTCCATCTGCTCAGCCTTGGGCAGGACGGTCTCGCCCTTGCCCACCTGAACGGTGGCAGCGCCGCTGCGGGGATCCACACGAGTGATCACCACGGTGACCAGCTCCTGCTTGCGGCGCTGGAACTCCAGCACCTGCTGATTCTTCTCCGCCTCGCGGATGCCCTGACGGATGACGTGCTTTGCGCTCTGGGCGGCGATACGACCGAAGCGCTTGGGATCCAGCTTGATGTCGATGGTCTTGCCCACTTTGGCACGCTTGGAATACTGCAGAGCCTGCTCCAAGGTCAGCTCACGCTCGGGATCGGTGACCTCTTCCACCACGTCCTTGCGGATGATGACGGAGAAGGTGCCGTTTTCGGGGTCCATGGTGACGATGATATTCTCATCGCCGCCAAAGTCCTTTTTAACCGCCACGATAATGGCGGCGCGGATGCGCTCAATCAGATATTCGGGGTCGATGCCTTTTTCCTTAGCCAGCAGTTTAAGGGCTTCGAAAAATTCTACGATTTCCTTGTTAGTCATTGTATTAACCTCCATCAGCATATAGCTGTAAAATTACGCTTCTTCTTCGTCGTCCCACAGGTCGATGGCGTGGACGGCGGCAACCAGTTTTTTGTCAAAGGTGAGAGTCTCGCCCTCTTCGGTTTCGACGGTGAAGCCATCCTCCCAGTTGACGAGGAGACCGGCCAATTCTTTTTGGCCGTGTTCGTCGGGGCGGTAGAACTTCAGCGTTACGGGGTAGCCCTCGTAATAGGCGAAGTGCTCGGGACGGGTCAGCTCACGGTCGGCACCGGGAGAGGTGACCTCTAAGCAGTAGGACTGGGGAATGGGGTCGGCCTCGTCCAGCACGGGGCTGAGTTTGCGGGAGACCGCCACGCAGTCGTTGATGGACACCGGCTCGTCCTCGCGGTCGATGACCACGCGGAGAATCCAGGTGGCACCCTCTTTGACAAAGCGGATGTCCCACAGGTTGAGTCCCAGCTCGGCGGTGATGGGCTCCGCCAGCGGCGCTACGGCGCCTGCGATGCCGCCGGGGGCGGCGTTTTGTTTTGCCATACGTACAACTCCTTTCGGACAACAACAAAGGAGCGGGTCGCCCCACTCCTTTCCGTTACACAATATTCACTGTGGATAGTATACCATACGCCGCCGAAAAATGCAAGGGTTTTTGCGATTTTTATAAGGAATGTATAATATAGGGCGCACAGGTGTGGTGATTTGTGAGGATGGCACAAAAAAGCGGCGTATTTGCCATAGTAAAGGCTTTACTTTGGCGATGGGTGTGGTATAATGAAGGCAGTATGCAGCAGAAAGGACGGTATGAAATGAAAAAGGTGCTATTGCTGGGTGACTCCATTCGCATGGGGTATCAAAACGACGTGAAAGAGATGTTGGCGGGGGAGTACGAGGTGCTCTGCCCTGAAGATAACGGTCGCTTTGCCGCCTATACCCTGTGGCAGGCCAATCAGATGTTTAAGTGGAATCCCGACATTGAGTTGGTGCACTTCAACAACGGCTACTGGGATATGAACATCGAGGCGCCTATGACCGAGGCGATTCATCCCATCGAGGAGTATCAGAGTTTCCTGCGCCGTATCGTGGCGCTGTGCCGTCAGTGTGGGGCGAAGGTGGTGTTTGCCACCACCGTGCCCATTATGGAGGCCGGCGCGGCGGCGGACAATACCGGCGTGGAGGGCACCATCAACTATTCCAACGAGTGGGTCAAGGAATATAACGCCGCCGCCGTGGCGGTGATGGAGGAATTGGGCGTGCCGGTCAACGATCTGTATGCTCTGTGTATGGAGGACGATCGCCGCTATAAGTGCGAGGACCTGCTGCACCTCTCGGCTGAGGGCAGCCGCCGCTGCGCCGCTCAGGTGGCGGAGTACGTGCGGTCGAATTTGGGATAATCGTGGCCTTATCCCTTGACAACGCAGGATGTTTTTCGATATAATGAGTGTACACTAATGAAAAGGAGTGTTATTAAAATGGATTTTGGCGCATTAATGCAGGAGTTTGTAAACAAGGATTATGATGAGCTGCTGGCTCTGGCTAAGCAGGCTGTGACCCGCGTGTTGCCCGTGTGCAAGTCTGTGGATGAGCAGAACAACGGTATCGGTGCTTTGACCGCTATTCTGTTGAGTGCTATTGCCGCCGATGGTAAGCTGACCCGCCTGGAGGCTCAGTTCCTGGCGGACATCACCGGTCTGGACGCTGACGGCGTGGACAAGCTGACCGATATGTACACCGGTAAAATGGTGGAGCTGACCGATCTGTTGGCTGACAAGTTCTCCCAGGAGACCAAGGCTGACATCATGGTTTTGGTGACCTGCCTGGCTGCTTGCGATGAGACCATCAGCCGTGAGGAAACTGCTTTCCTCCGTCAGATTCTGGCCTAAGTGGTATAAGAAAAATCCCCTATTGCGACAAGCAACAGGGGATTTTTTGTTTGCGAACAACCATTCTGGTTAAGGGTTGACTTTTGGGCAGGACAGGGTATGATGAGAGAGAAAGTGAGGGATGGAGATGAAACGAAAAGCCTACATTTGGATCGCTGTAGCCGCCGTTTTGGTGCTGGTGGCAGGTGTTGCGGCGACCGTGCTGCTTACGCAAAAGGCGGAGGAACAGGACCGGGCGCAGATGGTGGCGGAGTATCGTGCCGCAAAGCGGCAACAGTATGAGCAAGAAAATGAGCAATACGCCGACTACGAGGTGGAGGTTGCCTTTTTGGGGGACAGCCTTACCGATGGCTACGATTTGGCCAAGTACTATCCTCAGTACGTGACCGCTAACCGTGGCATTGGCGGCGACACCACCTACGATTTGCAAGAGCGCCTGCAAGTGTCGGTATACGACCTGAAACCGCAGGTGGCGGTGATGCTGATCGGTGCGAACAATCCTGAAACGATGTTGGATAACTATGAGGATATCCTGATTGGTCTGCGTGACCATCTGCCGGATACAAAGGTGGTGCTGTTGTCCATGACCGCCATGGGCGGCGAGCACTGGGGTCGGTGGAATGGGCAGGCGTGTCTGAATAACGTGTCCATTCGCCTGTTGGCGGAGAAGTATGGGTGTGCTTACGTGGACGTGTTCACGCCGCTGTTTGACGTGAATACAGGTGAGGTGCGTGAAGGATACACCGTGGACGGCGGTCACTTCACCCACGAAGGGTATACGGTGCTGACCGATACCATTACGCCTGTGCTGCAAGAGATACTGGGAAAATAAGAAAAACCGCTCGGGGTGACCCGAGCGGTTTTTTGTTACAAAACGAGGTTTCTGCTAGGAGTGATCTCTTAGTGAGTAGGAGTGCCGCAGCTGGAGGAGAAAATGGTGTTTGACTTGTTCGTTAGTTTGCTTTTTTGCGGCTAAATAGGGCACCGATGGCCATAATGAAGGCGAAAACGATGAGATACCACAGGCAACCGATGCCGTGGCTGAAAATGCTGGCGATGACCATAAACACGCTGCCGCACAGCGCCAAAATCGGCAGCACGAAACGGCGAACGGGAGGCTGGTCCTTTTCCTTGCGCATCCACTGGATGAGGATGGGCAGATACATCAGATAGATGGTGATGATGGGCAACTCGGAGGAATCAAAGACGAAGGGGCCGCTCCACGTGCCGGCCAGATTGGCCAGATAGAAGTAGGCAAACCAGCCGCCCACCAGAAGCAGACCGATGACCGAGGAATTGGTGGGCATATTGGTCTGGCGGTCCAATTCGCCGAATACCGCCGGCTTGGGGCCTTCACCACGGGCGGCGATGGCGTACATACCGCGGCAGCAGGCCAGCACGAGACCGTTGACCGTGCCGAAGCAGGAAATGGCGATGAACAGCTTGAGCAGGGTGCCCAAGGTGCCGCCGAAGATGTTGGAGAAGGCGATGGTGGCGCCCTTGTCAATCAGTTCCTGATTGGTGGCGCCGCCGGCTACGCCGACGTAGTAGAGAATGTAGCAGGCGGCGATGATGATACCGCCGATCAGCAGGGCACGGGGCAGATTTTTCTTGGAATCTTTGATTTCCGCATTGATGGAGGTGGCGATGATCCAGCCCTCATAAGCGAAAGCGGTGGAGCAAATGGCGGCAAAAAGAGGGCTGTCTGCGGTCTCTGCCACCACGGCCTTGGTTTGGAAGTTTTCTGCCAAAAGGCCGTTGGCCAGGCCGTAAATGACGCCCACAACCGCCATCAACGCCAGAGGAATCAGCTTGATAACGGTGGTGGTGGTCTGAAATTTGCCCGCCAGCTTGGGGGAGAGGACGTTGACGGCGTAGGCGAAGCAGAGGATGAACAGGCTCAGGGCGATGCACTCGGGGCCGACGATACAGCCGCCCTCGGCGGCAGGGATCAGCAGGGGCAGGTCGGGGTTGACCGACACCAAAAACTCCAGCGTGTAGCGTGCCGTGACCCAGCACAACACCGAGGTCATGGCAGGGTAGTAGATGGTGGCGGTAAACCAGCCCACGTAGTAGCCGTATTGGCGCCCGACGGTGGCCTCGGCGTAGTCCACGATGCCGCCCACTTTTTCGTATTTCTGTCCCATCATGGAGAAGGTGAGCAGGCACACCATCATAATCAGGCCGCCGATGACCCACGCCACGATACCCAGCGGCATATCGCCGCCGGTCTTTTCCAGTATGGTCTGGGCTTTGAAAAAGACGCCGGAGCCGATGACGATGCCCGCCACCATACAAATGGCGGTGAACAAGCCGTATTTGCGTTCCAGTTTTTGTTCCATAAATACCTCGCATGGTTATAGAATGGGGAGGTGCGTAACGAATACATTATACAGGATAGCCTGCGTAAAAGCAAGAAAAATCCCTGCCGCAGTGCGACAGGGATTTTGTGGGTTAGCGCATTAAGAGGATGTAGGCGGCACCGCCCATTTTGGTGGGGACGCTCTCCACGCGACCAATGCAATTGTAGCCGTAGGCGCTGTCGTAGATCTTACCGTCGCTCTCCACACGACCGACGCAGTTGTAGCCGTAGGCGCTGTCGTAGACCTTGCCGTCGCTCTCTACGCGACCGATACAGTTGTAGCCGTAGGCGCTGTCGTAGACTTTGCCGTCGTTGTCGACGCGACCGATGCAGTTGTAGCCATAGGCGCTGTCGTAGACTTTACCATCGTTTTCGATACGGCCGACGCAGTCGTAGCCGTAGGCGCTGTTGTAAATCTTTGCCATAGGTCATTCCTCCGTTTTGTTGGGATAGTTTTATTATAGGATCAGTATAGGAATCTGTCAAGGGATAGAAAACTCCCCACCGATGGCTCGGTGGGGAGAGGGGAAGAGAGTTTATTTTACCGGTGCTTTGCGGCGGCTGATTCGAAAGGCGATCCAAGAGGGCAAATAGGGCAGGGCGTGAATCAGCAGATAAATGCCGTAGACCAGGATAACGCTCAGCCAATCGGGAGTGGCCGCGCCGATGGGGGCGAAGAAGAAGGAATTGAGCTTGAAAAACATATAGTCGGAGCCGATGGGGGAGAAATTCACCGCATTGGCAATCACCGACACCGCCAGCGCCGGCACGGCGGGCAAGAGCAGCTGGTACGCCTTGGTGACGCCTTTGTAGCTGTGATAGCCGGACAGCAGCATCAGCGCGGCGCACAGCACCAGCACACCGTGGTAAAATAAGGTGTGGAATCCGGCAAAGGAAAGGCAGGAGTAATTGCTCAGTACGTTGGCAGGGTAGATGAAGTTGATGGCGCCGCCCAGCAACCCCAAACTGCACACGTAGCCGCAGGCGGCGTAGCGCACCTTGCCGCGACCCCATATGGCGAAGGGCATAGCATACATAAAAATGCTGCAGGGGTACAGGGGGAGAACACCGCCCCACTCCATACGGATGGTGGCGCCGCAACAGGTCTCCCAAGTGATCTTGACCACCTCAAGCACCGTCACGCAGACCCAAAGGACGGCAAAGACACGCCGCAGCACGGTTTCACTTTTGTTGCGCAACAGGATACACGCCAGCACGATCCAAGCAATCCAGCAGGCGGAAGCCGCAAAGTGTAACGGGGTGAACAGCGTTCCCGGCAGTTTGTCCGCCGGGGGTAAAAAATCTTTATGGGTAAAGAAGTTTTGAAGTAGGTCGATGATGATCCGCATTGCGCATTTCCCCTTTCTCTGTCGATTGTAGTACAAGGGGTGGAAAAAGTCAATTCTCGGCACGAAAAAACTCCCCACCGATGGCTCGATGGGGAGGAGGGGATAAACGGATTACAGCAGGCTGAGATACAGCGCCTTGATCTCCTCTACGCTGGTGTCGCGGGGGTTGCCGGGACGGCAGGCGTCGGCATAAGCAGACTCGGCCAGGAAGTCGACGTCCTCGGGCTTGACGATCTCCTTGAGGTCGGTGGGGATACCCACGTCCACGGACAACTGCTTGACTGCGTCGATGGCGGCCTTGCGGGCCTCCTCGAGAGTCATAGCGTCCACGCCGCAGACGCCCATCGCCTTGGCGATGTCACGGTATTTCTCACCGGTGGCAGGGGCGTTATACTCCATCACGGTGGGGAGGATGATGGCGTTGGCTACGCCGTGAGGGGTGTCGTACAGGGCGCCTAAGGGGTGAGCCATAGAGTGGACGATACCCAGACCAACATTGGAGAAGCCCATACCGGCGATGTACTGGCCCAGTGCCATACCCTCGCGGCCCTCGTCGGTGTTATCCACCGCACCGCGCAGGCTCTTGGCGATGAGCTCGATAGCCTTCAGGTGGAACATATCGCTCATCTCCCAAGCGCCCTTGGTGATGTAGCCCTCGATGGCGTGGGTCAGGGCGTCCATACCGGTGGCGGCGGTGGGGCCCTTGGGCATGGTGGCCATCATATCGGGATCCACCACGGCCACCACGGGGATGTCGTGGACGTCCACGCACACCATCTTGCGGTTCTTCTCGGCATCGGTGATGACGTAGTTGATGGTCACCTCTGCGGCGGTGCCGGCGGTGGTGGGGACGGCGATGATGGGCACGCAGGGGTTCTTGGTGGGGGCAACACCCTCCAGAGAGCGCACGTCGGCAAACGCGGGATTGGTAATGACAATGCCGATGGCCTTGGCGGTGTCCATAGAGGAGCCCCCGCCGATGGCGATGATGCAGTCGGCGCCGCTGGCCTTGAAGGCGGCTACGCCGTTCTGTACGTTCTCAATGGTGGGGTTGGGCTTGATGTCGCTGTAGATGTCGTAGGCGATGGAGGCGGCGTCCAGAATGTCGGTCACCTTTTTGGTCACCTCAAACTTGATGAGGTCGGGGTCGGAGCACACGAAAGCCTTTTTAAAGCCGCGTGCCTGAATCTCGGTGGCGATCTCCTGAATCGCACCTTTGCCGTGATAGCTGGTTTCGTTGAGTACAAAACGATTTGCCATAGTGGTTCTCTCCTTTTGAAATGTTCTCGGTCATCATCGACGGTGACAACCCGTTACTTATATTTTATCCTTTTTAGAAGAAGTGTCAAGAGGAAATTGTGAAAAAAATAACAAAATCCCCACCGAGCCATCGGTGGGGATTTTTTATGCGTTATTGTCCGTCAAAGGGCAGCAATTACTTGCCGGACTTGATGGCGCCAAAAAGGAGGATTAAATTCTAATTCTATCGTTCTTGTAAACGGTTTTTAATCCGTTGTTTTCTGTGAACACATAGCAATAACTACGATAAATCAAAATGATACAGCCGTCGTGTTTTGCTTCCTTTTCTTCAATAATCCCTCGCTCGGATTTCATAAGTTGCATTTTACTTTTTCCAAACTGATAGGCTTCGAAAGCGAGAGCTTGCATTTTGCGAAAGTCTTGGATGCCCATTCGCTCATACATACGCCCACGTGCGTGATCGGTTAGGTAAAGAGGATGTTTGCGGATATCCAAAAACCCTTCTTCACTGTATAAACTTGTTCTGTAACATTTTACATTATAATAGCGATTATATTTACCTTGTCTGTTTCTTCCGATTTCATTGTAACCTTGCTGATTATATCCTTCGCTATCATATTCGGGAATAACAGGTGGCTTTTGGGGCGGCTGTTGGGTTTTTCTTCTTAACAGGAGCAGAATGCATAATAAGATTGCGATGAAGAGCATTATAACGAAGCCTTTCATTGTGTTCACCTCTTTTCCTATGTTAACAAAAAGCAAGATGATTTGCAACAAAAAAGAAAAATCCCCTGCCGAGTAATCGGCAGGGGATTTCGTTATGCGTTATAGTCCGTCAGGGGCAAGGATTACTTGCTGCCCTTGATGGCGGCCTGAGCGGCGGCCAGACGGGCGATCGGCACGCGGAAGGGAGAGCAGGACACATAGTCCAGGCCGATCTTGTGGCAGAACTCGACGGACACGGGGTCGCCGCCATGCTCACCGCAGATACCGCAGTGGATGGAGGGACGGACAGCCTTACCCTTGGTAACGGCCATCTCCATCAGCATACCAACACCGGTCTGATCCAGCTTAGCGAAGGGATCGTTCTCGTAGATCTTGGTGTCGTAGTAAGCGCCCAAGAACTTACCGGCATCGTCACGGGAGAAGCCGAAGGTCATCTGGGTCAGGTCGTTGGTACCGAAGCAGAAGAACTCAGCCTCAGAAGCGATAGCGTCGGCGGTCAAGCAAGCACGGGGGATCTCCATCATGGTACCAACCTCATACTCCAGCTCCACGCCGGCAGCGGCGATCTCAGCGTCGGCGGTGGCAACCACAACGTTCTTCACGTACTTCAGCTCCTTCACCTCGCCGGTCAAGGGGATCATGATCTCGGGAACGATGTTCCAATCGGGATGATTCTTCTTGACGTTGATAGCGGCGCGGATAACGGCAGCGGTCTGCATCTTAGCAATCTCGGGGTAGGTGACGGCCAGACGGCAGCCACGGTGACCCATCATGGGGTTGAACTCGTGCAGAGAGGCGATCAGAGCCTTGATCTCAGCAACGGTCTTGCCCTGAGCGGCGGCCAGAGCAGCGATGTCGGCCTCCTCAGTGGGAACGAACTCGTGCAGAGGGGGATCCAGGAAGCGGATGCAAACGGGGTTGCCCTCCAGAGCCTCGTACAGAGCCTCGAAGTCGCCCTGCTGATAGGGCAGAATCTTGGCCAGAGCGGCCTCACGGGCCTCAACGGTGTCGGAGCAGATCATCTCGCGGAAAGCGGCGATACGATCGGCCTCGAAGAACATATGCTCGGTACGGCACAGACCGATACCCTCGGCGCCCAGCTCGCGAGCCTTCTTAGCGTCGGCGGGAGTGTCGGCGTTGGTACGAACCTTCAGGGTACGGAACTCATCAGCCCAAGCCATGATGCGGCCGAACTCGCCGGCGATCTCAGCGTCAACGGTGGGGATGATGCCGTCGTAGATGTTACCGGTAGAACCGTCGATGGAGATGTAATCACCTTCGTGGTAGGTCTTGCCGGCCAGAGTGAACTGCTTGTTCTCCTCGTCCATGACGATCTCGCCGCAGCCGGACACGCAGCAGGTACCCATACCACGAGCCACAACGGCAGCGTGAGAGGTCATACCGCCACGGACGGTCAGGATGCCCTGAGAAGCCTTCATACCGGTGATATCCTCGGGAGAGGTCTCCAGACGAACCAGAACGACCTTCTCACCGCGCTCGTGCCACGCAACGGCGTCCTCAGCGGTGAACACAACCTTACCGCAGGCGGCGCCGGGAGAAGCGCCCAGACCCTTACCGGCGGGGGTGGCGGCCTTCAGAGCCTTCTGGTCGAACTGGGGATGCAGCAGGGTGTCCAGGTTACGGGGATCGATCATGGCAACAGCCTGCTTCTTGTCGATCATGCCCTCGTCCACCAGGTCGCAAGCGATCTTCAGAGCAGCCTTAGCGGTACGCTTACCGTTACGGGTCTGCAGCATATACAGCTTGCCGTCCTCGACGGTGAACTCCATATCCTGCATGTCACGATAGTGATCCTCCAGGATGGCGCAAACCTTCTGGAACTCGGCGAAAGCGGCGGGGAACTTCTCAGCCATCTCGGCGATGGGCATGGGAGTACGCACGCCGGCCACAACGTCCTCGCCCTGAGCGTTGGTCAGGAACTCGCCCATCAGGCCGGGCTCGCCGGTGGCGGGGTCACGGGTGAAAGCAACGCCGGTACCGCAGTTGTCGCCCATGTTACCAAAGGCCATCATCTGCACGTTAACGGCAGTACCCCAAGAGTAGGGGATGTCGTTGTCACGGCGATACACGTTAGCACGGGGGTTGTCCCAGGAACGGAACACGGCCTCGATAGCGCCCATCAGCTGCTCCTTGGGATCGCTGGGGAAAGCGGAACCGATCTTGGACTTGTACTCAGCCTTGAACTGCTCAGCCAACTCCTTCAGGTCCTCGGCGGTCAGATCCACATCCAGAGTGACGCCCTTCTTGGCCTTCATCTCATCGATGAGCTCCTCGAAGTACTTCTTACCGACCTCCATAACGACGTCGGAATACATCTGGATGAAACGACGATAGCAGTCGTAAGCCCAGCGAGCGTTGCCGGACTTGGCGGCCATGGTCTCCACGACCTCCTCGTTCAGACCCAGGTTCAGGATGGTATCCATCATGCCGGGCATGGAAGCGCGGGCGCCGGAACGAACGGACACCAGCAGGGGGTTCTCCTTGTCACCGAACTTCTTGCCGGTGATGGCCTCCATCTTGTCGATGTACTCGAGAATCTGGGCCTTAATCTCATCATTGATGGTGCGGCCGTCCTCATAATACTGAGTGCAGGCCTCGGTGGACACGGTGAAGCCCTGGGGCACGGGCAGACCAATCTTGGTCATCTCGGCCAGGTTAGCACCCTTACCACCCAGCAGCTCACGCATGGAAGCGACGCCTTCGCTGAACAGGTAGACATACTTGTGACTCATGTTACTTTACCTCCAACTTTTAATTCAGATTTTTCTCTGCAGAGGGGCAGGGCGTTCGAGGTTTGACCCGTCCTGCCCATCACGTCCGCAGAGCCGCTAAATAGTATAACATATATGTTAAGAATTTGCCATACTTTTTTTGAAATTTTTACAAATACTACGAATTGTGCATATTTGAGGAGAATTTGCGGCGGTTTTCGGTCAATTTTTACGATTTTTTGGGGAATGAGGTTTGTAGAGACGGGCGTCCTCGACCGCCCATTAAAGAAAATGGAGCAACCGCAAAATTTTCTTGCAGATGGCCGGAATGTTTGTTATAATGGGTGCGAAATAGGAAATACACAGCCGGACATTGCGGAATGTCCGGCGTTTAGTCGTATCATCGGGAGGATTTGCATATGTTGTTTGGAAAGAAAAAGACCGCCATCGACTGGCTGATCGTAGGTCTCGGCAATCCGGGAATGGCCTATGAGGGCACTCGCCACAATGCCGGCTACGAGGCGCTGTGCGTGCTGGCGAAGGATCACGGCATTACGCTAAGCAAGAAGCAGTTTAAGGCGCTGGTGGGTACGGGTGAAATCGGCGGCAAAAAGGTAATGCTGATGTTCCCCCAGACCTTTATGAACAACAGCGGCGAGGCGGTGCGGGAGGCTATGGCTTTCTATAAACTGTCCACCGACCAACTGCTGGTGCTGTCTGACGATATTGCGCTGAACCCCGGTGTGGTGCGGGTGCGCAAGAAGGGCAGTGACGGCGGTCAGAAGGGTCTGCGCAGTATCATCGGCTGTATCGGGGACGACAATTTTCCCCGCATTCGTATCGGCGTGGGTGCGAAACCTCACCCTGCCTATGATTTGGCGGACTGGGTGCTGAGCAAGTATAAGAAAGAGGAGCGTCCTCTGATGGAGGAGGCCTTTGACAAGGCGGCCGGTGCGGCGGAGTGCGTCATCGGCGGCAGTATCGAGGAAGCGATGAACAAGTATTCTCATTAATGTAACCGCTGATTCAACCGAATGCACGATTCTCAGCGGCTATTTTCCCGTCTAAACGGTCAAAAATGCTCGGCAATACATCCAGTATTGCCTGTGCTTTTTTACCATTCTAACGAAAAACTATCTCGCTGATAATCGCACTTCGATTCAATCAGCGGTTACTGAGGATTGCGTTATGAGTTTTTGGGATAAAGGGCTGGCGAACCTCGCCGCCTATCGAGGGGTGCGGGAGGATATCGCCGCACGCCGCACACCCATACAATTAGTGGGACTTGCCCACATTCATAAGGCCCTGTTTGCGGCCTCTCTCACCACCTCGCTCAAGAAGCGTGCGGTGGTGCTGGCAGGGGACGAGGCAGAGGCCAACCGACTGACTGAGGACCTGAAGGCTCTCGGTCTTAGCGTGCTGTATCTGCCTGCCCGTGAATTGTCCCTGCGGCAGATGGAAGCGGCCGGTCGTGAGTACGAGCAGATGCGTCTGGGCGTGCTGGCGGCGATGGCGGAGGGGGGCTACGATATTGTGGTGGCCTGCGCCGACGCGGCTATGCAGTACACCATTCCGCCCGACACCCTGCTGGAGCGCACGCTGGAAATCGTGTGCGGTGCGCCGCTACCCGTGGAGGACCTGCCTGCGGCGCTGTCTGCGGCAGGCTATGAGCGGTGCGCCCAGATTGAGGGCGTGGGTCAGTTTGCGGTGCGTGGCGGTATCGTGGACGTGTATCCTGCCTCTTGCCCTGCACCCATTCGTATGGAATTGTGGGGCGACACGGTGGACACCTTGGGGTATTTCGACCTCATCACCCAGCGC
The DNA here is from genome assembly GCA_045544815.1 of Acutalibacteraceae bacterium. Taxonomy (GTDB): domain Bacteria; phylum Bacillota; class Clostridia; order Oscillospirales; family Acutalibacteraceae; genus UBA5905. The sequence goes on along the minus strand of JAZPZT010000085.1, from coordinate 54,668 downwards.
CGCACCGAGCCGTTGGACGCCATCGCCATCCCTCCTGCGGCGGAGATTATGTACGACGACGCGGCGGCGTTGGCGGCGGAGATTGACGCCCTGGCGGCCTCGCTGCGCACGAAAAATGCCGCCGAGGTGCGGGAGAATCTGCGCCGTGACGTGGACCGTCTGCGTGGTGGCCTGCGCCCCGGCTCGGTGGATAAATATTTGCCGCTGATTTATAAGGAAAAGGCCAATCTGTTCACCTATATGCGTGACGCCCTGCTGTTCGTCAGCGAGCCGGCTCGTGTGAAAGAGCGAGTGCGCACTTATCTGTGGCAAATCGAGCAGGACGAAACGGCGCTGTTGGAGGAAAATCTCCTCTGCCGTGCCTTGGCGGACTATGCCCCCGATTGGGACGACCTGCTGGCGGAGATGGCCAAGCGGCCCACGGTGCTGATGGACAATTTCTCCCGTGGCGGTATCGGCTTGTCCCTGGCGAGAGTGTATACGGTTGACGCCCGACAGTTGCCCGTGTGGTCGGGTCGGGTGGAATTGCTGGCAGAGGATCTGCGCGCCCTGTTGGGGCAGAAAATGGCCTGCGTGGTGCTGGCCGGCAGCGAGGAAAGGGCGGCGCAAACCTTGGCGGAGGACCTGCGCAAGGCAGGCCTGCCTGCGCTGTATGCCAAGGCGCCGGAGGAGCCCCTGCGTGGGCAGGTGCTGGTGATGGCCGGCGGTATCTCCGCCGGCATGGAATTGCCTGAGGCGCGACTGGCTATCCTCACCCACGGGCGGGCGGTGCGTCCCGTGCGCCGCAACCGCAGCCGCAGTAAAGAGCGAGGGCTGGAGATCCACAGCCTGTCCGAATTGCAAATCGGCGACTACGTGGTGCACGTGACCCACGGTATCGGTATCTATCAGGGTGTCCACCAGATGAACGTGCAGGGCGTGGTGAAGGATTATATCAAGCTGGAGTACGCCAAGGGCGACCTGTTGTACGTCCCTGTGACCCAGTTGGATTTGGTGAGCAAATACATCGGCACGAAAGAGGACGTGCAGCTGAAACTGCACCGCTTGGGCGGCCAGGAGTGGCAGAAGGCCAAAAGCCGTGTCAAGAGCGCGGTGAAGGATATCGCCAAGGGCTTGGTGGCGCTGTACGCCAAGCGTATGGCGTCGCCCGGTTTCGCCTTCGGCCCCGACGAGGAGTGGCAGTACGATTTCGAGCGCCATTTCGAGTATGAGGAGACGGAGGATCAGCTCCGTTGTGTTGACGAGATTAAGAGCGATATGGAGCGACCCATTCCCATGGACCGCCTGCTGTGCGGTGACGTGGGCTTTGGTAAGACCGAGGTGGCGCTCCGTGCCGCCTTTAAGTGCGTCAGCCAGTCGAAGCAGTGCGCCGTTTTGGTGCCCACCACCATTTTGGCTTTTCAGCATTTTAACACCATTCTCAAACGGTTTGAGGGTTTCCCCGTCAAGGTGGAAATGCTCTCCCGTTTCCGCACGCCGAAACAGCAGGCGGATATCATCCGCCGTGTGAAAAGCGGCGAGGTGGATATCGTGGTGGGTACCCATCGCCTGCTGAGTCAGGACGTGAGTTTCCGTGATTTGGGTCTGTTTATCGTGGACGAGGAGCAGCGATTCGGCGTGGCGCAGAAGGAGCGTATCAAGGAGATGACCCCCAACGTGGACGTGCTGACCCTCTCCGCTACCCCCATTCCCCGTACGCTGAATATGGCCATGAGCGGCATTCGGGATATGTCGGTGATTGAGGAGGCGCCCATGGACCGCCGCCCCGTGCAGACCTACGTGCTGGAGCAGGACAACGGCGTGATTGCCGACGCCATTCGCCGCGAACTGCGCCGTGACGGTCAGGTGTACTATCTCCACAACCGTGTGGACAACATCGAGCAGACGGCGGCGGCTCTGCACAGCCGCATTCCCGAGGCACGCATTACCGTGGCACACGGCAAGATGAGTGAGGACGAACTGTCCGAAATCTGGCGGCAGGTGTTGGAGCACGAGGTGGATATTTTGGTGTGCACCACCATCATCGAGACGGGTGTGGATATTCCTAACGTGAACACCCTTATCATCGAAAACGCCGATCGCTACGGTCTGTCGCAGTTGCACCAGTTGCGTGGCCGTGTGGGGCGCTCTTCGAGAAGAGCCTACGCCTATCTCACCTTTACCCGCGGCAAGCAACTGTCGGACGTTGCCCAGAAGCGACTGGAAACCATGCGGGATTTCACCGAGTTTGGCGCAGGATTTAAGATTGCCATGCGTGACATGGAGATTCGTGGCGCAGGCAACCTGCTGGGTGCGCAACAGCACGGACACATGGAGTCGGTGGGCTACGATATGTATCTGAAACTGCTGGCGGACGCCGTCAACGAGGAAAAGGGCGTGACGGCGGCGGAGCGTGTGGAGTGCTTGGTGGACCTGCCCATTACGGCCCACATCCCCGACAGCTACATCAGCGACAACGCCCAGCGATTGGAGATTTACCGCCGTATTGCGGATATCCGCACGGTGGAGGATTCCATGGACGTATTCGACGAACTTATCGACCGCTTCGGCGAGCCGCCTGCGGCGGTGCAAGGGCTGGTGGACGTGGCGCTGCTGCGTAATATGGCCGCCGGCCTCGGTATCCGTGAGGTGCGCCAGCAGATGGATTCGGTGCTGCTGTACTGCGACAAGTTGGATCTGCGCCTGGGCGCGGGACTCACCGCCGCCCTCAAGGGGCGTGTGTTGATTTCCGCAGGCAGTAAGCCCTATTTTGCGGTAAAGATTGACCGCACCGGCGGTAAGGACGGTCTCGATACTTTGCGTGAGGCGCTGGAAGCCGCCGTGGCGGTGAAAGCGGAAATCGATAAGGAAGACGAGTGAAAAAACGGGAGAGGGTGACCTCTCTCGTTTTTTTGTTGCATGCAAAATAAAAATATGATAGAGTGAAAGTGTAACCTTTTCCAAAATTTTGCGTCTTTAAGGGTGAGGGGGTGAAGAAATGAACGACCAACAGATTGTGGAATTATACTGGCAACGGGACGAGCGAGCCACCCAGATGACCGCCGCCTGCTATGGCACGGCGCTGACCGCCGTGGCACAGCGCATACTGGGCGACCCTACGGAGAGCGAGGAGACGGTCAACGACACCTATCTGCGTGCGTGGAACACCATTCCGCCCCATCGCCCGACGAAACTGGGGGCCTTTCTCGCTAAGATTACCCGTGAGCTGGCCATCGACCGCTACCGCCGCCGCAAGGCGGAGAAGCGAGGGGCGTCTCAGTACGCCCTGTCGCTGGAGGAGCTGGGCGAGTGTATTCCCGGCAACGAAACGCCTGACGAGGCGTTGGACAGCAAGGTGCTGGCACAGCACATTCGCACCTATCTGTCGGGCCTGAAGCCGCCGGTGCGGCAGGCTTTCGTGGGTCGCTATTTCTTCGCCCTGTCCCTGCAGGAGATTGCCGACAAGCAAGGGGTGACCCTCTCGTGGGTCAAGACCGCCTTGCACCGCACCCGTCAGGGGCTGCGTGAGTATTTGGAAAAGGAGGGCTATTTCGTATGAATCGAGAGCAACTCAGCGACGCCATCGGGCGTCTGGACGAATCTATTTTGGAAGAAGCGATGACGGCACGCCGTCGCCGCCCGTGGTGGTACGCCGCCGTGGCGGTGGCCGCCTGTGTGTGTCTGGCGGTGGGTATGGTGACGGCGTGGCCGCACCTGAAGCCGCAAGGCGTGGCGCCGTCGGTGGATATGGGCGGTGTGAGCAACGATACCACGGCACAGAATAACGCGACGACAAAAGGAGAGCAGACGATTGTGATTACCACCACTAGAAAACCCGCTGAAATGATAACGCCGGTAGCGATTCCCTATGCGCTTGCCCAGGCGAAGTATCCGAAAATGGTGGTGCGCCCGGAGGGAGAATACAATAGCGTGGCCGAGGACGCTTGGCGGAACAGCGTGCAGGCACAGCGCAGACAGGCGAAGCGGCAGACGGGCGGTATGACCGACTACTATGCCAAGACTATGGCGCAGTTCCTCAGCGGTGAGGCAGGGGAGAATCGGGTGTATTCGCCCCTCAACGTGTATTTGGCGCTGGCTATGCTGGCGGAGACCGCCGAGGGGGACAGCCGACAGCAGATTCTCGATCTGCTGGACGTGTCCGACCTAACCGCATTGCGGGAGAAGTGCAGCGGCCTATGGAACGGCGTGTACCTCAACGACGGGGCGGTCACCAGTGTGTTGGCCAACTCCTTGTGGTTGGCGGAGGGTGATCGCTGGCAGTACGATATGGACAAAGTGAATGCGCTGGCCGAGCATTATTACGCCTCCACCTTTGAAGGGGAAATGGGCAGTGCGGCGTACGACAAGGCGTTGCAGGATTGGATCAACGCCCAGACGGCCAACCTGCTGAAGGAGCAGGCGAGCGGCTTAGCACTTGACCCCGACACGGTGCTGGCACTGGCCTCCACCATCTGCTTCCGTGCCAAGTGGCAGGACGAGTTTTGGACGAAGCACAACCGAGAGGGTGTATTCCACACCGCAAACGGAGACGTGCCTGCCACCTATATGACCCAGTCGCCCATGACCACCGCCTATTTCGGCGACCGCTTCACGGCGGTGAGCAAGTATTTGGACGACGGTGGATACGAGATGACCTTTTTCCTGCCCGACGAGGGCGTGACGGTGGATGACCTCATCGCCGACCGTCAGGTGTTGGCGCTTATGCAGGGTGACGAAAGTGCCGTGGGCAGCAAATTCATCAAGGTCAATATGTCCATCCCCAAATTTGACGTGGTATCCGACCAAGACTTGATTAGTGGCTTGAAAAAGTTGGGTGTCACCGATGTGTTTGACGCGGCGAAAGGCAATTTCGGCGGTATCCTCACCGAGCAGACCGACCCCGTGTGGGTGAACAAGGTGCAGCACGCCGCCCGTGTGGCGATTGACGAGGAAGGTGTTACCGCCGCCGCCTATATCGTCATGCAGTTGTGCGGTTCTGCGATGCCACAGAAGGATGAGATCGATTTTACGCTGGACAGACCCTTCCTGTTTGCCATCACGGGGCCTGAGAGTACCATTCTTTTCACCGGTGTGGTGGAAAATCCTTAAAATAGCGGAAATTGCAAACCCGACGGTTGAAAAACCGTCGGGTTTGTGGTATTATGCAGATAATGAGCAATTAGGAATGAGCAATGAGGAATGGGACGAGGTTGGAGAGGGTAAAGGCTCCCTCTGTGAGGGAGCTGGCAAATGCGTAGCATTTGACTGAGGGAGTTGCCGTCGATAGGCGGCAGGAGAAAACTCCCTCCGTCTTTTCGCCTGTGGCGAAAATCCACCTCCCTCGAAGAGGGAGGCTATGGGGGCGTCGAGGACGTCGCCCCCTACGATGTTGATTTAAGAAAGAGCAAGAAAGGGGGAAATCCTATGAAAAAAGCGCTCATCGCCATGAGCGGCGGTGTGGACAGTTCGGTGGCGGCGGCCAAGATGGTGGAGGCAGGATACGACTGCCTCGGTGTCACCATGCGGCTGCACGACGGAGACAACTGCGGCGCCGCCAAAGAGGCGGAGGATGCTCGCAAGATTGCGGACACGCTGGGATTTCCTTTTGCGGTGGAGGACTTGCGCGAGGTGTTTGCACGGCAGGTCATCGACCGATTTGTAAGCGCTTACGAAGCCGGAGATACGCCCAATCCCTGTATCGAGTGCAACCGCTATATGAAGTTTGGTGCGCTGATGGAGTATGCCAAAGAAAAGGGGTGCGACCTGCTGGTGACGGGTCACTACGCCCGTGTGGAGCTGGACGGCGCCAGCGGGAAATATCGCCTGCGTAAGGCGGTCAATCTGGCGAAAGACCAGACCTACGTGCTGTATTTCCTCACCCAGGAGCAACTGGCGCATATCGCTTTTCCTCTCGGTGAGATGGAAAGCAAGGAGCAGATTCGTGAGATAGCGGCAGGGTACGGTTTCGTCTCCGCCCACAAGGCGGACAGCCAAGATATCTGCTTCGTCCCCGACGGTAAATACGCCGATTTCATCCGTCAGCGGACGGGGAGAGAGTATCCTGTCGGCGATTTTGTAGACGCCGAGGGCAAGGTACTGGGACAGCACAAGGGGCTGATCCACTACACCATCGGCCAGCGCAGAGGACTGGGTTTGGCCTTGCCTGCGCCGCTGTACGTGCGCCGTAAGGATAGGGAGAGCAATACGGTGCTGTTGACACCCGAAAGTGAATTGTACACCACCCGTTTGGTGGCGGATTCTTTCAACTGGGTGGACGGAGAAGCACCGAGAGAGCCTGTAAAGGTAACTGCCTGTACACGCTATAATGCGCGTGAGGCGGCGGCTACGGTGACCGCTCTGCCCGACGGCAGAGCCGAAGTGGTGTTTGACACGCCGCAACGGGCGGTGACCTGCGGTCAGGCGGTGGTGCTGTATGATGGTGAATACGTAGTCGGCGGCGGCCGCATTTGTGAGGTGTAACCGATGATTTATACGGTAACTTGTAACCCTGCGCTGGACCTGGCCGTACAACTGAACGGCTTGACCGTGGGCGCACTCAACCGTACCGCAGGGGCAACCCTCGTGGCAGGCGGCAAGGGTGTCAACGTATCCCGTGTGCTGGGCGCACTGGGCGAGCGCAACGTGGCTCTCGGCTTTGTGGCCGGCAGCAACGGCGCACTGCTGGAGGGCGCGCTGGCGCAGATGGGCGCGGCGACGGCGTTTATCCGCCTGCCCGAAGGACAGACCCGTATCAACGTGAAATTGTACGGTGAGCAGGAGACGGAGCTCAATGCGCCCGGTCCTGCGGTGAGCCGTGGGCAGGCCGAGGGGCTGCTCAGCGAACTCGGTCGCTTGCATAAAGACGATCTGCTGTGTCTGTGCGGCAGTTTGCCGCCGGGGATGGGAGTAGACAGTTACGCCCGTATGCTGAAGGCGGCAGGGGTGCGAGCCATCGTGGATACCTCGGGCGAGGCACTGTTGCGTGCTTTGGACGAGAAACCGTGGCTGGTCAAGCCCAATCGGGAGGAATTGGCGGCGCTGGTGGGCAGGGAGTTGCCCACACTTGAAGATGTGATTGCGGCGGCACAATGGCTGCGTGAAAAGGGCGCGCAGAACGTGCTGGTGAGTATGGGTGGCGACGGCGCTTTGCTGTGCACCGAGGAAAAACGGCTGTATCAGCCGGCACCGCAGGGCGAGGTGATCGGCACCGTGGGTGCCGGCGATAGCTTGGTGGCCGGTTTTGCCGCAGGATGGCAACGCTATGGCGATATGGCGCAGGCGCTCCGTTTGGGCGTGGCCTGTGGCAGTGCCACGGCCTGCGCCGAGGGCTTGGCGGACGCCGCAGGCATTGAGACCATGCTGGCGGCGATGCCCGAGATGACAGAGGTATAAAAAAGACGGTGTGTCGGGCGACACACCGTCTTTTTCTTAATATTTTTTGCGGACGATGAGGTAGGAAATCCAGTAGAGGACAAGAATGATACAAACGCTGCCGGAGGCGGCGAACATCAGGGTTTCTTGATTGAGCAGTTTGAATACGATGGAGCCGACGGCGGCAATCATAATATAAAGGTATCCGGCCCAAGACCAGGCCTTGGTGGAGAGGAAGCGGTTGCGCTCGTCGTTGACGGCGGTGTCGGTATTCTCCTTGTACTGCGGATCGCTCTTATAGCGGATGAGGCGCAACACCTGTAACACGCTGATGACGAGCAGAGCAGCGCCCATACCGCTCCAATAATCGTCCACTACATGGAATAGATTGCAAGCGATGAGGGCGATGCCGATGACGCCGTAGAGAATGGACAGAATCCAGCGGATAACGATATTGCGATTGGGTTTCATAAAAATACCTCCTTATTCTTCAAAGAGAAAAACCTCTTCGATGGTCAAATCAAAATAACGGGCGATTTTGTAGGCTAACTGGATGGACGGGTTGTAGCGGCCCGTTTCCAACGAACTGATGGTCTGGCGGGATACGCCGAGGGCGCGGGCAAACTCCTCTTGGCGGATGCCTTTGCCCTTGCGAATCTCTTCGATGCGATTTTTCATAAGCGACCTCCTTTTTGTAAAGCACGCTTTACAATCGTAGGATAACACGAGAAAAACAAAATGTCAAGTGTGTTTTACATTTTTACGCAAAAAAAACTCCCGCCGATGGGCGGGAGTTTTGGATTATACGATGGTGCGAATCCAGATTCCTTTTTTGACCAGCCAAGCACCGAGGAAGCATTTGAGAATGTTGACGGCGTGGCACATGGCGTAAATGACCAAGAAGGGGAGGGTGGTGTATTCCATCAGCAGGAAGGCGAGGGGCACGTTGATGACCCACATATACACGCTGTCGAACAGCAGGGTGATGAACACCTGTCCGCCGGAACGCAGAGTGAAATAGGTGGCGTGGGCGAAGGCGTCAATGGGCATAGACAGCGCGCCCACAATCATCATCTGGGTGGCCAACTGGCGAATGGCAGGGGTGAAATCCTCGCCCTGGTACAGATGGGGGATAAAGGGAGCAAAGGCGCAATAGACCAGGGTCACGCCCACGCCCAACAGGGTGGAGAAAACGATAAGGCGGACGCTGTCCTCTTTGGCGCCCTTTTTGTCGCCGTCGCCCAACTTTTGCCCCAGTATGATACCGACGGTGACACCGACCGCCATAAAGGAGACGGAAAACACGTTCCAGAAAATCTGAGCAATGCTGTTGGCGCTGACCACGTCCAAATCACGGATGGTGTACTGGCGGTTGAGCGCCACCAAGCCGACGGACCATGCGGCCTCATTGAGCATCAGAGGCAGACCGCGCAGGAGAATCTGTCCCACCAAGCGCAGGGGAATGCGGAAACTGCGGTAGAGCAGGGTGGCAAAAGGATTCTTCTCGGGGTTGGCGTGAGTCCATACCACCAGAATGGCCAGCTCGACGAAACGGGACAGCACGGTGGCGATGGCGGCACCCTTGACGCCCAAGGCAGGGGCGCCCAGCAGGCCGTAAATGAGAATGCCATTGCCCATGAGATTGACTGCCACCGCCACGATACCTGCCACCATAGGCGGTGTGGTGCGGCCGGTCTCGCGCAGGGTGCCTGCGTAGCACTGGGACAGGGCGAAAGCAGGCAAGCCGATGAGCATAATCCGCAGGTATTCTTGGGCGTTAGACAGGGAGTTTATGGTGACGGAAGGATCGCCCTCACCCTGCAGATACAGCACGATGAGAGGCTCGTCCCACAGAAGAAACACACCGATGCCCAAGATGGTCAGTATGGTGCAGATGTATATTTTGAAGCGCATGGCCTGGGCGATGCCCTGATGGTTTTTCTGACCGGCGAACTGAGCACCGAAGATACCGGCGCCTGCCACGGCACCGAAGATACAGAGGTTGAATACAAAGAGAAGCTGGTTGGCGATGTAGACGCCGTTCATCTCCACTTTACCGACCACGCCGATCATCAGGTTGTCCAGCATACTGACCAGATGGGTGATGCCGTTTTGTATCATCATGGGGACGGACAGCGCCAACACGTATTTGTAGAAGGCACGGTTGCCGAATAGTTTGTTTTTTAACACGGGGTTACTCCTTTTCTTTTAGCAGGGCGATAATCATACGGGCGCACTTATATACGTCGCCGCCGCCCATGGTGATGACCAAATCGCCGGGCCGGACGTGGTCGACCACGTACTGTGCAATTTCGGGGAAAGTGGGCAGATAGACGCCGTGCTCCATTTTGTCGGTCATTTGGGTGGTGTGAACGCCCCATTTATTGACCTCGCGGCTACCCATAATGTCGCTGATGACCGCCACGTCGGCTTTATCCAATACGGCGGCAAACTCGTCCAAATGGCGGGCGGTGCGGGTGAAGGTGAAGGGCTGGTGCACCGCCCACACACGGGAGTGATTCAGCTTTTTCGCCGCCTCGAGGGTGGCGGCAATCTCGGTGGGATGGTGGGCGTAATCGTCCGCTACGGTGACACCTGCGTAGGTGCCCAAAAACTCAAAGCGGCGGCCTGCGCCGTGGAAATCGGCGATGCCCTCTGCAATCTGGGCAGGGGTGAGGCCGCACAGGGTGGCGGCAGCGGCTACCGAGAGGGAGTTGAGCACGTTGTGGGCGCCGGGGACACCCAATTCGACGGTGCAAAGGTAATTGCCTTTACAGTGCAAATCGTACTGTCCGTAAGCGCCGCGGACGGTGCGGACGTTCTTGGCCTGCCAATCACAGCCGTCGGTGGTGCCGAAGGAGATGAGGGTGGCGTTTTGAATGCCCTCCACCGCCTTGACGGTGTTGGGGTCGTCGGCATTATAGATGACCGCACCTGTGGTGAGGGCGGCAAATTTATGGAAGGAGGCGATGACACCGTCCAAGTCGCCGAAGTAGTCCAAATGGTCGGCGTCCACGTTGAGGATAATGCTGACGGCAGGGGTCATCTCCAGATAGTGATCCTTAAACTCGCAGGCCTCGCACACCATGGTGTCGTTGGTGCCGGCGTGGCCGTTGGCGTTGATGAGGGGCAGACGACCGCCGATGAAAATGCTGGGGTCGGTGCCTGCGGTAAGTAGGGTGTGGCTGAGCATAGAGGAGGTGGTGGTCTTGCCGTGGGTGCCGGCTACGGCGATGGTATTGCCGAACTGACGGGAAATCTGACCCAGCAGAATGGCACGCTCTACGAGAGGAATGTTCTTCTCGGCGGCGGCAACCAGTTCGGGATTATCCGCAGGGATGGCGGCGGTATATACCACCAAATCGGCGCCGTCCACGTTGGCGGCGGCGTGGCCCATGGTGATGGCGATGCCCAGACCGCGCAGACGGGTCAGGTTGTCCGATTCGTTATTGTCCGAGCCGCTGAGGGTGTAGCCCTTGGCGTGGAGAATCTCGGCGAGAGGACTCATACCCGAGCCGCCGATGCCGATGAAATGAATGCGCTGTACGCTCTCTAACCAATTGCGGTTTTCGTTCATAGAAACCGTCCTTTCGCTGCGTTTGTTCGCGGAAAAATACTCACATTTATTCATTATATGACTTTTTGAAGAAAAAAGGAAGCCCTTTTCTGCTTTTTCTGCGACTTTTTTCATATATATGAATAATTCGTATGAGAGAAAGGATGAATGGAATGAATTGGCGAAGAGTTTTGGCATTTATTTGTGTATTGTGTATGGTGCTGTGTCCGACGGTAGCGGCGGACGGAGGCGCTCTCATCTATGACGAGGGGAACGGGGAAAGCCTCTCGGATTTGCTGGGAGATGAGGAGGGTGTGTGGCCGACAGTGGCACTGCCTGCGGACGGAGAATTGCAGGTGAAGGCAAAGGGCGCGGTGCTGATGGATTTGGGTAGCGGCACGGTGCTGTACGAGCAGGACAGCCACACACGGGTGCCCATTGCGTCGGTGACCAAGGTGATGACGCTGCTGTTGGTGATGGAGGCGCTGGAGGCAGGGCGTGTGGCGTGGACCGACGTGGTGACCTGCTCGGCCACGGCGGCAGGAATCGGCGGCAGTCAGATATGGTTGGAGGCAGGGGAGATGATGACGGTGGAGGAGCTGGTCAAGGCCGCCGTCGTGGTGTCCGCCAACGACGCTTGCGCCGCTCTGGCGGAGCACCTGTGCGGCAGCGTGCCCGTGTTTGTGGCGGCGATGAATCGCCGTGCCGCCGAGCTGGGGATGGCAGACACGGAGTTTAAGGATTGCAGTGGATTGGACGATAGCGGCTATTCCTGCGCCTACGACGTGGCGCTGATGAGTCGGGAATTGATGAAACACGGCGACATCGAGCGGTTTACCACCATTTGGACCGACAGCCTGCGCGGTGGGCAATCTCAATTGGTGAACACCAACAAGCTGATTCGTCACTATACGGGGGCAACGGGGCTGAAAACGGACACCACCAATGCGGCAGGACATTGCTTGACCGCCACCGCACGGCGAGACGGGACTGCTTTCGTGGCGGTGGTGCTGGGATGTGCCACCACGGGCGACCGCTGGACGGGGGCACGGACGCTGTTGGACTACGGATTTGCCCATTACGTGACCTACACGCCCACCACGGAGGGACTGGATTTGGCGCCCGTGAAGGTGCTGAAGGGGCAGAGCGAGCAGGTGGAGGTGGCGGTGGAAGCGCCGTCACCGCTACTCTTGGATAAAGGCGCTGAGGGGCAGGTGGCCAGCGAAATCGAGATGGCCACCGACCTGCAAGCGCCGGTGCTGGAGGGGCAGACAGTGGGCACCTGGCGGCTGGTGGCAGACGGGCAGGTGGTGGGAGAATATCCCATCCGTGCGGTAAGAGAAGTGCCGGCTACCACCTTCCGTTGGGCATATGGTTTGCTTTTGCATGCTCTACTGGGCTGATTTTGTAAAAAAAGACAAAATATTTCGCAATTTACAGTTGCAAAGTTAGAAAAAGTAGTGTAAAATATTTGTACAAATTGAGGGTGAGGGGCGGAATCTCTCACTTTTGGAAAGGCGGATGACTAATGGCTGTCAGGCTGGAAACAAAGTACGCGAACGGCTTTATCTCCGAGGCGGAGATTTTGGCTCTGCAACCGCAGGTGACGGTAGCTCACAATCTGCTGCATACCGGTACCGGTCTGGGCTGTGATTTCTTGGGTTGGCTGGATTTGCCCGTTAACTACGATAAGGAAGAATTTGCCCGCATTCAGGCGGCTGCCGCACGCATTAAAGAGGACACCGACGTATTCATCGTCATCGGTATCGGCGGCTCTTATCTGGGCGCCCGTGCCGCTATTGAGTTCCTCAAATCCAATAATTACAACGCAAAGAAAAAGGATACGCCCGACATCTACTTCGCCGGCAACAGCATTTCCGGCACGCAGTTGTCTGAATTGCTGGAAATCTGCGAGGGTCGCCGCGTATCCATCAACGTGATTTCCAAGTCGGGCACCACCACCGAGCCTGCCATCGCCTTCCGTGTATTCCGTGAATTGCTGGAAGAGCGCTACGGCCACGAAGAGGCGGTGCGCCGCACCTACGTGACCACCGACAAGGCCCGCGGTACGCTGAAGGGTCTGTCCGACCGCGAGGGCTATGAGACCTTCGTGGTGCCGGACGACGTGGGCGGCCGTTTCTCCGTCTTGACCGCCGTGGGTCTTCTACCCATCGCCGTGGCCGGCTGTGACATCGACGCCCTGATGAAGGGTGCCGCCGCCGCACGCAAGGACTTCACCGAGACCGACCTGCATAAGAATCAGTGTTATCGCTACGCTGCTGCCCGTACCGCCCTGCACCGTCGGGGTCGTGCGGTGGAGCTGATGGTCAGCTACGAGCCCCAGTTCGCTATGATGAACGAGTGGTGGAAGCAGCTCTTTGGCGAGAGCGAGGGCAAGGACGGCAAGGGATTGTTCCCTGCTTCCGTTATCTTCTCCACCGACCTGCACTCTCTGGGTCAGTTTATTCAGGACGGCTCCAACATCCTGTTTGAGACGGTGGTGAAACTGAATAAGCCCCAGCGTGATATCCTGATTAAGGAGGACGCCGAAAACGTGGACGGCCTCAACTTCTTGGCCGGCAAGTCCATGTCTTTCGTCAACGAAAAGGCGTTTGAGGGCACCGTCCTCGCTCATACCGACGGCGGCACGCCCAACCTGGTGCTGGACGTTCCTGCGATGGACGAGAAAGAACTGGGCTATCTCATCTATTTCTTCGAAAAGGCTTGCGCCATCTCCGGCTATATGTTGGGTGTCAACCCCTTCGACCAGCCCGGTGTGGAGAGCTATAAGAAGAATATGTTCGCTCTGCTGGGTAAGCCCGGCTACGAAGAGGCTCGTGCCGCCTTGGAGACACGTCTGGGCAACTAATATCAACCATGGGACTTCCCGCCACGCGGCGGTTTTCCAAATACACAACATTTAGGAGGACAACATTATGATCACTTTGATTCTCGGTAAAAAAGGCTCCGGCAAGACTAAAAAATTGATGGACCTGTGTAAGGTTGCCGTTGAGCAGTCTAAGGGAAACGTGGTCTTTATTGAGAAAGATAACACTCTGACTTACGATCTGAGCCATAAGGCTCGTTTGGTTGCCGCTGAGGATTACGCCATCCGTTGCTACGGCTGCCTGTACGGCTTCATCGCCGGTATGTGCGCCGGTAACTACGACATCACCGACATCTTCGTGGATTCCACCCTGAAGATCGGTGGCGACGATCTGGAGAAGCTGGCCGATCTGGTGGAGAAGCTGGCTAAGCTGGAGGTCAACATCACTCTGTCCGTGTCCGCTGATAAGGCTGACATCCCTGCCCGTGTGGCAGAGCTGGCTCAGGAGATCTGAGAATAGCGACGGCGTGAACAACGCATAATACGAGTAGCGGAACGGCGGGGGAGACTCCCTCGCCGTTCTTTCGAATGTAACCGCAAGGGACTAAGGAGCGAAAACAATGGCTATTTGGTATGAGGGTAATCGCAACACCGAGCAAAACCGCAGAGAAAAGGACGGTATCGTCTACTACGTTCGCGGCTTGATGGAGGTGGAGGGCGTCCGCTACGAGCGGTACGGCATTAAGACCCATTTCATCGAAAAGGGCGAGGACCTGATTGAGGTACTGCGCCGTTACGTGTCGCCGCTGTATCAAGAGGGCGACGTGGTGACCCTGGGCGAAAAAGTGGTGTCCATGTGTCAGGGTAATATCGTGACCATCGATCAGGTGAAGGTAGGCTTTTGGGCGAAGTTTTTGTCTAAGTTCGCCTATCGCAGTGCCACTGGCACCGGCCTGTCCGAGCCGCACAAGCTGCAGCTGACCATCGATATGAAGGGCTTGCCGCTGGTGCTGTGGGCCTCTTTCTGCAGCGCTGTGGGTAAACTGTTCGGTAAGCGCGGTATCTTTTTTGAGATCTTGGGCCGTGATATCGCCGGTATCGACGGATTCTATCCCCATTCTCAGTTTGAGACCTATAAGACCACGGCGGTGCTGAGCACCACCGACCCTATGGGCGTGTGTAAGGACGTGTACGACAAGCTGGGTATCTCCTGCGTGCTGGTGGATGCCAACGACATCTCGATAGAGGTGCTGGGCAAATCGCCCGACCTGTCCGATGTGGCGGATGAGAATCTGGCGGACCGTATTCGGGACAACCCCTCCGGTCAGGACGACGAGCTGACGCCCTTTATCCTGATTCGTGACATCGGCGACGCCGAGGCGGAGGAGTTTGTGCCGCTGGTGGCCATTGAGAAGCCTGCGGACCATTAAGATAACCACTTCCTAAATCTTAGATACCATTCTCGGCGGCTTTTTTTCCGCCGGCGCGATTCAAAATGCTCGGCAAGACATCCAGTATTGCCTGCGCTTTTGATTTCACGCCGACAAAAAACAATCTCGCCGATAACGGCATCGCGATTTCGTCAGCGGTTATTGGTAGCGGTTACCAATCTAACGAGTTGAAATAGTAGGAATATTGTGAAATTGAGCAGAAAATAAAATTGTCTATTGACAAATTCCGCCTGCTCTTATATAATGTTTTGCGTGACGATTGAGGTGAACTATGCTTTTGCAATGCAGATCCTTGTTTATGGGTGAGGTCAATCGCCTGCCCATCGACACAGAATTGGATTTTTCACAGGTTGAGTTTCAGGGTGTGCACCCGTTTTCCGAGCCCGTTCGCGTGATCGGCGAGATCACCGTCAGAGCCGGTGTGGTGCAGCTTTCGGCCCACGCCACCTTCGTGTTCCACGGACGGTGCGATCGGTGCCTGAGCAGCTTTGAGCGAACCTATGACATCCCGTTGGAGCACACTCTGGTGGCCACCCTTGAGGATGAGGAGAACGACGAATATATCCTGCTGGATCAGTATCAACTGGATCTCGCCGATCTTACGATGGCGGATATCCTGCTGGAGTTGCCGTATAAGAACCTCTGCCGCGAGGATTGCCAGGGCCTGTGTCCCATGTGCGGAAAGAACCTCAATGAAGGATTGTGCGGTTGTACCCGTAAATCTGTCGACCCCCGTCTCGCTGTGTTGGGACAATTATTAGAGTAATGCTCTTTCATCAATGCAAGGAGGTGCTGAAATGGCGGTACCCAAGAGAAAAACATCCAAAGCTCGTCGCGACAAGAGACGTAACAACGTCTGGAAGCTGGACGCTCCCGCGATCGTGAAGTGCCCTCAGTGCGGTGAGTACAAGCGTGCCCATCGTCTGTGCGCTAGCTGCGGCTACTACGGTGGCAAGCAGATCATCGCTGTCGGTGAGTAATTGATGCTTTGGTGCAGAAAGTGAAGTAGAGAAGGAGAAATCCTTCTCTATTTTTCTTTTTCTGCACCTTTTTCATCCTTCTGCACTCTTTTTTTGTGCACCTTTTTTGGGGATAGGTCTTTTCTTTTGCATTTGGATATGTTATACTATAGGGTAACAATGGGGGAATAGGTGCGCAAAACGTATTTATGCGTTAACAATTGCCTCCGTCAAGAGAAGGGGTTACGGGCGGTCTAGGTAGTGACAGCGACATCCGCGGTAGTGAATGACCATCCGGTGGATGGTCAGAGCCGCGGTGGACCGAGCCGCAGCGAGACCGCTCGCCCCTACAAGACTGATTTGAGAAGGTTCGATCATTACTCATTCCTCATTACTAATTTCTCATTCAAACGAAAGGTGGTGCCGCTATGGCGGTCGTGATTCGAAGCGTGGAAGCCAAAAGCCCTGCGGCACGCGCTCGCATTCAGGCAGGGGATACCCTCCTGTCCATCAACGGACGTGACATCAACGACGTGCTGGACTATCGCTTTTTCATCCCCGACCAGAAATTGCTGGTGGTGGTGAAAACCGCAAAGGGCAAGCAGCGCAAGGTGCGCATTCGCAAGGAAGCCTATGCGGAGTTGGGTATGGTGTTCGACACCTATCTGATGGATAAACAGCGCTCCTGCCGCAATAATTGCATCTTCTGTTTTATCGACCAGTTGCCTGAGGGTATGCGTGAGAGCCTATACTTTAAGGATGACGACAGCCGTCTGTCTTTCCTCTTCGGCAACTACATTACCCTGACCAATCTCACCGAGCACGACGTGGAGCGCATTATTGAAATGCACATCAGCCCCATCAACGTGTCGGTGCATACCACCAATCCCGACCTGCGGTGCAAGATGATGAACAACCGCTTTGCCGGTGACTGTCTGCGGCATTTGCACCGCTTCGCCGAGGCGGGGCTGGACATCAACTGTCAGCTGGTGTTGGTGCCGGGATATAACGACGGCGAGGAATTAATGCGTTCTATGCGGGATTTGGCGGCGCTGGCGCCTGCGGTGCGCAGTGTGGCTGCGGTGCCTGTAGGCCTGACGAAACACCGCGAGGGTTTGCCCGAACTGCGGCTGTTTACCGCCGAGGAGAGCGCCGAGGTCATCCGTGTGATGACCGAGATGGGCGACCAAATGCTGGAGAAATGCGGCAGCCGCATTTTCTACCCCTCCGACGAGTGGTATATCAAGGCGAAAATGCCCATCCCTGCGGACAACTTCTACGAGGACTATCCGCAGTTGGAAAACGGCGTGGGTATGCTGGCACTGCTCAAAGAGCAGTTTGTGGAGGCGGTGGACACCTGCGACGCCGACGAGGTATGCGACAAGCGCACCATTGTGGCGACGGGTGTGGATGCCGCACCCTATCTGAAGGCGCTGGTGGCGCTGGCCAAGCAGAAGTGGCCCGCTTTGCAGGTGCGTGTGGTGCCCATTCGCAACGACTTTTTCGGTGAAACCATCACCGTGTCGGGATTAGTGACCGGCGGTGATTTGATAAAACAGCTGGCAGAGATGCCGGCCGAGCGGCTGATTTTACCTCTCAATATGCTCCGTCAGGAGGGCGACCTCTTCCTCGACGACGTGAGTGTGGATGAGGTGGAACAGACGCTAAATATGAAGGTCACCTTTGTGCAGGAGACCGATGCCTATGCGCTGTTATCGGCGCTGATTACGGATAAAGGAGGGGTAGCCCATGGCTAAGCCTGTTGTCGCCGTGGTGGGGCGTCCCAACGTGGGAAAATCCACTCTGTTTAATAAGTTGATCGGACAGCGACTGTCCATCGTGGAGGATACGCCCGGTGTCACCCGTGACCGTATTTTTGCAGAGTGCGAGTGGTGTGGTCGCAAGTTTATGCTGGCGGATACCGGTGGTATCGAGCCGAAAACCGACGACGTGATTCTGGCGCAGATGCGTGAGCAGGCCCAGTTGGCCATCGATCAGGCGGACGTCATCATTTTGGTGACCGATCTGCGTGCCGGCGTGACCGCCAACGACCAGTCGGTGGCCTCTATGCTGCAGAAGAGCGGCAAGCCCGTGGTGCTGTGCGTCAACAAGTGCGACACCCCCGGTGCGCCTCCTGCGGACTTCTACGAGTTTTACAATTTGGGTCTGGGTGACCCCATCGCGGTGTCCTCGGTGCACGGTATGGGTACCGGTGACCTGCTGGACGCGGTGCTGGAGTATTTGCCCGACAACGAGGAAGTGGAAGAGGAGAAGGACGTCATCAAGGTGGCGGTCATCGGCAAGCCCAACGCCGGCAAATCCTCTCTCATCAACTGTATCGCCGGTGAGCAGCGCAGTATCGTGTCCTCTATTGCGGGCACGACCCGTGACGCCATCGACACCCATATCAGCAACAAATACGGCGATTTCATCTTCATCGATACCGCCGGCCTGCGCCGCAAGAGCAAGGTAGACGACGCCATCGAGCGTTACAGTGTGCTCCGTGCCCAGATGGCGGTGGAGCGTGCCGACGTGTGCGTCATTATGATTGATGGCGTGGAGGGCTTCACCGAGCAGGACAGCAAGGTGGCAGGCATTGCCCACGAAAACGGCAAGGCCTGTATCATCGTCGTCAACAAGTGGGATGCGGTGGAGAAGGACGACAAAACCATGGACAAGATGCGTAAGAAGCTGATGAACGATTTCTCGTTTATGCCTTACGCACCCTTCATTTTCCTGTCTGCTAAGACGGGTCAGCGTGTGGAGCGCCTGTACGAGCTGATTAAGTTTGTCAGCGAGCAGAACTCCCTGCGCATTAAGACGGGTATGCTCAACGACGTGCTGGCGCAGGCCACCTCTCGTGTGCAGCCGCCCTCGGACAAGGGCAAGCGTCTGCGTATCTACTACGTGACTCAGGCTTCCACCAATCCGCCTACCTTCGTTTTCTTCGTCAATCGGGCGGAGTTGTTCCATTTTTCTTATCAGAGATATTTGGAGAATCAGTTGCGTGAAACCTTCGGCTTGGAGGGCACGCCCGTGCGCTTTATCATCCGCGAAAAGGGAGAGCGCACCACCCAGTAAGGAGAGAGTTCTAATGTTGGATATTATATTGGATCGTTGGCCGGTTGTGCCGGTGATTGCCGTGATGGCGTATCTGCTGGGCAGTATCAACTGGGCCATCATTATCACTCGTCAGCGTTCCTGCAAAGACATTCGGGAGGTGGGCAGCGGCAACGCCGGCGCCACCAATATGTTGCGTTCTCAGGGCGTGGGGCCGGCGGTGCTGACCCTGATCGGCGATGCGGGTAAGGGCGTTCTGGCGGCCTTTGCAGGCGGCTGGATTGCCGCGTGGCTACCGGTGGGCACCGCCGTGTTTTCGCCGGAGGCACTGACTCTGTTTGGCCGATATATAGCGGCCGCGTTTGTGGTTTTGGGACACATGTTCCCCATCTTTTACGGCTTTCGCGGCGGCAAAGGTGTTGCCACCATCGGAGGGCTGATTTTCGTGCTGGATTGGCGTGTCGGTCTGGTGGCCGTAGGCGTGTTTGCACTGACGGTGCTGCTCAGCCGTATGGTGAGCTTGGGGTCGGTGCTGGCCGGTTTGGCGATTATTGTGTCCACCGTTTTCTTCCGCCTTTCGGTGGATGGAATGGTAACGGAAACGGTGCTGTTTTGTGCCATCTGTATCGGCGTACCGGTGTCCATGGCTATTGTCAAGCATGGCGGCAACATCCGCCGCATCCTTGCCGGCACCGAGCGCCGTATCGGCGAGGAGGCTCCGAAAGAGGAGCCTGCAGAGCAGACGGAGGAGAAATGATATGAGTAACGTGCTGGTTTTGGGTGCCGGCGGCTGGGGTATTGGCCTGTCGTTGGTGGCCTCGCGGATGGGGCATGCGGTGACGCTATGGTCTTTTGACGAGGCGGAGCTGGAGGACCTGCGTCTGCACAATCAGAATAAACTGCGTCTGCCCGGTGTGTTTTTGCCCCGTAGCGTCCGCCTGACCAGCGAGATGGCGGCGGCCGCCGAGGCGGATATGGTGATTATGGCGGTGCCCTCCTTCGCCATTCGGTCTACCGCCCGTCGTTTAGCGGCACACCTGCGCCCTGACACGCTGGTGGTGAATGCAGGCAAGGGCTTGGAGGACGGCACTCTTTACCGTTTTTCCGAGGTGCTGGAGCAGGAATTGCCGATGGCACGGATTGCGGTGCTCAGCGGTCCTTCTCACGCCGAGGAAGTGGCCCGACAGGTGCCGACGTTGGTGACGGTATCCGCCAAAGATTTGTCGGCGGCTCGTCAGGTGCAGTTGGCGCTGAGTCAGGCGAATTTCCGCATTTACCTCAACGAGGATTTGATTGGTGTGGAATTGGGCGGTGCGCTGAAAAACGTTATCGCCCTCTGCGCCGGTATCGTGGACGGTCTGGGCATGGGCGACAACACCAAAGCGGCGCTGATGACCCGTGGACTGGTGGAGATTGCCCGACTGGGCAAGGCGATGGGCGCAAATGAGTATACCTTTGCCGGCCTCAGCGGTATGGGTGACCTGATGGTCACCTGCGGCAGTATGCACTCCCGTAATCTACGCGCCGGTATCCTCATCGGCCGTGGCGGCACGGTGGCGGATGCTATCGCGCAGGTCGGCACGGTGGAGGGCTATCTGGCCGCTCGCGCGGCGTGGGAATTGGCCTGCAAATATGGGGTGGATATGCCCATCGTGGAGCATTGCTATCGAGTGTGCTACGAGGGGATGGAGGCGCGCAAAGCGCTGGCGCAACTGATGGAGCGTCCTTTTGGTATGGAGAACGATGTTTGATTTTTTGAGAAAGGGGAGAGGGATATGACACCGATACAGCGTGTGGCGGTGGTGAACGATTTGTCCGGCTTCGGGCGTTGCTCGCTGACCGTATCCATTCCGATTTTGTCGGCGATGGGCGTGCAGGTGTGCCCTCTGCCTACGGCGGTGCTGTCGGCACATACGGGATATCCCCATCCCGTGGTGCGTGATTTCACCGACGATATGGAAGGATTCCTCGCCCATTGGGAGAGCTTGGGGCTCACTTTTGATTGCGGTTACACCGGCTATTTGGGTAACGAGCGACAGGCGGATGTTTTGGAGCCGTTTTTGCGCCGTTTGCGTGATAGAGGGGCGTTGCGGCTGGTGGATCCTGCCATGGCGGACAACGGACGGCTGTATTCCTCTTGCTCGCCTGCATTGATTCCTGCTATGGCACGGCTGGTATCGCTGGCAAGCGTAGCCACACCGAATCTCACCGAGGCGTGCCTGCTGACGGGCAGCGACTATGACGCTGTCATGCAGGCGTCTGACCGCCGTCAGGCGGTGACGCAGATGGCACGGCGGATTTTGGCCGCCGGCTGTGGTGCGGTGGTGATTACCGGAGTGGAGTCGGGTGACTTCATCGAAAACTGCGTGCTGAGCGATGGTGAAGCCGAGCCCATCTGGGTGCGCGGATATCGTGTGGACCGCCATTTTGCCGGCACGGGCGACGTGTTTGCCTCGGTGCTGTGCGGTTGGCTGTTGCGCGGTATGCCGCTGGTGGATGCGGTGGGGCAAGCCGCCGCTTTCGTGTGCGAGACCACTGAAGCGACAGCGCAGTGGCAAGAAAACGGACAGGACGGTATCGCATTCGAGCCGTTTTTATACAAACTAAGCGGAGATGATAATTGGTGAAAAAGAACGTTGTATTAGCCGGCTTGATGGCGGCGATGATTTGTTTGGCAACCACCTTTTTACATATCAACGTGGGCGCCAGCGGCTATATCCATTTGGGTGACGCTATCATTTATTTGGCGGCGGTGCTGCTGCCCACGCCCTATGCGGTGGCGGCGGCTTCTGTCGGTGGCGTGCTGGCGGATGTTTTTAGCGGCGCGGCGATGTGGGCGTTGCCTACGGCGCTGATTAAGGCGGTAATGGTGCTGTTTTTTACTGCAAAGAAAGAAAAGATATTGTGCCGTCGCAACTGGCTGGCGCCTCTGTGGGCAGGTCTCGTTTGCGTGGGGGGCTACTATGTGGCGGAGATGGTGATTTTGGTGCTGGGCGGCAGTGCGTGGCCCGCCGCGGTCATCGGCGCTGTGGCAGGTATCTCTTTCAACGCCGTGCAGGTGGTAGGCTGCGGTATCGCCTACATTGCCGTGGCTGTGGGCTTAGACCGCTTGGGGCTCAAGAAGCGCCTGCAGAGGTTTTAAGATGGAATGTAAAAACGGCCTTTCGCTATGCGGCGAAGGGCCGCTTTTTGATGAAAAATAGCGGCGAAAAAAGGAAAAAAGCGGTTGCTTTTTACGTAGGACGGTAGTATAATCAAAGTAAGATATTAATATGGGTGAGGATGGGCTTTTTTTGAGCCGCCTTCAGCCGTGATTTTAGTTTGGAGGTAACGCATATGTGTATGTTGAGCGCCGACGTGTCCATCTTAGCAGATGCAGGTTCCGTCATCGCCATCGGTTTTACGGTGGTGTTTTTGGTGCTGTTGCTGCTGACCGGTATCTTTAAGGTGTTTGGTGCCGTTATGTCCCGTGAGACGGAGCAGACGGTGCCTGCTCCGTCCCCCGTGGTGGTGCCCGCTCCCGTTCCGGCAGAGACACCCATCGTGGGCAACACCGAGCAGGTTTCTTCCAAGCCCGACGTGGACGGCGGTATCCCTGCCGAAGAGGTGGCGGTCATCTCCGCCGCCGTGGCTTGCATGGCTCCTCAGGGCACTCAGTACGCCGTTAAGGGCATTCACAAAGTGTAATAGAGGGAGAAAAAGAATATGCAACAGTTTTTAGACGCTTTTGTTTCTCTTTGGAACGATTCCGGTTTGGCTCGTCTGTTTAATTTTGAGGGCGGCGGCTGGAAAAACCTGATTATGATCGGTGTGGCCTGCGTGCTGCTGTTTTTGGCGATTAAGAAGCAGTTTGAGCCGCTTTTGCTGCTGCCCATCGCCTTTGGTATGCTGTTGGTTAACCTGCCCCTGGGCGGTATCATGGATCCTCAGCGCAACAGCTTGGTGGATTTCACCATTGAGGAATGCTTCGACTATATGGACGGCACCTACGAGCAGGTGTATCCCGTCAGCGAGACCGACTGGTTTACGAGCGCTATCGTGGAGTATGAGGGCAAGGAATACGTCATCTATAACGGCAGTCAGCCCGTTGAGGTGAAGACCTACGTCAATGCCGCCGGTGTGGAGAAGAAGTATCTCGAGCTGGGCAACACCTGCGCGATGATTGGCGAGCCGGACGCCAGCGGTGCCTGCCGTGTGTACGTGCCCCAGTGGCAGCACTTTGAGCAGGGCGGTCTGATGTGGTATCTGTATCAGGGCGTCAAGTTCGGTATCTATCCGCCCCTGATTTTCCTGGGTATCGGCTGTATGACCGACTTTGGCCCCTTGCTGTCCAACCCCAAGAGCTTCCTGCTGGGTGCGGCGGCACAGATGGGTATCTTCCTCACCTATTTCGGCGCCCGTGCGCTGAATCTGCTGCCCTTTGCGGAAGAATGGGGCATCAATTTTACAGAAAAACAAGCGGCCGCCATTGGTATCATCGGCGGTGCGGACGGCCCGACAGCCATATTCCTGACTTCCAAGCTGGCGCCCGAACTCTTGGGTGCGATTGCGGTGGCGGCCTACTCCTATATGGCGCTGGTGCCCATCATTCAGCCGCCCATTATGCGTGCCCTGACCACCGAGGCGGAGCGTAAGGTGGTTATGACCGAGCTGCGTGTGGTTTCCAAGACCGAGAAGATTATTTTCCCCATTCTCGTGACGGTGATCTGCGTGCTGCTGCTGCCCTCTGCGGCTCCCCTGATCGGTATGCTGATGTTGGGTAACCTGATGCGCGAGAGCGGTGTGGTGGACCGTATCAGCAAGACCGCCCAAAACGAGCTGATGAACATCGTCACCATCTTCTTGGGTATCACCGTGGGTGCGACCGCCAATGCGGAAAACTTCCTGCGTCCCACCACCCTGCTGATTATCTGCTTGGGTCTGATCGCCTTCTCCTTCGGTACGGCCGGCGGTGTGCTGCTGGGCAAGCTGATGTATATCATCACCAAGGGTAAGGTGAATCCCCTCATCGGTGCGGCCGGCGTTTCCGCCGTGCCTATGGCGGCTCGTGTGGCACAGAAAGAGGGTCAGAAGGCCAATCCTTCCAACTTCCTGCTGATGCACGCTATGGGTCCCAACGTGGCCGGCGTCATCGGCTCTGCCGTGGCGGCAGGTGTATTGCTGACTCTGTTTGGATGATTGAGGGCAGAGTAACAAATCCGAATCCGTTTTAGAAAGAGAAATTTTCGCCCTATCTTCGTTAAAATCCTCGTGAATACATACAGTATTCACTGCGGTTTATGCCTTGCCAGGGCGACAAATTCCTTTCTTTCTAAAATCTTTGACCTCAAAGTTGCACTTTGAGGCGGAATGCGGATTGGTCACTCTACCCTATAAGCCCAAGAGGCTGGACGGAATAACCGTTCAGCCTCTTGTTATCGGTGGATATGAAAAAGACACCGCCGACCGAATGAACGGCCTGGAGCGCCCCAAACCAAACGAGGGATACGCTTACATAAACGGTGTCTTTATTGCAAGTGTAGCAGACATGGGAGTGATTGTCAAGAGGGAGGCACGCCGTCTGCGGACGCTACACCTCATCCGTCTGCTTCGCAGACACCTTCCACTCAAGGGGAAGGCTGTCGGGCGGTCGAGGACGCCCGCCCCTACGGCGCCGGCTTGAATCATTCCTCATTCCTCATTTCTCATTACTCATTTTTAAGGATGATACTATGTTAACACCTTTTGAAATTGTATCGCTTAGGCGGCAGATTATTGACCGCCAGTTTGCGCGGATGAATCCCGAACAACGGCAGGCAGTGTATCATACCGAAGGCCCTCTGCTGATCCTCGCCGGCGCAGGCAGCGGTAAAACCACGGTGCTGGTCAACCGTATCGCCAATTTGGTGCGCTTCGGCTGTGGCTATAACAGCGATTTTATCCCCCGTCTCACTGAGACGCAGGAGGAGAAAATGCGGCTGTGCGCCGACGGCAGAATGCCGCTGGACGGCGAATTGGTGAGCCTGTGCGCCGTTGACCCGTGCCCTGCGTGGCGGATCCTCGCCATCACCTTTACCAACAAGGCGGCAGGGGAACTGAAAGAGCGTCTGTCCCGTATGCTGGGGCAGGAGGGCGAAGAAGTGGTGGCAGGCACTTTCCACTCCTTCTGCGCACGGATTCTGCGCCGTGACGGTGAGCGGCTGGGATATTCCAAGCATTTCACCATCTACGACACCGACGACAGCCGCCGCCTGATGAAGGCGTGTATGAAGGAACTGAATATCGACGAAAAGACCTTGGGACACAAGGCCATACTCGGCGAAATCAGCCGTGCGAAGGACGAGCTGGTGGATCCGCCCGAGTATGAGGCACGGCACGCCAATGGCTTTGATATTCGCCTGAAATTGGTGGCCAAAGCCTATACCCTCTACCAGAAAAAACTGGCGGATGCGGATGCCATGGACTTTGACGACCTATTGAGCAAAACGGTGGAGTTGTTCGTCACCTGCCCCGATATTTTGGCTCGTTATCAGGGGCGTTTTCGCTATCTGATGGTGGACGAGTATCAGGACACCAACCACGCACAGTATCGCCTGATCAGCCTGCTGGCGCAGGGCAGCGGCAACCTCTGCGTGGTGGGCGACGACGACCAGAGTATTTATAAATTCCGTGGCGCCACCATCGAAAATATCCTCTCCTTTGAGGAGCAGTTTGCGGGCTGCCGTGTGATTCGCTTGGAGCAGAATTATCGCTCTACGGGGCGGATTTTGGACGCCGCCAACGCCATCATCGCCAAGAATAAGGGGCGCAAGGGCAAAACTCTGTGGACACAGAATCCCGAGGGCGATCCCATCCGCTTGGTGACGCTGGATAACGCTGAAGAAGAGGGCAAATACGTGGCGGAAGTGATTCTGTCGGGTGTGGCAGGCGGCCGCAAATACAGCGAGTTTGCGGTATTGTACCGTGCCAATGCCCAGTCCAACGCGATTGAACAGGCGCTGGTGAAAAGCGGCGTGCCCTACCGTATCATCGGCGGTCATCGCTTTAACGACACCCTTGAGGTGAAGGACGCCATGGCCTATCTGCGTGTGATTCAGAACACCGACGACGTGGTGAGTCTGCGGCGCATTATCAATCAGCCGAAACGCGGTATCGGTGACACCACCATGGACAACGCGGTGGCGATTGCCTCGGGTTTGGGTGTTTCCCTCTACGAGGTGCTCAGCCACGCCGCCGATTATCCCGACCTGAGCCGTGCGGCGAATAAGATCGCCGCCTTTGTGGCGCTGATTGAGGAATTGCGGCAGGAGGCGGAGAATACGGATATCCCGTTGCACACTCTGTATGCGGATATGCTGGAAAAGAGCGGCTATCTCGCCATGTGGCAGGCGCAGGGCGACGCTGAGGCGGGCCGTGTGGAGAACTTGGAGGAATTGTCCTCCTCCATCCGTCTGTATGAGAAGAATTGCGGCGACGATTACGCCGATTTGGCCGGCTTCTTGGAGGAACAGGCGCTGATGACCGACATCGACAACTACGACGCCGACGCAGACGCGGCGGTGCTGATGACCATGCACGCCGCTAAGGGTCTGGAGTTTCCCGTGGTGCTGCTGCCCGGCTTTGAGGACGGCATTTTCCCCGGCTATCAGACCATGTTCGACCCCGTTGAGTTGGAGGAGGATCGCCGTCTGTGTTACGTGGCGGTGACCCGTGCACGGGAGGAGCTGTACATCACCCGTGCCAAGAGCCGTATGCTGTACGGCCAAACCAATCGGAATGCGCCCTCCCGCTTTTTGCAGGATATTCCCTCGGGTTTGACGGATGAGATCGACCGCAGTCAATCCTATGGCGATTTTGGCGGCGATTTCGGCGGCAGTCGGTATGGACAGACCTCCTTTGGCGGCTTCGGCGGCTATGGCGGCGGTTACGGTGGCGGCTATGGCGGTAGCCGTGGCGGTCAGAGTGGCCGCAGTGGACAGAGTAGCGGCTACACCTATACGGCGCCGCAACATCCCACCACCAAGCACAGCGCCATCACCAAGCCTGCGCCCCGTTCCGTGGGGGCAGGTACGCAGGTGACGGTGGGCAAGACCGCCCATGCCGTGCCTGCGACCCCCTGCCGCTTTGCGGTGGGCGACGTGGTGAAGCACGCCAGCTTCGGCACGGGTACGATTGTGAGTGCCTCTGCTATGTCGGGCGATACCCTGTTGGTGATTGATTTTGACAAAGTAGGGCGCAAAAAAGTGATGGCGAACTACGCCAAACTGGAAAAGGTATGAGAGAAGCCGTGGTGCGTATGGCACCACGGCTTTTTTTGTGTGGATAATCCTTTTGAATTGTGTGTGAATACGATAACGGCGGGAGCAAGCCCCTATTGGGTGTGTGGGCGACTTCTCAGCGAGTTTTGCGGCAACGCCGCAAAATCTCGACGGGCTTCGCCGCAGGCGAATGCCCAAATTTCTCATTCACACAACGGAGTCCTGCAGCATACAGTGATAGTGGAGCAAGGGCGGTGCCGCACGCCGCCATCGCTTACAATTCTGTATTGGAGGCTATGCGTATGGCGGAAAAATATATCCGCGACGGCGGATGCAAAGAGGCGGTCTGCGTAGACGCAGGGCGGGTGTACGACAGCTGTTGTGACAAGGATTGCATTGAGAATATGCGCCTGTTCTTCACCGAACGGGAGCAAATGCTGGTGGACCATGCCAGCGGTATCCGTGCCAAAAAGGCGCAGGTCATCACCACCTACATAGACGTGGAGGCGCTGCCCTTTAACCGTGGCTATTATTCCTGTGACCTCACCTTCTTCTTCGACGTGGAGGTGGAGGTGTACGGCGGTCACGGCTGTCCCTGCACCACCATCCACGGCGTAGGCGTGTTCCGCAAAAAGGTGATTCTCTACGGCAGCGAGGGGCACGTGCGTGTTTTCCACAGCGAGTACACGCCCGACGCCTGCGACCGTCAGGAGATGCCCACCAAAAATATGCCCCGCTGCTGCGTACAGGTGGCGGAGCCGGTGGTGCTGGACGGCAAGCTGGTGGAATGCTGCGAGCGGTGCCGCTACGATTGCGGCGACTGTGGCTGTATCCCTGCCCATTTCTGCGGCCGCTACGGCGGTAACTTTGTGGACTGCTCCGACAGTAAGTTGGTGGTGGTCACCTTGGGTATTTTCTCCATCGTGCAACTCATCCGCAACGTGCAGATGTTGATGCCCGTCTATGACTATTGTATGCCCAATAAAGAGTGCACCCCCACCACCGAGAATCCCTGCGACCTCTTCCACAAGATGAGCTTCCCTGTGGGCGAATTCTTCCCGCCTGCCATGGAGGGCGACGGCGGCTGTGGTTGCGGAAGTAAGGGCGGTCATCACGGCTGCGGCTAAAAAAGATAGGGGAAACCTATTGACACAGAACAAATGTTCGTATACAATAGAAGTAGGGGAACAGGAAATCTGTGACCCGATGAGAGTGGAACAGCAACCGCACGATACGTGCGGTTGCTTTTTCGTTGGAGCGGTGTTGGTTCCCACCGCTCCCGTCAATGGAAGGAGGTAACGGTGTCTGTGGGTGGAATGGACAAGATTCCCCCGAGGACAGAAAGGAGTCATGGATGATTAAAGTACAGGACTGGATAGCGTCCATTCCTGACGGGGACAAGCACGTCGCCTACGTGGGCGAAGGCAAGAGCGAGACCAGAGAGTTTTGGCTCTGTGGCGAAGGCTGGGAAGCCTATCAAAACTGGAGTTTTCATCTGGATATGGCGTTTGACCCCGAAAGCATCACCACGAGAGAAAGCCGTCAGGTGGTGCAGACCCATAGCAGCTCCTCTCAAATGAAGGAGGAGGCGGCGGTCAACACCGAGGAATCGGTGACCAAAGAGACCTATACCGTCGAGAATGAGGAGGTGCTGAATTACAGCCTCACTGATATCGCACCTTTGGAAAAGCGCGTGGGAGAGGACGGCATTTACCTGACCTGGACGGTGTTGCGACAGCACACCATGTTGCCGGGCAAACTGTGGGCAACGCTGCGTGCGGTGGATGGTACGGCGCAGTATATAAAAAAGTCTGCCATTATGGTATTCGAGGTGGATGCCGCTATTTGCGCCATTCCTGCGGCACGCCCCTCTATCAGTGAAATGGAGCTGATAGAGGCTCGTGCGGCACAGGCGGCGGACGAGGCCACCGATAGCGCCGACCGTGCCGAGGCATCGCTGGCGCAATCGTTGGAGAACGTGTATGCCTGTCAGACATATGCGGAAGAGGCAAAAAAGGCGGAGGAAAGGTCGTTGGAACACTCTATGAAGTCGGAGGAAGTTTACCATTTCGCCATCGACCAGGTCTCTGCGGCGGCTGAGCACAAGTGGGCGGCGCTGGACGCAGCGCAGCAGGCGCAGGCGTGCGTGACGCAGGCGGAGGAACAGACCGCAAAGGCGGAAGAATACTGCGAACAGGCGTCTGATTTGGCAGACGCGGCGGAGGCGGCGAATACCGAGGCGGCGAATGCGGCGGCCTCTGCGGCGCTATCGGCACAGGGCGCCGCCAATGCCGTAAACAAGTGCTCCCATTACGTGGTGCAGTGTGCCAGCTATGCCGACAGCGCCGAGACGGTGATGCAGGCGGTGGAGAATGGGAATTATCATCGCATCAACGTCCGCGATATGGGCGCAGTGGGTGACGGCGTGACCGATGATAGAGCCGCTATTCTTGCCGCTTTTGACAAAGCCAAGACGATGCTGCCCTGCGAGGTGTATTTCCCTGCCGGCACTTACGGTATCAGCAACGGCATGTATATCGCTATGCCTTTTGGCAGCGGCGGATTGCGTGTGTGCGGTGCCGGACGTGACGTCACTACCATTCGGTATTTGGACAGCTATGCGGAAAACACGAACAAGATATGGTATGCCATTCGCCTTTGGTTTGGTGCAGATGCCGACTCCAAACCGATCGTACCAGCCACAGAGGAGGACTGGATGCACGACGTCAGTTTCGTGGGATTGACGTTCCACGATCCCAATCCGTGGGCAAACGCTTCTCACCCGGCAAAGGGTGACAGCGTTAGAGAAGAAACTCACGGTATCGATATTATGTATTGCAAACGAGTTGCCGTCACAGATTGCCAATTTATTACCGTGGGCGACGAGGCGATCAATCTGGATTCGTGTCACGACGCAGTGGTGGCGAATAACCATCTTGTGGGCTGCCCCGGCGCCGGTGAGGGCGGCGGTGCGATTGCCATTTGCAGCGGTTGCGTTGGTGTGACAGTCACCGGAAACACCATCAACAGCTCTGCCCCCGATGAGGTACTGGAAGATGGCACCGTCATCCAAAAGCACAGCGCAGGTATTGAAGTGGAGAGTATGATTTCTCCCGTGCGTGATGTGGTAATCGCCAACAACACCATCTTAAATATGCAGGGAACTGGCATTGGTATGTACGCCGGAAGCAACGGCTG
This sequence comes from Acutalibacteraceae bacterium, assembly GCA_045544815.1. Lineage (GTDB taxonomy): Bacteria > Bacillota > Clostridia > Oscillospirales > Acutalibacteraceae > UBA5905. The sequence goes on along the minus strand of JAZPZT010000085.1, from coordinate 24,030 downwards.
TGCCGTATACAACGTGACCATCGCTGACAACGTCATCACGGGATGTAACGTTGGCATTGAAGATTCGGGCAACTACCCGAAAGTAGGTGTCATCATCAGCAATAACAACGTCTCCGATTGCCGCAAATTGCACGGTGCAAACGGCAAAGGTATTAGCCTGGAGGGTGCCCATACGGACGTTGTGGTGCGCGGCAATACCATTCGAAATGCAGAGGCTGTGGGTATCTACGTGGCTACCGGTGCTGACGATTCTGTGGTGATTGAGAATAATATCATCAAGGACGTCGGTAACGGTGCCGTATATCTGGCCGGTGGTGAGTTCGTGATTCGTGATTGCACTATGACCAACACAGGCTTGGACAGCACAAACCCCGGTACGGGTGCTGTCTATTGCTACGGCATACCGATCATCCGTGTGTACGGATGTCGATTGACGGGCGTACGCCAGGCGAAAGGTATCGTGAGCGCTACCGAGGTCGAGGACACGTTCATTGAGATGGTGAATGCAGATGGAGTTCGTATCACCGACGGTATGCCCTTGTCCGGCACTTTGCTCAGAAGATTGGTGAACTGTCAGCTGGATGGCGGTGTGGCCATCCAGCAAGATAACGCCCTTGTGCAAGGCGTAACGATGACGTGCAGCAGTGTGTACGCATATCCCATCTCCGTCAAGGCAAACGGCGTGATTGTTGCTAACTGCCACATCGACAACGCAGGAACCGGCCGAGATGCCATCTGTGAAGCCAGTGGCTACAACCACAATCTGTTTACCAACAACATCGTCAACCGTCCCATCACCACCGTGGGTGCACAGTCGCTGGCGGTGAATAATATCGACACCACCGTGACGGCGTGAGGTGCTGAATGAACGAGGTGGAACTGGAGCGCCGTCTGTGCGCAGTGGAGGATCGTTCCAAATCCAACAGTCATCGGCTGAGAATGGTGGAGGAGCGACAGGAGGATATGACCCAACTAGTCACCTCTGTGGCCGCCATCGCTCAAAAGCAGATGGATATGGATGAGGACGTTAAGGAGATCAAGACCGAGGTAAAGGCCATCAATCTGAAACCCGCAAAACGATGGGAAGGGATTGTGGAGAAGGCCATTTTAGCCGCTGTGGGTGTGTTGGTGGCGTATATGGCTGTAAAACTGGGTCTGGCGTAAAGGAGGGGAGAGCATGAAGAAAAAGACGAAAATGTGGTGGAAAGCCGCCGCAGTGCGCGCCGTGAAAACGGTGGCGCAGACGGCGGTGGCTACCATCGGCACGGCCGCTATGCTGGATGAGGTCAACTGGCTGATGGTAGGCTCTGCCGCTCTGCTGGCAGGCGTGTTGTCGCTGCTGACCAGCGTGGGCGGTTTACCTGAGGTAGAGGAGGTGACGGAATAATGGCGAAGAAACTGTATTTGTCTGCGGCGGCGCACCAGTACGACAATCCCACGGAGTGTCCCGTGCGCTGCGGCGAAAACGTTCACTGCAAAGCCTATATGGACATCGTGGAAAAGCGTATGAAGGCGCTGGGCGTGGAGGTAAAGCGTGGCTATCGTGACGCCGTAGGTGCTACGGCGATGAAAAAACGTGTGGCAGAGGCCAACGCTTGGGACGCTGACCTCTACTACGTGGCGCATACCAACGCAGGCGGCGGTCGCTATTCTATGACCATGTGCTGGTCGGACAAGAAGAGTCAGGCGAAGGCGGCGGTCATCGGCAAATATCGCAAGAGTGTGGACACCCACAAGGTGAAGGTGCGCACCGATCTGTATGAGATTCGTGCCACCAAGATGACCTGTCTGTACGACGAACTCTTCTTCCACGACAATGCAGAGGATTGCCGCCGGTTCCACAACGGCGGCATGGAGCAGATGGCGGAGGAGACGGTCAAGGCGCTGTGCGAATTGTTGGGCGTGACCTACGTGCCGCCCGTGCTGTATCGGGTGCAGGTGGGGGCTTATGCCAAGCGAGAGAATGCGCTGGCCATGGCAGAACGGCTGAAAGCGGCAGGTTTTGAAGCAATCGTGGTGTAAGCATTGACAGTATCGGGTGGGTGTGGTATAATTAGCGCTAAGTTTTGACACACTGTCAAGGAATCCCAAAAGAGGAGAAAGTGCTATGATTAAGGATACCATTACCGCTCTGTCTGCCTTTGACCCTGAGATTGGCGCCGCTGTCGAGGCGGAGTACCACCGTCAGCGCCGTGGCATCGAGTTGATTGCCTCCGAAAACGTGGTGAGTGAGGCCGTTTTGTTGGCGGCCGGCACCATCCTGACCAATAAGTACGCCGAGGGCTATCCTGCCCGCCGCTACTACGGCGGTTGCCAGTGCGTGGACGTGGTGGAGAATATCGCCATTGAGCGCGCTTGCAAGCTGTTTGGCGCGAAATACGCCAACGTACAGCCCCACAGCGGCTCTCAGGCCAACACCGCCGTGTACGTGGCGCTGTTGCAGGCAGAGGATACCGTGCTGGGCATGAGTCTGGCCCACGGCGGTCACCTGACCCACGGCAGCAAGGTGAACCTGTCGGGTAAGTACTACAACTTCGTGTCCTACGGCGTGGACGCCGAGACCGGCCGCATTGATTACGACGAGGTGGCTCGTCTGGCGAAAGAGCACAGCCCCAAGCTGATTGTGGCGGGTGCTTCTGCCTATCCCCGTGAGATTGACTTTGCCAAGATGGCAGAGATTGCCCACAGTGTGGGTGCCTATCTGATGGTGGATATGGCCCACATCGCCGGCTTGGTGGCGGCAGGCCTGCATATGAGCCCTGTGCCCTATGCCGATGTGGTGACCACCACCACCCACAAGACCCTGCGCGGCCCTCGCGGCGGCTTGATTCTCTGCAACGACGAGGAGATTGCCAAGAAGATTGATAAGGCCATTTTCCCCGGCATTCAGGGCGGTCCTCTGCTGCACATCATCGCCGCCAAGGCGGTGTGCTTCGGCGAGGGACTCACCGACGCGTTCAAGGCCTATCAGGAGCAGTTGCTGAAGAATAGCAAAGCCTTTGCCCGTGCGTTGCTGGAGGAGGGCTTTGACCTGGTGTCCGGTGGCACCGACAACCATCTGGCGCTGATTGACCTGCGCCCGATGGACATCACCGGTAAGGATATGGAGGCCCGTCTGGATGAGGTGGGTATCACCGTCAACAAGAACGCCATCCCCGACGACCCTCAGAAGCCCAGCATCACCAGCGGTATCCGCGTGGGTACGGCGGCGGTGACCACCCGCGGCTTCAAAGAGGAGGATATGGTGGAGGTGGCTCACCTGATGGCTTTGGTGGCCCGTGATTTCGACGCCAACGCTGAGTTTGTGCGCAAGGCCGTGGACGCCCTGTGCGATAAGTATCCGCTGTTTGAGTAAGTGAAAAAACCGTCCTGTGCTGATGGCACAGGGCGGTTTTTCGTTTTTATGCCGCGATGATCAGGGTTGAAAAGTGGCGCTGTTTATGCTACAGTAAATTAAGACAGAGCAAATCGCCCCTTTTCATAGGGCGGAACGGTAAAGGAGAAATGGTATGTTGCGCATTTTTGTGACGGGTGACAACCACATCGGATTGAAATACAGCGGCCACGAGCAGGCGGCTGTGCTGTCGCAGGCGCGTATCGATGCCTTTGCGGGCATGGTGCGCGCCGCTAACGACGAGGGCTGCGGTCTGTTCGTCATTACGGGCGATTTGTTTGATAAAACCACCGGTATCCTGCAGAAGGAGATTAAGCAGTTATTGGCCATTTTAGATGGCTTCGAGGGCACTGTGGCGGTACTGCCCGGCAACCACGATTATTACGATGAGAGCAGTCCTGCTCAGGTGTGGCGCTATTTCCGCGACGAGATGGCCGCCCATCATAACGTGATGTTGCTCAGTGCCTTTCGCCCCTACGACCTGACGGTGAATGGGGAGGCGGTGCGCCTGTATCCTGCTTTTTGCGAAACCAAGCATTCTGTCCCCAATCAGAACCATTTGGGCTGGATGAAGGACGTGGAAATGGAGAGTGGCGTCTATCACATCGGCGTGGCTCACGGCTCGGTGGAGGGCGAATCCTTGGACGACAAGGGCGAATATTTCCCCATGAAGCGAGCCGAGTTGGCCGCCATCCCCGTGGATGCGTGGCTGATTGGCCATACCCACGTGCCTTTCCCTCGTCATTTGACCACGGAGTATGCCGCCGTCAACGATAACGTGTTTAACGCAGGCACCCACGTGCAGACCGACGTGTCTTGCAACACCGAGGGACTGGGCTTTGTGGTGGAAATCGGCGAGAACAAGACGGTGCGTGCCAAGAAAGTGGTGACGGGCAACCTGCGCTTCTACCGCAAGGAAATCGCTGTCACCGCAGGCGAGTTTGAGTCGATTCTCAGCCGTGAATTGGCAGATTTGGCGGACAACAGCGTGGTGGATCTGATTCTGTCGGGTGCGGTGACCATCGAGGAGTACGACCGCCGCCACGAGATTTTGCAGGCGGCGCTGAGCCGTTTTGTGGAGGGCACCTATCACTGCTACGATTTGAGCAAGCGTATCACCGCCGACGTGGTGGCGGCAGAGTTTGCCGAGACCTCTTTCTCCGCAGGCCTGCTGACGGCGCTGCTGGACGAGCCGAAAGAGGCGCAGATGGTGTACGAGCTGCTGAAAGCGCTGAAGGAGGGTAAGTGATATGAAAATTACCAAAGTTTCCTGCGAGCAGTTTGCCGGCGCCCGTGACCGTATGGTGTCCTTCACCGACGGCATTAACGTGATTTTCGGAAAAAACGAGAGTGGCAAGAGCACCTTGGTAAATCTGCTGTTTGCCACCCTGTTTCAGCGTGCCAAATTGGATAATCGCAGTGACCGTGAGTTTCGCAATTTGTATTTCCCTGCTGTCAAGAAGGGTCGCTCTGTCGTGGGCGATTTCATCGACGGCAAGGTGACTATTGAGACGGACGAGGGTACCTATACTCTGTCGAAGGTATGGGGTGTCGGCGCGGATTGCCGTCTGTCCACGCCCGACGGTACCATCCGTGACCCTGAGGAAGTGGAAAAGCTACTCAAAGAGGTGCTGGTATACGGCAGAGGCGTGTATGAGGATTTGCTGTTTACCTCGCAGAGCGCTACCGAGCGCGCGCTGATGGATCTGCTGGATCCCACGGAGAAAAAGGAGACCAAGCAGGAGATAGTGGGTGCGGTGTCTCGGGCTTTTGCCGAGAGCGACGGTATTCCTATGGACGTCATCGAGCAAGCGATTGTGGACCGTATCGCCGCCATCGAGGGCAAGCACTGGGACGCCGACCGTGGCGCGCCTATCCATAAGGCAGGGCGTTGGTCCAACGGTTTGGGCGAGATTTTGGTGGCATATTACGGCTGGGAGAACGCGGCGGACGCACTGGATGGTATCTCCCGTGCCGAGACGGAACTGCTGAACGCCGTGACGGAGTATAACGAAAAAGATGCCGCCGCCCGTGCCGCCGAGGAGGCGTATCAGCAGTTTAACACCTACGCAGGCCGTCTGGCGGCGCAGGGTGAGCGCAAGAAGAATCTGGACCGCTTGGCAAGGGATATCGCTAAGGTGGCGGAGGTGCTGGGCAAGTGGCCGCAACTGGCAACCGCCGTGGAGCGTGCGCGCGCTTTGAAGGAAGAAAAGGCCTATCGTGACGCATTGGATTTGCAGGCGGCGGTGCAGGCGGAGCGTGCCCGTATCACGCCCGAGGACTTGAGATTGGCTGAGGCGGCCTGTCCCGATGCCGACGAATTGGCGCAGGTGCAGAGGGCACAGCGCGAACTGGCTATGCTGGAAAATAAACTGTGCGGCATGAATCTCACCGCCGCCGTACGGACGTTGGGCGGTCACGAGGTGGAAATCACCTCCCTGCGTACGGGTGAGGCCGTATCGCTGACCGATGGCAACGCCGCCATCACCGAAGCGGTGCGGATTACCGTGCCCGGTGTGATGGAAATGCGTCTGTCTCCTGCGGACGTGGACGTGGAGGCGGTGGAGGCGCAGATGACGGACTGCAAAGAGACCGTTGCCGCCATTCTCGGCAAGTACGGTGCCGAGAGCGTAGAGGCGCTGGAACGCCACGCAAAGGCAGTGGAGGCGGCTAAGCTTGCCATTGAACAAGCGAACAATCGTATCGCTCGTCTGATGGGTGCGCTGTCTATGGCGCAGTTGGACGAGATGGTGGCGGCGGCGCCGGCTACGGTGCGGGATAAGGCCGCCATCGAGGCGGAGATTGCCGCCCTGTGCGGCGGCGACGTCGGCAGTTTCATCACCCGTAACGAGGTGCTGTTGGAGAATTATGCCGCCGAATACGGCAGTATCAACGATTTAAAGGCCAAGGCCTTTGATTTGGAAACCGAGCGCAAGACAACGGAGGAGTCGGCGGCTTCTGTAGAGGATATCCCTGCGGAATACGCCTGTATTCCCGACCCTGACGCCCATCTGGCTGCTCTGCAGGCGGAGATGAAGCGCCGGCAGGAGCTGCGCGAACGGGCGCTCACTGGCAAGACGGAGGCGGCAAGCCGCTTGGATAGCGCTACGGCGGACGTGGACGGCGATCCTGTTGCCAACGAGGAGCAAGCTCGCCGCAAGCTGGAGGAGACCAAGGCGCAACTGGCCCACTGGAAGCACATCTACGAGGTGTTCTTAGCGCAGAAAGAGAATGTCCACAACAATCCCACGCAGGATATTGCGGACCGCTTCCTGCAGTATCTCGGCCTCATTTCCGACGGGCGCATTTCCTCCGATTTCCCTGAGGCGGAGAAACTCAATATGCTCATTTACAGTGGTGACGTTTTGCTGGATTACGGCAAACTGTCCGATGGTACCAAGGAGACGGTGTCGCTGGCATTCCGTCTGGCGGTGCTGGACCATCTTTTCCCCGATGGCGGCGGCGTTATCGTGCTGGACGACCCCTTCAACGATATGGATAATGAGCGTGTGGAACAATCCTGCCTGCTGCTCCAAGAGTGTGCCAAGCGCCATCAGGTGATTTTCCTCACCTGCCGCGAGGAGTATTTGCCTATGCTACAGGGCAACCTGATTCGATTCTAAGGACGAAAACATTCCTGAAAAGGAGGAAGGTTATGAGTAAGTATCAGCGTATTAAGAAGCGTGTCTATGAGGTGTTGGGCCCTGCCGCGCCCGGTGACAAGTTGTCGCTGGCGGTGGATATTCTCGTCTGTGGGTTGGTGCTATTGTCCTCGGTGGCGGTAGTGGTCGAGCTCATCGGCGTCCCCGCGCCTGTTCAGCACGGATTGGAAGTGTTTGAAAGCGTAGTGGTGGGTATCTTTGTGGTGGAGTATCTGCTGCGGCTGTGGGTGTGCGAATACGCCTATCCCGAATGCGAAAGCAAGTTTGCGGCGATAAAGGAGTACGTCACCTCTTTCGATTCGCTGGTGGACGTGCTGTCTATCGTTTCCATCCTGTTCAATCAGATTCCCAAACAGCTTTCTTTCCTGCGCTTGATTAAGTTGGTGAAATTGGCTCGTCTGGCCAAATTGTCGGAGCACATTCAGACCTCCAACTCCTTCCACGAAAAGGCGGAGAGGGTCAAAAAACGTGTCAACGAAATCATTGATAAGGGGCAAGAAGGGGACGTGCCCTCCAAGGTGTATGACATCCTCTCGGTGGTGATGATTCTGCTGTCGGTGTCCTTTATCTTGGTAGAGACCTTCCCGTTGTCGGCGGGTTGGTACCAATTCATCCACATTTCCGAGGTGATTATCGCCATATTCTTTGCCGTGGAGTACGTGCTGCGTGTTTGGACGGCGCCCATGGATGACCCCGATATGCGACCCGACAAGGCGAGAATGAAGTATATTTTCTCCTTTATGTCGCTGGTGGATTTGCTGTCCATCGTGCCGGTGTTTGTGGCGAATATGCCCACCGCCACCGGCATTATGAAAATTTTTAAGTTGTGTAAGATCTTGCGTCTGGTGAAGGCCAGCCGCTACCTCAGCGGTGTTGCCAATTTTGGCCGCGCCATTCAGGCCAAAAAGCGGCAGATTACGCTGTCGATTATTGCCATCTGCGTGATGATTGTCATCTGTTCGGTGTTGATGTACTCTTTTGAGAGTAAGGAACAGCCCGAGGTGTTCAACAACGGCTTTAGCGGTATTTGGTACAGCTTTCAGGTGCTGATGGGCGACGGCAAGGATGCGGGGATTCAGCCCGTGACTGCCATCGGTCAAGGCTTGGCGACGCTGATGTTGCTGCTGGGCGGCTGTATGTTCGGCGTGCCTGTGGCGATCGTATCCACGGGATTTGAGGATATGATTGCGGAGCAGTCGGGTGAAGAGCAGAAAGGTCCGGACGTATACGAGTTGCTTAAGCATTACGACGCCCTCAGCGATGAGGAAAAGAAGAAATTTCGCGCTTATGCGGCAGCGGACGACAGTGAGGAGGAATGAGTGTGGACAACCATTGCCTGATTATGAACTGGGCCTACCATTACGACAAGGAGGGCACTTGGTTTGACCACGACGAGGGTCTGGTTGGCTACGAGTTGCAGCCTATGACCCATTTCACTCTGCCCCATATGGAGCGCAAGAGTGTGGAGATTCTGGACGTGACCCAAGAGGGTGCCGTCATCACCGTAACTCTCAAGGCGGCCTATGATACCTTTACCGTGAAAAACGACGGTGTCGCGGTCACCAAGCACGAATCCGATTCTTACTCGGCGGCAGGCGATTCGGTGCACCAGAGCATGGCTATGACGTTCACCATCGAGCCGAAAGAGAATTACGAGCCCAAAGAGGAGTGATCGGACGATAAAGGGTTTTGAGTAGGCGTCCCTCTTTGTGCATTGGCACGTAAGGGAGGATGAATCAGAGTTCTCAGCCACCCCCACGGTTTTCCGTGAGGGTGGCTTTTTTGCTTTAGGGCAAAAATAAATAGCGATTGCTCTTGTGCCAAAGGTGTATATATGTGATGGATCGGTAGTCCGTAGAAGATGATTTTTTGCAACGAAAAGGTTGCAAGTTGGTTAATTTATGGTATAATATACATAAACTCACATGAAAGGGTGCGTTTTTTGTGGAATGTACTAAGAACTTTGGGTTTCGGCATAAAACGGGCGTCATTATGCCGGTTAGCAGTCTGCCTTCCCGATACGGTATCGGCAGTTTTGGCAAAGGGGCCCACGACTTTGTGGATTTCTTGGATGCCACCGGCCAAACGTGCTGGCAGGTGTTGCCGCTGAATCCCACCTCCTACGGTGACAGCCCCTATCAGTCGCCCTCCTCCGTGGCGGGCAATCCCTATTTTGTGGATTTGGATCTGCTGGCGGCGAAGGGTTTGCTCACCGCCGAAGAATTAAAAGAACAGCGTCACGATGGGGCGCGTGTGGATTATGGATGGTTGTTCGGAGCGCGCTATGCCGCGCTCCGTTTGGCGCACGGCCGTTTTGTGCCGAATCCTGCCTACAAAGCTTTTGTCCGCAAGAATGCCTCTTGGCTGGAGAATTACGCCCTGTTTATGGCGCTGAAGGTTCACTACAATTATGCGCCGTGGACGCTGTGGGAGGAATCCCATCGGGAATATGCGCGAGCTTATGCACAGCGTGAGGCGTTTGAGGAGGAGATGTCTTTCTGGCGCTGGGTGCAGTTTGAGTTTTTCACCCAATGGGATGCGCTGGTGGCTCACGCCCACAGCAAGGGCATTCGTATCATTGGAGATATGCCCATCTACGTGGCCCACGACAGCATGGACGTGTGGGCGGCGCCCGAGCAGTTTTTGCTGGACGAGAACTACAATCCCACCGTGGTGGCAGGATGTCCGCCGGACGGTTTTTCCCCTGACGGTCAGCTGTGGGGCAACCCCATTTACAACTGGGCGCTGATGGAGGAGCAGGGCTTTGCGTGGTGGATTCAGCGTATCGCCACTGCCTTTCGTCTGTACGACATTCTGCGTATCGACCATTTCCGCGGATTTGCCGGATACTATAATGTGCCCTACGGCGACACTACGGCGCGTGGCGGCAAGTGGGATCCGGCTCCCGGTATTGCGCTGTTTCGCACCATCAAGGAGACGTTCCCGAAGGCGAAAATCATCGCCGAGGATCTGGGCTTTATCACCGACGACGTGCGCGAGTTGCTGGATGACACCGGATTCCCCGGGATGAAGATGCTGCATTTTGCCTTTTACGATCCCGATCACGAGTATTTACCCAGATGCTACACCACCGCCAACTGCGTGGTGTACGCTTCCTCTCACGATTCCGATTGCACCCGTACGTGGCTGCGCAATCTGTCCGGAGAAGCGCGCAAACGATTTAACAGAGAGTGCCCACGCGTGACGGGGCAGAGCCGCACCTATGACGTGATCGAGTGTGCGCAAAGAAGTATCGCCAATCTGGCCATCGTGCCCATGCAGGACTATCTGCAACTGACCAACGAACAGGGGCGTATGAACACCCCTGCTACCGCTGAGGGGAATTGGTCCTGGCGCATAAGCCCTCGCTACAACACCGCTAAACTGCGGAATGCCATGCTGACCATGGCGCGGAAAACCAAACGTGCGAAATAACGAATGGAGGGAATACATATGAAACATAGAAACGTGCAACGCCTGCTGGCAGGCATTTCGATTTTGGTGTTGTTGCTGACGATGGCGGCCTGTGGTAAGACACCGTCCGACGACGACAACGGCGACGCAGGCAACAAGCAACCCGTTCAGGAATATACTGAGCCGCTGGTGGACGGCTATAACCAAATCACCTTCTACTGGCGCTATAACGGCACCTATGAGAACTGCGACGTGTGGGCCTGGTGGGGCGATACCGCCGGCAAGGGCTATCTGTTCCATGAGTGCGAATACGGTGCCAAGGCCATCATCAACATCCCCGAAGGGGTGCAGGAGGTCGGCTTTATCGTCCGTAAGGGGTGCAGCGATCCCGGCGGCACCGCTTGGGGCAACGCAACCAAGGATTACGAACAGGACCGTTTTGCGGTCATCGAGGGTCGGGAGACCTTTATTTATCTTAAGCCCGGTGAGGCGGACCAGTATACGAGTAGCGACGGAGGAAAGACGCTGGATATGATTAAGAAATTTACGTTGGCAGGTATGGTGGATACCAAGAAAATCCAATATCGTGTCACCCCTAAAGTGACGATTTCGGATTTGAGCCAAATCAAGGTGTACGAGGGCGACCGTGAGATTGCGATTGCTTCCCTGTCCACTTTGGGTCGCTCTGCGGCGATGGGCTATATCGAAACCGCTGAGGAATTGGATCTGTCCAAGAATTATCGTATCTCCATTGATGGCTACGGCGTCAAGCCGGTGGTGCCCACCGCAATTTTTGATAGCGAGGCTTTTGCCCAGCAGTATCACTACGACGGCGATGACCTGGGTGCTGTGATCCACGGCGACAAGACCACCTTTAAGGTGTGGGCGCCCACGGCGTCGAAAGTGGTGCTGAATCTGTTTGAAAAAGGACACGAAGGCGACGCCTACAAGTCGGTGGATATGGTGCGCGGCGATAAGGGCGTGTGGTCCTATACCGAGACCTGCGGCCACGGCACCTACTACACCTACACGGTGACCACCTCGGTGGGTACGCAGGATGCGGTGGACCCCTACGCCAAGGCGGCAGGTGCCAACGGCAACCGCGGCATGGTGGTGGACCTGTCCAAAACCAACCCCGAGGGCTGGAATAAGGCAGATTTGAAGGATACCATCTCCTCCTACTCCGAGGCGATCATTTGGGAGGTGCACGTGCGCGACTTCTCCAACAAGATTGCAGAGTCCAACTACCGTGGCAAGTACCTTGCCTTTACAGAGAGCGGCTTGGTCAACGAGCACGGCCAGCCGGTGGGTGTGGACTATCTGAAGCAGTTGGGTATCACCCACGTGCATTTGCTGCCCGTCTATGACTACGCCACCGTGGACGAGACCAATCCCGATGCAGAGTTCAACTGGGGCTACGACCCGAAAAACTATAACGTACCCGAGGGCAGTTATTCCACCGACCCCTACAACGGTGAGGTGCGTATCCGTGAGTATAAACAGATGGTGCAGGCCCTCCACGAAGCGGGGATCGGCGTGGTGATGGATATGGTGTACAACCACACCTACGACGGCAACAGCTCCTTTAACCGCATTGTGCCGTACTATTACTATCGCTACACCTCTACGGGCGCCAACTCCTCCGCCAGCGGTTGCGGCAACGACACCGCTTCCGAACGCTATATGTTCGGCAAATTTATGGTAGATTCCACCGCCTACTGGGTCAAGGAATACAAACTGGACGGTCTGCGCTTTGACCTGATGGGTCTGCACGATCTGCAGACCATGCAGGAGGTGGAGAGTGCCGTTCACACCATCAATCCCAACGCCATCATCTACGGCGAGGGCTGGACCATGGGCGCCACCAACGACGGCAGCGCGCAGGCGAACCAGACCAACATTGGGCAGATTGTGCCCACCGGCGATGCCATCGGCGGTATTGCGGTGTTCAACGACGTCATCCGTGACGGCCTTAAGGGCAGCGTGTTTGAGAAAGAGGCTAAGGGCTTCATCAGCGGTGAGGCCGGCAGCACCTTCTCGGACATCGCCTTCGGCCTTAAGGGCGGCGAGGGTGCCGGTCAGGGCTGGAGTGTACCGAATAGTATGGTCATCAACTATATGAGCGCCCACGACAACAACACCCTGTGGGATAAGCTGCTGCTGTCCAATCCCGACCACAGCGACGACCAGCGCAACCGTATGAACAATCTGGGTGCCGCCATCAATCTGATTGCCAAGGGCACTCCCTTCTGGCAGGCAGGCGAGGAAATGCTGCGCACCAAGGACGGCGACGAAAACAGCTATAAATCCAGTGACGCCATCAATAACATCGATTGGTCGGTGCTCAAAGAGGGCAATCGTGAGTACACCACTATGTTGTACTACAAGGGCCTCATCGAGATGCGCAAGGAGTTTGCCATCTTCACCAATCCCACCACCAAGGTGGAGGTCAAGGAACTGGGCAGCGGTCTGGTGACGGTGGAGTATGACGATGGCAAGGGCGGTAAGGCTCTGGCGGTGCTCAATCCTCACAATACCAACCTGCCCTACACCTTGGAGGGTGAGTGGAATCTGGTGGCGGACGCCACCCGTGCCGGTGGTAAGGTGCTGGCCTCTGAGAGCGGTGCGGTGACGGTGGAAGGCATCGGCATCCGTATGTACGTGAACGATAAACTGATTTGATTTCCCTGATTTTACGCCTGCGGTCGGTGACGGCCGCAGGCAGAAACGGAGAATGTATTATGAAACGTTTTTTCCGACTGTGGGCGGTGGTGATGGCCTCTGCTTTGTGCTTGAGCCTATTCTCTGCCTGCGGTAAATCGGACGAGGATGGCGTTAATAAGAGTTGGAAACCCAACGAGGCAGAGATTGCGGTTGCCTCGGATGACCTGTACGTGAAAAAGGTGGAGAATCTCCCCGACGATTTCATTATGGGTATGGACGCTTCCTGCGTGCCTGCGCTGGAGGCTTCGGGCGTCCAATATTACGACTACGACGGCACCCAAAAGGACGTGTATGAGATCCTGCGGAATAACGGCATTAACTACATCCGTGTGCGTGTGTGGAACGACCCCTTCAATGCCGACGGCAAGGGCTATGGCGGCGGCAACTGCGACATCGCCCACGCCATCGCCGTGGGTAAGCGTGCCACCCGGTATGGGCTGAAACTGCTGGTCAACTTCCATTACTCCGACTTTTGGGCCGACCCTGCCAAGCAGATGGTGCCCAAGGCCTGGAAGAGCATGAAAATCGACGAGAAATCCGAGGCGCTCTATGCCTACACCAAGGATTGTCTGCAACAACTGGTGGATGCCGGTGTGGACGTGGGTATGGTGCAAATCGGCAACGAAACCACCGGCGCCATGTGCGGCGAGAGCAGCAGTTCTGTGGGCGGATGGAAGAAGATTACCCAACTGATGTCCGCCGGTGCTAAGGCGGTGCGTGAGGTGTGTCCCCATGCCTTGGTGGCGGTGCACTTCACCAATCCCGAAAATGCCGAGAGCTACGTGAGCTACGGCAAGAACCTGGACTATTATGGCGTGGATTACGACGTGTTTGCCTCCTCTTACTATCCCTATTGGCACGGCACTTACGAGAATCTGGCCAAGGTGCTGTCGGATATTGCCGAAACCTACGGTAAAAAGGTGATGGTGGCGGAGACCTCCTATGCCTTCACAGCGGAGGACAGTGATTTCAGCGGCAACACCATCGGAGAGGGCGGCAATTTTGTGCAGGACTATCCCTTGACTATGCAGGGGCAGGCCAATCTGGTGCGGGACGTGGTGGACACTTTGGTGAACAAAACCACGGGTGCCATCGGTGTCTTTTATTGGGAGGGCACGTGGATTTCGGTGGGTACCGAGAACTATGAAACCAACGCCGCCCTATGGGAGCGCCACGGCTCCGGTTGGGCCAGCTCCTACGCCGCTGAGTACGACCCTGAGGACGCAGGACAATGGTACGGCGGCTGTGCGGTGGACAATCAGGCCTTTTTTACCGCCGACGGCAAGGTCACCGAGGCGCTGAAGGTGTTTGCGCTGATGGAAAAGGGTAATACCATTGAAAATCGCGTGGACGCTCTGGAGGACGCGGAGGTCATTTGCGACCTCAACGGCACCATCGCGCTGCCCGAGACGGTGGACGCCGTTATGCTGGACAATTCTCGCGTGGCGGTGCCTGTGGAGTGGGAGACCATCGACGAGGCGGCTATTAAGGCCGGCGGCGTGGCCAAGCACACCATCAAGGGCAAGGCCGACGGACAGGACGTGAACTGCATTCTGTCGATGGTGGAGTACAATTTCCTCGATAACTGGAGCTTTGAGGAGGGGGATGGCGGCTGGACTGCCACCGCCATCGGCACCTTCGACCAACTGTATGTGGAGGACAAAGTCACCGACTCGGTCACCGGCACCAAGCACTATCATTTCTGGGGTGCGGCGGCCAATGCGGTGGAGTTTACGCTGGAGCAGCAGGTGGCCGACCTGCCGGCCGGCACCTATAAATACGGCATTTCCATTATGGGCGGTGATGGCGGCGCGACCGACATCTATGCCTATGTAAAGATAAACGGCGAAATCGTCAAGAAGCAGCCTGCCACCATCACGGTGTATGACGAATGGCATACGGCGTGGATCGAGGATATCGTCTTCGATGCGGACGACGTGGTGACGGTAGGCCTCTACGTCAAGTGCGCCGGCCCCAACGCGTGGGGAAAGATCGACGACGCGATGTTAAATTCTATGAGCAAAACGGGTGAATGAAATGAAAAATAAAAAGGTTTGGATAGCCGCCATTTGCGTGCTGTTAGCCATTATCCTTGTGGTGACGGGGGTGCTTTTGGTGCCGAAATGGATAAAAAACGGAGACGACGCTCTGCCGCCTATGGCCGACCCTGTGGACGACAATTACAGAACGTTCTATCAGATCTTTGTGGGCTCTTTTTCGGACTCCAACGGCGATGGTATCGGTGATCTGCGCGGTATCATCAATCGCTTTGATTATTTGAATGACGGCAATATCAACTCCGGCAAGAGCCTCGGCGTGCAGGGCATTTGGTTGTCTCCGATTTTCACCTCGCCCTCCTATCACAAGTACGATGCCAAGGACTATTACAAAATCGACTGGCGTTTCGGCACGGAGGAGGATTTGAAGGAACTGGTGGAGCTGTGCCATCAGCGCAACGTGAAACTGATATTGGATTTGGCCATCAATCACACCTCCAAGTCCCACGACTGGTACGTGAAGTTCGAGCAGGCGCGTAAGGCAGGGGACACGGAGAGTCCGTACTACGACTACTATTCCTGCGCCACCACCGCCGAGAAGGCAAACGGTATCATCTATCAGAAAATCGCCGGTATCGACTGTTGGTATGAGTGCAATTTCTCCGGTGATATGCCGGAACTCAACTTTGATAATGCCGAGGTGCGGCAGGCGACGCTGGATATCGCCAAATACTATCTGAATTTGGGTATCGACGGCTTCCGCTTTGACGCGGTCAAGTACGTCTATATGGGAAACACCGAAAAGTCGGTGGATTTCTGGAAATGGTACGTGGATGAGCTGAAAAAGAGTAAGCCCGACATCTACTGCGTGGGCGAGTGCTGGTCCGGCGAGACGGAGGTGCTGGACTATTACGAGGCCATGAACTGCTTTGACTTTGCCATGTCCCAGGCGGAGGGCTTTGCCGCCACGGCGGCCAAGGGCAACAACATCTACAAGTACACCTCCCGTATCGCCTCCTACCAGAGCAAGGTGGCCGGCAAGCACGACGGAGCCATACCGCAATTCTTCCTATCCAACCACGATATGGACCGTATCGCAGGCTGCTTTGTGACCGAGAATTACGCCCGTATGGCGGCGAATCTCTATCTGTTGGCTCCCGGCTCGCCGGTCATCTACTACGGCGAGGAAATCGGTATGCGCGGCTCTCGCGGCAGCGAAAGCACCGACGCCAATCGCCGTCTCGCTATGCTGTGGGGTGACGACGACGGGGTGCGCGACCCCATCGGCTCCACCTATCCTGCCGCCAACCAGATACAGAGCACGGTGGCCCAGCAGGTGGGGGACGAGGGCAGTATGTACGAGTATTATCGCCGCCTGATCGCCCTGCGGCACAAATACGAGGCCATCGCCCGCGGCAAATACACCGCCATCGACTGCGGTGAAAAGCGGTTTGGCGGCTTTGCCATCGAATATGGCGGCGAGACGCTGTATCTTTTCCACAATACGGACATCAACGAGCTGACCATGGATTTGGCCAAGGTGGGTGCGGCGACACTGTGCGACAGCATAGGCGCAGGCACCGCCCGACTGGAGGGGACCACCCTGACCGTCAGTGGACAGACCAGTGTCATTCTCAAGTGATAAGGGAGGACCTATGAAAGACAAACTGATTGTCAATATTATCCACCGCCCCGAGCTTTCCCCCGAATACGCCGAAAAGGCGCTGGGAAAAGGAGAGGGCGTGCGGGATGAGTCGCTGGACATCTTCCGATTCCAGCAGGATTGCGCCCACAAATACGGGCTGAAAACTACCATTCAGATCACCTACGCCTCGCTGTTCTCCGACGTGATCATCGACCTTGCCAAAAAAGAACACGAGGAGTACGGCGACGAGATCGGTCTGTCCCTGCTGGGCTTGCCCTGCCCCGAGTTTAAGGCCAAGTACCACACAGAGGACTTCTGTATCTGGATGTTCGATGAGGCGCGCAAGGCGGAGATCGTGGACGACGTATTCGGCAAGTTCTACGAGAAATTCGGCTTTTATCCTGCCTCTACCAGTAGTTATTTCTTGGATGCGTTCACCATCAACTACATCAAGGAGCACTATCCCACGGTGAAATGCGCCGTGGCCACCTGCTGGGAGGAGGGCCCCAAGGCCTACCACACCTGCAACAATTCTTGGTACACCTTTATGGACGGCGGCCCGTGGAATCCCTGGATTCCCTCCAAGGTCAACTCCCATTGTCCTGCCAAGGATGCGGCGGATGACAGCGGTATCGTGGCCATTCCTCATCTATCCCGTGACCTGATGGCCTGCTTTGACGGCAACGGCTCCAATTTCGGCACCCATCCCCAGAACGTGTTGCGCGGTATGATTTACTACAACGAGGAGGGGGAATACGAGTATCCCTATCTCTACAATCTAATCGACCAGTACCACCATTTGGCCAAGTACAACGACGGTTACAGCTACAATATGATGTTCGTCGGCCCCGGTTGGCTCAATCGCCGCGGCCGTTGGGAGGCACCCTACGAACTGCTGGCCAAATCCTACGACGACGGTATGCGGTACTACGGCCGCCTGAAAGAGGAAGGCCGACTGGTGGACATGACCATGAGCGAGTTCGCAGACCATTACCGTGCCACCCACACCGACTATCGGCGTGGAGAATGTGCGCTGTGGAAGGATATTCTATACGGCAGCAACAAGGAGTATTTCTGGTACGCTGACCCTGCCATGCGCACCTGCCTGGACTTTAACCAAGGCGGTGCCATGATCGACCTGCGCCCCTACGTGGCACGCATTCCCCAAAAGACGGGTATCGGCACCGAAAACGTGTACGACGCGTCTTATCCTTATCTGATACAGATCAATTATCGCGCCGGCTTCTTCACCCACTATGCCGGTGCCGGCACCATCAAGTCCTGCAAGGTCACCTGCCGTGGCGAGAGTGCCGACCTGTGCTTGTGCCGCACCATGGCGGTGTATGACAAGGTGGAGGGCGGTGTGCGCCTGACCGCCGATCCGGTGACGGTGACCCTGGGCGGACTGGACGTGGTGATTCGCTCCACTTTCACCATCCTTGAGGGTGAGGGTGTGGTGGTCACCGAGCGTGAGATCCTCAACGACATCGGCGGCGAAGAGGTGTGCTTTGAGGAATACTTCACCGGCGCATTCGGCACCACCGAGTATCAAGCGGATATGAGCCGCCTGACGCTGAGCGTGGACGAGGAATCCATAACCTACGGCTATCTCGGCCGCAAGATCGAAAAAGAGAATGCCACCGTGGCCCGTGTGGTCATCCCCGACGTGTTGACGGCGGTGGAGATGGGCGGCGACAACGACGTGGCTCTGGTGGAGGAGGGTATCGCCTTCTCTCCCGTTTACCATTTAGCATTGCGCAAGAGCATTAGTAAAGGAGGTGTGAAAACATGGCTCAAGCTACAAAAGGCAAACTGAATTACCGTTGTCCCTCTTGTTTTATGAGAGATATTGACATCGATATGTTCTACGACGAGGGTCGTAAGGAATATTATTGCTTGAGGTGCAATTTCACCGGCAGCGAGGCGGACGTGTTGCGCCTTAACGAAGCAGCTCGCTTCCGCTACCGCTATATGCGGATGCGTGTGACCGATTTTGGCGCCGACAACGAGCCCATTCAATTCGCACCTCACAAAGGGGGAGAGCAATGATTCTCGGTGTAGACGTCTCCACTTATTTTGAGGAGCTGGACCACGGCGCGGTGTACTACGATGGAGATACTCCTATCGACCCGTTGGACGCTTTTCGTGCCAACGGGGTGGACTATATGCGCATTCGCGTGTGGAATCACCCCTACAGCCCGGAGGGTGCGCCGTATCTGGCGGGCACCTGCGATTTGGACGGCTATCTGCGGCTGGCCAAGCTGGCAAAGAGCAAGGGCTATCGCATTTTGATGGATCTGCATTACAGCGATTTTTGGGCGGATCCGGGCAAGCAAATCACCCCTAAGGCTTGGCAAAATTACACCATCGACCAACTGGTGGAGGCGGTATATGCCTTTACCAAGGAGTGCCTGACGGCCGCCGCCGACGAGGGCGTGCCGCCCGAAATGGTGCAGGTGGGTAACGAGATCACCAACGGCATTCTGTGGCCTCTGGGCAAGCTGGAAGGCGAGGCAGGGGAGAGGACCGGCTACGGTAACCTCTGCCGTCTGCTGGACGCCGGCTGCCGTGCCTGCCGCGAGGCGGCGCCGACAGCGCAGATCGTGCTGCATTTGGAGAAAAGCAACGATCAAGCCATCTATCAAGAATTTTACACGGCTGTTATGCAGGCCGGTGTGGATTTTGATATCATCGGCGCTTCCTACTACCCCTATTGGCACGGCACGCCCGATGAGTTGTTTGCCAATCTGGACGCCTGCCGCCGCTTTGGTAAGCAGCGAATGGTGATGGAGTTGGGCTACGGGTTTACGCTAAAGCCCTATTGTTTGGACGGCGAGGAGAAGCGTCTGGTCATCGACCCGGAGCGGGCATACGTCCCCGGGGTTACGGAGCGTTATCCCGTCACGCCGGAAGGACAGGCGGCTTTTGTGCGGGATTTTCTCGCACAGGCTCGTGCGGAGGGGATCGACGGCGTGTTCTATTGGGAGCCGCTTTGGCTGCCCGGCGAGGGAATCTGCTGGGCGTCCGAGGCGGGGCAAGCGTACATACACGAAGAGGGCAAATCCACCGCCAACGAGTGGGCCAACCAGTGTCTCTTCGACTACGAAGGGAAAATGCTGCCGGCCTTCCGTGAGTACATAAACGTTTGATTTTGTCCATTGGCAATTCGTAAGAATTTCGGCACCGTTTTTTGGTTGTTTTGACGAAATTTAATTAAATATTGATATCTCTGTTGACAAATTTGTGCATAAACACTATAATATCTACTGCGCTACGAGGCGTAATTCAGTAATTATATCTAAAGGAGGACTATCAGATGAAACTTAGCAAAATCCTGTCTCTGATTCTGGCTATGGCTATGATTATCTGCTGCCTGGCTGCCTGTGGCGGAGACAAAAAACCCGACGATGGTGAGCCGTCCGTCGATTTGACCGGTACTTATAAGATCACCATGTGGGTTTCCGAGAAAGAGGGCGTTGCCGATCTGTTCAAGACCCAGATCGCTGCCTTCGAGAAAGCCAACCCCGGTATTAAGATTGAGGCCGCCATTGAGGGCGTGACCGAGGCCGACGCCGGCTCTAAGGTCGTTAACGACGTGGCTACCGCTCCCGACATCTACTGCTTCGCTCAGGACCAGCTGGCCCGCTTGGTGCAGGCTGCCGCTCTGGCTAAGCCCGGCAAGACCGCTGCCGAGGAGATCAAGAACGCCAACGACGCTTCTTCCGTTGCTGCCGCTACCGTGGCCGGCGAGCTGTATGCTTACCCCATGACCAGCGATAACGGCTACTATATGTACTACAACAAGAAAATCGTCTCCGATCCCGAGAGCCTGGAGACCATCATTGCCGACTGTGAGAAGGCCAATGTGAAGTTCCGCTATGCTCTGGAGAACGCTTGGTACACCGCTTCCTTCTTCTTTGCTACCGGTTGCCATTCCAACTGGTCCATGGACGAGAACGGCGAGTTCATCGCTGTTGACGATACCCTGAACTCTGCCGAGGGTCTGGCCGCCATGAAGGGTATGCAGAAGCTGGCTCAGTCCACCGCTTACGATTCCAATGCTGACATCTTCACCGACGCCGGCGTTGTCATCACCGGTATCTGGAACGCCACCGCCGCTGAGGAGCACTTCGGCGAGAACTTTGCCGTTACCGATCTGCCCTCTTTCGAGGTGGATGGCAAGTCCTATCACCTGGGCTCCTACTCCGGTAACAAGCTGATGGGCGTTAAGCCCCAGACCGACGCTAAGCGCGCCGCCGTTCTGTCTCTGCTGGCCCAGTACCTGACCAACGAGTCCTGCCAGATGGATCGTTACAACCAGTTCCAGTGGGGCCCCTCCAACAAGGCTGCTCAGGCTTCTGACGCTGTTCAGGCCAACGCTTCTCTGGCCGCTCTGGCTAAGCAGAACGAGTACGCCATTCCCCAGGGCCAGATCCATGGCGCTTGGTGGGATATCGCCAAGGTGCTGGGCGCCGAGGCTAAGGCTGCTAAGTCTGACGACGATCTGCAGACCGCTCTGAACGAGTACAAGGCTGCTATCGACGAGCTGTTCAAGCTGACTCCCGAGCAGAGACGTGCTTGGACCGTTATCGGTAACGTTGGCAACACCAACTGGGATACCGACTTTGAGATGACCGAGAGCCCCGAGGGCACCTGGACCTCCGTCGCCATCGATATGAAGGCCGGCAACGAGTTCAAGGTTCGTCAGGGTCTGTCTTGGGACAACAACTTCGGCGTTGAGTTCAACGGTGCTAACATCGTTGTCGAGGCCGACGGCAAGTACCAGGTCGTTCTGGTGCTGAAGGGCGAGAAGGAAGCCGAGATCACTCTGAAGGCTGCCGAATAATTGCCTTTACGCCTAACCGTAACTGAATAATCCGTGGGTGGGGAAGTCGTGAGATTTCCCCACCCATCGGGTGAGACGGGCATTGCGAGCCGCAAAGACATGGTCTATCATCGGCGGCAATGCCCTTTTGATTTCATTAGGGGGTTATAGCACGGGACTGCGTTCCGTGCGTAGGATTATGAAGAAATTAACCGATTTAGAGTATTTGAAACTCAATAAATTTCAAACACTGCTCTATAACATAAAGCTTTTCTTCTGTGTGATGCTGCCTCAGTTTTTTAAGAATATCGGCCTCGGTATCGTGGGCTTTTTCAAGAACTGCGGCTTGGCTATCAAAAACGAAGTGGTGGATATCGTCACCACGTTCACTAAGGGAAATTGGGCGGTCAAGCTCTCTTTCCTGATTTTTGGCTTTGGCAATTTCTACTATGGACAGGTGCTGCGCGGTATTCTGTTCTTAGTATTTGAGATTATTTTTATCGCCTATATGCTGGTTCCCAGTGGCGGTATCTATTGGCTCGCCAAGAGCCATTTCCTGCAGACCGGTCAGACGGTCGGTACCGTGCAGGGCGGCAACGTCTACAACGAACTGCTGGATACCGACGTGTGGGTGGCGGGTGACGACTCGGTTAAGGTGTTGCTGTACGCCTTGCTGACCATCGTTTTTATCGTCGCTTTCATCTACACCTGGCGCTTGCAGGTCAAGCAGTGCCGCATTTGCATGGACATCACCGCCAAGGGCAAGAAGGTCAAGAGCGGTAAGGATGATATGCGGTCTTTGCTGGACGATCAGTTCCACAAGACCCTGCTCAGCCTGCCTCTGTTCGGCATTTTGGCCTTTACCGTGCTGCCCATCATCTATATGGTGCTGATTGCCTTCACCAGCTACGATGCCGCCCACGACGGCTATTCCAACCTATTTAGTTGGGTTGGTTTGGAGCACTTTAACGAGCTGCTGGATTTCGGTAAGGGCGGCTTGGGTCTGGCCTTTGGCGAGATCCTGTCCTGGACGCTGATGTGGGCCTTCTTCGCCACCTTCAGCAACTATTTCCTTGGCATGTTCGTGGCCATTATGATCAACAAAAAGGGCATTAAGATCAAGAAATTCTGGCGTACGGTGTTGGTTATGACCATCGCCATTCCCCAGTTCGTTTCTCTGATGTACGTGTCCAAGTTGTTCGACTCTGCCGGTATCATCGGCAAGTTGCTGCTGGAGTGGGATTTGATTCCGCAGTATATGCTGGATGCGAAAGCGTTTTCGCTGTGGCAGGATCCCGTTATGGCCAAGGTTTTGGTGATCGTCATCAACATCTGGGTCGGTATTCCTTACATCATGCTGATGGCTACCGGTATCCTGATGAATATTCCTCAGGATCTGTATGAGTCCTCTCGTATCGACGGTGCCAGCTCCTTCCAGCAGTATACCAAGATCACGCTGCCCTACATGATGTTCGTAATGGGTCCCTATCTGCTGACCAGTTTTGTCGGCAACCTGAACAACTTCAACGTCATCTACTTATTGACCAATAACAATCCGCTGATCAATACCGACATCGGCACCGCCGGAGGCGTATCGGTCACGGAGACGGATCTATTGATCACGTGGTTGTATAAGATGACGCTGAACAGTGCGGAAAGTAAGTATTACTTAGCTTCGATAATCGGTATTTTGGTCTTTGTTGTGGTGGCTATCCTATCGCTGATCGTCTACAACATTATGCCCTCTACCAGAAATGAGGAGGACTATAGCTGATGAAAAAGAAACAAAATACCGGCATTCGTAAGACCGGTTTAGGCGCGAGAGCCAGTCGTAGAATGAGCAACCTCATCGTGTATATCGTCCTGATTATCATCACGGTGGTGTGGCTGTTCCCCTTCTTTGGTATCGTTTTGGAGTCCTTCCGTGTGGAGTCCAAGATGCAGCAGAGCTATTTGTGGCCTAAAGAGTTCGGTCTGGATAACTATATCCGCCTGTTTAACGAAACGGATTTCCTGCGGTGGTTCGGAAACACCGCCTTTATGGGCGTGTGTACCGCCGTGCTGCAGACCTTCTTCGTGCTGTCGATGAGTTACGTGCTCTCCCGCCTGCGATTTAAAGGTCGAAAAGGTTTGATGAACCTGATGTTGATTTTGGGTATGTTCCCCGGCTTCTTGACGATGATTTTGATCTATAAGGTGTTTGCCAATCTGGGCTTGACCATGGAGATGGCACCCATCGGTTTGATTATCGTCTACTGCGCCAGCAGTGGTATGGGCTACTACGTATCCAAAGGCTTGTTTGACACTATCCCGAAAAGTCTGGATGAGGCCGCCCGTGTAGTCGGCGCCACCCGTTGGCAGGTGTTCTA